>CAZVNP010000037.1:0-31491 GCA_964628285.1 uncultured Lentimicrobiaceae bacterium
CTATATCTATTTTCCAGTAACCTGCAACGTTGCCGTGGCGGTAAAAGCCGTATTATCGGCCGTGCGGTTTCCGACAAATTCAAAATTCCATGTTCCCAGTGTTTTGTAATAGCCTACATTGGCATCCTGTAACGCGAACGTTTCGTTTTTAACGAAATAGTTACCGTTCAGATTATAGGTGATGGGGTAGGAATTGATGGGATCCGTGATGGTTGCCTTTGTCATTTTGACGTCGTCATTGGTGCATTTACCAAAGAATTGCAGGCCGTCGTCACCGCCCTCCAAGACAACATTCGTTGCCGTAACATTGAATTCAGGAGTAATAGTCTTATCTTTCTTGCAACTAAATAAAAGAATACTGGTACTCAATAATAAGATACCAACGGTTAAAAGGGTATTGTTTTTTCTCATATTTCCATGGATTTAATTAGTACTGATAAATTATTATAACAAAATTAAGAATCCGATTTAAATGAAACAATTTTCAGGAGAAATTTTTTATTATTTTTTATAGCCGAGTTCAGCGATTAGCTATATTTGACATTCATTACCGAGGTAAGAAAATAACAATCATCGTTCATTAATCGTGTTTTTATGAAAAAAGGGATACTAATTATCTGTATGTCAATGTTTTTCGGTTATGCTTTTTCACAAGGTCATGAGCCGGGGAGATGCATGGCCAACGACCAAAAGGCACTGAAAATGATTAAAGCACGGGACGTGATAGGGGATTTCACCATCACCGATTCCGATGGAAATACATGGAATCTATACCAGCAGTTGGGTCAGGGTAAAACAGTTTTTCTCGATTTATTCTTCACCACTTGAGGCTACTGCCAGTTATATGCTTCAATTATTGAAGAAGTATATAACAATACCGGAGCGGGCCAGGACAATGTCCTTATGTGGGGCCTATCCCCAAGCGACGATAACGCTCAGATCAACGCTTATAAAGCACAGTACGGGATCACGAACCCCTGTGCGGGCACCCAGGGTGGCGGACCTGCAGCCATTGACACGACCATTGAAGGTCAGAATTTTTTGGGATACCCGACATTCTGCATCGTATGTCCTGATAAGACGCTTTATTTTGATGTATGCTATCCTCCTGAAGTTCCCTGCTTTGATCCTTATTTTGAATTATGCGCAGAAGGTACTTTAGCGGCGCACTTCACGTCGGATGTCACAGAGGTATGTGCGGGAATTCCAGTGCATTATTTTGACCAGTCGACAGGCAGTATCGTGTCATGGGAATGGCTATTCCCTGGGGGCAGCCCATTATGGTCTACGGAACAAAATCCTGTGGTCACTTACCAGAATCCGGGTCACTGGGATGTCTCATTGACCGTATCCGACGGTGTCAACTCAAGCACCAGCGAAATAGAAGGGTATATGCATTCATTTGCCTTGCCGGATGTCACACTGTCACCGTTCGAAGATGTTTGCGAAAATGATGCGGCTTTTCCCCTGACGGGAGGAAGCCCTGAGGGGGGAACCTATTCAGGTAACGGAGTCGCCAATGGGTGGTTTTATCCTGCCAATGCCGGTGTAGGCATCGACACGATAGTATACACTTACACAGATATCAACGGTTGCACCGATTCGTCCTGGCAGACCATTGTTGTTGATCCCTGCCCCGGCGTCCGTATGCTGGAAGAAAAAGACATCATGATTTATCCCAATCCATCCAAGGGGACATTTAATATACGAATCCATTCCGGCGGTAAGCTCCTTATTGAAGTCATGGATATGCCCGGTGCAATTATATACAAAGAAGAGGGGTATTCAACAGGTGAATACAATACATCACTTAAACTGAATAATTCGTCTAAAGGTATTTATATACTGATTATAAACACAAATAACGGTAATATCGCACGTAAAATCTGTACCTATTGACCTAATATTTTTAATTCAGGCCGGCGAGGACCCGTTTCGTTATATCCAACATATCATCAGTGAAGTCAAGGTGGGTGACTATGCGTATGGTGTTTGATCCGAAACCGACGACCAGAATGCCTTGTTTGCCAAGCTGACCGATGAAGTGATCGGTATCCATCTCAGGCTTCAGTTTGAATATGATGATGTTCGTTTCAACGGGCATCACCTCATCCACATAGCGAAGCGAGACCAACAGATCGCGTAACTGCCTGGCGCGCCTGTGATCTTCCTTCAGCCGCTGTATGTTATGATCCAATGCATATATACCGGCGGCAGCCAGGTAACCGGCTTGCCGCATTCCACCTCCAAAAACTTTTCTCACCCGGCGTGCCTGTGCTATGAACGCTTTATCACCTGTAAGTACTGATCCAATTGGCGCACCCAATCCTTTTGACAGACAAATAGATACCGAATCAAATAACTGTCCGTAATCCATGGGATCGCCTCCATTTTCGATCAAAGCATTAAACAGTCGGGCGCCATCAAGATGACTTCTTAGACCATGTTCAAGGCATACTTGACTTATCCTTTGCAACTCATTGAAACCGTATATACTACCTCCACCTTTATTGGATGTATTCTCAATAATAACCAGGCGTGTCCGGGGATGGTGAACATCATCAGGATTGATGTTAGAAAGGATCTGTTCAAAGGTGATGCGGCCACGGTCACCCTGGATCAACCGGATAGAGCACGCCGAATTAAAACCTATGCCACCAGCCTCAAAATTATAGACATGCGAATCCACATCACAGATGATCTCATCGCCAGGTTGTGTATGAACTTTTACTGCAATCTGATTGGTCATAGTGCCTGAAGGACAGAAGACTGCGGCATCCTTCCCAAACATCCCTGCCACTTTTTCCTCCAAGGCGATCACCGTTGGGTCATCACCGAAAACATCATCGCCAACTTCGGCAGCAAACATGCATTTCAGCATCTCAGGGCCGGGACGGGTCACCGTGTCACTTCGTAAATCAATAACCGGATGCGTCATGGTACAATCAGATTTGAAAAAACAAATTTAAGAATAAAATGCCGTACTCAGTCGCTTATCTGATACAAAGCCATTGACATAAATATCTTCCGTGAACAACTGATCATTTAAAAGAACGGATCCATCGACATCATGGCTGATTTTTATCTGGCTCCGAAAAGCGGTGTCATGATGAAAGGAAAATTGATCATTTGCCGGTGATTTAAACTATATCTGTTTGTCTTATAATTAATATTATGTTAAGTAGGCATTTTAATAATTAGGGGAAGTAAAACTTCCCCTTCAAAAAACAATATCCCCTATTTGGTCAGCTTGTCTATTCTTTCTTTGATGGCGTTAGCCTTTTCATACTGGCCCAGTCTGGCATAAATCTCACGTAGTGAGCTTAATGAATTGATATCATCGGGATGAAGAGCCACTGCCCTTTCCAGGTATGGAATGGCTTCTTTCAGATAAGAATCTGCCTCCACTTTCATGGCGTCATAGCGTTTATCGCCAAACGGCAATTGATTGGCAATGCCTATGATGGCTGCCGCTTTATTAACATACAGTGCCCCCAGGTTGTAATTCGGGTCAAAGTAATTTGAATCGAGTGCGACGGCATTCTTATAGGCTTTTTCGGCCTCACTAAAGGCCTCCTTCCTGATGGTATCGGATTTCGTTGTATCATCGGCGATGATGTTGTATTGCACCCCGGCAGCAAAATAAAGGGTTGGATTCGTTTTCTCCTTTGCCAGGGCCAGCTTCAGATCTTCGAGGGCTTTCTGTGAATCGCCCATTTTAAGGTATAAATTGGTTTCCGTAATGATAACATCCGTATTGTCAGGGTACTTTTCACGAGCCAATTTAATGGTGGCCAGGGCTTTATCCATTTCATCCTTGGCTCTGTAAATAGTTGTTAATGAAACATATGTATTTGGTTGATCGTAATTGGCATCCACCAATTGATTGTAAAGCTGGATGGCATCGGCCGTATCACCACCATATTCGGCCCCGATCGCTGCGTAATAGGTGGACAGCGAATCAAGCCCGCCAAAACTTTCATTGATATCTTTTGACTCGAGGAAATCTTTCTCGGCACCAAGATAATCCTTGTTGCTTTTTATTAAACTGACACCCTTATTGAAATATTGATCGGCCACATTTATGAGGTCAAGCTTCAACTGATTTTCAAATTCATTTTTGGTGTCAAGTTCCTTGGTTTTTTTAAAAGCGTCATAGGCGATATCCAGGGCATTATCCGACAGCTTTTTATAGTCAGGGTTTGTTGATGTATAGATGCTCAGATAGATATTACCCAAATAAAACCATGTTTTTGGGTTATTCATTGTCTTTGGATTTTTTGCTGCCTCGTCAATATTCTCCTTGGCTTTATCCAGTTTACCGCTTTTCAGATAGTTGTATGCGCTCTGCACCTTTGGGCTTTGAGCCATGATTTGGCTCACGGCCATGACCATGATCATTAGGACTGCGATTTTTTTCATATAGGATGTTTTTTAAGATGGTTTCGGGTCTCATGGTCGCAAATATACGGATTTGCTATAATTTAAACCACTCCGTTTTTATTTTTCTCTGTCTGTGTGTTATCTTCCTTTTCATTCTGGCTATTGCTCTCACCTGACGGTTTATCTTTATCCTCCTCTTCGTCTTCCCTGACGCCGGCTTTTGCGACGGCCGCGATGGCATCACCTTCCCTCAATCCGATCAGTTTCACACCCTGTGTCGCCCGGCCTATCACCGGGATACTGGAAACAGCGCAACGAATGATCAAACCCGATTTATTGATGATCATCAGGTCATCGGTATTTTGTACGTCTTTTATAGCGATAAGCTGACCTGTTTTAGGTGTGATATTGATGGTTTTGACACCTTTGCCGCCTCTGTTTGTAACCCGGTAGTCATCGATTTTCGATCGTTTACCATAGCCGTTCTCTGAGACGACAAGGATATCGTATCCCCCGTTGGCCAGGCATATCATCCCGATAACCTCATCATCGGGCCCTGACGGCCTGACACCTCTCACTCCGGCGGCGTTACGTCCCATGGGTCTCACCTTGCTTTCATTGAAACGTATCGCCCTGCCCGATCGCAGGGCCATCACCACTTCACTCCGGCCGTTTGTCATCCTGGCCTCTATCAATTGATCATTTTCCTTGATGTTGATGGCGTTGATTCCATTGGACCGGGGTCTGGAATAAGCTTCCAGGGATGTTTTTTTGATGGTACCTGCCCTGGTGGCAAGAATGATGTAATTAGTATTGATATAGTCCTCATCTTTCAGGTCCTTCACGTTCACATAGGCCCTGACTTTATCATCCGGTGGAATGTTGAGAACGTTTTGTATGGCCCGTCCTTTTGAAGATTTGGTTCCTTCGGGTACTTCAAAGACCCTGAGCCAATAGCACCTTCCTTTTTCGGTGAACAGCAGGAGGTAGTTATGGGCTGAGGCTATGAACAGGTGTTCCAGGAAATCCTCCTCACGTATCTCCGATCCTTTGGCTCCTCTCCCACCCCTGTGCTGGCGCTTATATTCACGCAAGGGTGTGCGTTTGATGTATCCCAGGTGTGAGATGGTGATCACAAAATCTTCATTCTCAATGATATCTTCAATCCTCATGTCCTGAGCCGAATAGATGATATCGGTTCTGGTCTCGTCACCATATTTTTCTTTTATCTCCAGCAGTTCCTTCTTGATGATATCCATGCGCATGCTTTCGTCCGACAACACATCCTGATAATATTTGATGAGCCGGATAATCTCGTCATATTCCTCACGTATCTTCTGTCGCTCAAGGCCTGTCAGCCGCTGCAAACGCATGTCGAGGATGGCTTTGGCCTGTATCTCGGTCAGTTGAAACTGATCCATCAGTCCTGTTCTGGCTTCATCGGGGGTCTTGGAAGCTCTGATCAGGGCAATCACTTCATCGATGTGGTCGAGGGCTATAAGTAATCCTTCAAGGATGTGGGCTCTTTTCTCGGCTTCACGCAGCTCGTACTGTATCCGGCGTGTGACGACCTCATGTCTGTGGTCCACGAAGTGAACAATCAGTTGTCTGAGATTCAGTAACTTAGGCCTTCCGTTGACAAGGGCGATGTTGTTGACATTAAACGATGACTGCAAGGGCGTGAATTGGTACAGCTTGTTCAGCACCACATGGCTGATGGCATCTTTTCTGAGTTCGTACACAATACGCAGGCCGTTCCGGTCCGATTCGTCCCTGATATCGGTTATACCTTCGATCTTCTTTTCATCGATGAGTTCGGCGGTACGTTTGATCATCTCCGCTTTATTCAGCTGATAAGGGATGGAGGTGACAATAATAATGTCATGTCCGTTCTGATCCTGATCGATTTTGGCTTCCCCTCTGATTATGATCTTACCACGGCCCGTTTCATAGGCTTCCCTCACGCCTTCATGGCCATAAATGACACCCGCTGTCGGGAAGTCAGGTCCTTTAATGAATTTCATCAGGCCATCAATGGTAATGTCCCGGTCATCTATATATGCAATAATGCCGTCGACCACTTCGCTCAGGTTATGTGGTGGCATATTGGTGGCCATGCCCACAGCAATGCCTGAAGCACCGTTGATCAGAAGATTGGGTATCTTGGAAGGCAATACGGCAGGTTCCTGCAGTGTGTCATCGAAGTTGGGTTTCATCTCCACTGTTTCTTTCTCAATATCTGCCAGCAGTTCCTCGGCAATCTTACGTAACCGGGCTTCAGTATACCGCATGGCAGCGGGACTGTCACCATCGATGGATCCGAAGTTACCCTGTCCGTCGATCAAGGGATAACGCAACGACCACTCCTGTGCCATTCTGACCATGGCATCATAAACGGATGTGTCGCCATGAGGATGGTATTTCCCCAGCACCTCCCCCACAATACGGGCCGACTTCTTATAAGGCCTGTTGGACAAGACTCCCAGCTCCAGCATGCCATACAGTACACGACGATGTACAGGTTTCAGACCGTCTCTGACATCAGGGAGAGCACGTGACACAATGACCGACATTGAATAATCAATGTAAGCCGACTTCATCTGGTCCTCAATATTGACGACAATAATTTTCTCTTCTTCTCCCATTATAATATTGTTAATCTACTCATTATTAGGCTCTTCGGCTTAACAAACTAAACTTCGAAGATACGTTTTTTTTCGTTCCGGGAACCTTTTTCCAATCTCTTTTCTTACTAACACGAAAATGTTAGTAATTATTGTCATCCAAGCCATTGAGCCATACGTTTCTCCCTATTTTTGGCCTTGTTTACAGATCATGGCCAGACCGGGACCGAATCATCCGGATGACATAAGTGACAGTGTCACGGTATGGAAAGATTGTAACCATTATCAGTGTAAAACGTATTGACGGTAAACGGGTAAACTTTATCCAAATTTGATTGTTATCAGATTGAAAATAGTGTATAATTTTGTGTGGAATAATTTTTGAGGTAATACAGGCCTTTTTCAATAAGGCGGCAGTTAAAAAATCACCTTCAGAAGTGAAAATAATAAATGGAAGCAAAATTCTCACAACGGGTTAAGGATGTCCTGACATATAGCCGGGAAGAGGCTCTGCGTTTGGGAAATGAATACATTGGCGTGGAACATCTATTACTCGGCATGATACGTGAGGGAGAAGGCCTGGCCATTCAGATTCTGACCTACCTTGGCATCGATATAAATGAGCTCAAGCAACGAATAGAGCAATCGGTTATCAATAAAGGAAAGCGTGCGACGTATGCTGAAAACATACCCCTGGTTAAGCAAGCCGAACGGGCTTTGAAAATAACTTATCTGGAAGCCAAATTATTCAACAGCGATCTGATCGGCACCGAACACCTCCTGCTGGCCATTTTGAAAGATGAAGAGAATCTGGTGACCAAGCTATTGCACAGTTATGGCGTGGATTATGAGACCATACGTGATGAGTTGAAATCCTTTATCTCTGATAAAGACTATCCGTCACGGCAGGATCCTGCCGATGAATTGCCCGGTGGCACCGCCGACGATGATGCGGAAGAGGGTGGTAAAAGCTTTAGCAGCAATATGAAGAAAATATCCGATTCCAAGTCGAGGACACCGGTGCTGGACAATTTCGGAAGGGATATTACGCGGGCAGCGGAAGAAAACAGGCTTGATCCCATTGTGGGGCGTGAGAAAGAGCTGGAACGTATAGCACAGATCCTCAGCCGCCGTAAGAAGAACAACCCCATCCTCATTGGTGAGCCCGGTGTCGGAAAATCAGCCATAGTTGAAGGCCTGGCTCTCCGAATCGTCAACAAAAAAGTCTCACGGGCTCTTTTCAACAAACGCATCTTCACCCTGGATCTGGCGTCTCTTGTCGCAGGCACCAAATACAGAGGCCAGTTTGAGGAAAGAATGAAAGCCGTCCTCAACGAGCTGGAGAAAAACAGGGACATCATCCTTTTCATTGACGAGATACACACCATTGTCGGTGCTGGCAATGCCTCGGGCTCCCTCGACGCTTCCAATATGTTCAAGCCCGCTCTCGCCAGAGGTGAGATACAGTGCATTGGTGCCACCACCCTCGACGAATACCGGCAGTACATAGAGAAAGACGGTGCCCTGGAACGCCGTTTTCAGAAGATCCTCGTCGATCCCACCACTCCCGAAGAAACGGTGGAGATACTTAATAACATCAAAGAGAAATATGAAGACCACCATCTGGTCAAATACACCGATAGTGCCCTGCGTGCCTGTGTGTCGCTAACCAACAGGTATATGACCGACCGTTACCTGCCCGATAAGGCCATTGATGCCCTCGATGAGGCCGGTGCCAGGGTGCACATAAAAAATATCAACGTGCCCGTCGAAATACTCGATATCGAGAATGAGATAGAAGAGACCAGACAAAAGAAGACCAAGGCCATCAACAGTCAGAAGTTTGAAGAGGCGGCGAAGTACAGGGACCTTGAACGCAAGCTCCAGGACGATCTCGAGACGGCACGCAAGAAATGGGAGGAAGAATCGAAAATAAACCGTGAAACGGTGGATGAAGAGAACGTGGCCGAGGTCGTCTCCATGATGACGGGTATCCCCATCCAGCGCATCGCCCAGAATGAAAGTGAACGTCTGGTGAACATGGAGGCCGAACTGGAACATTCGGTCATCGGACAGAATGAAGCCATCAAAAAGGTGGTGAGGGCCATCCGCCGTAACAGGGCCGGTTTAAAAGATCCCAACAAACCCATCGGAAGCCTCATCTTCCTCGGCCCCACAGGCGTCGGCAAAACCCATCTGGCCAAGATACTCGCACAATATCTCTTTGACTCCACCGACGCTCTTGTGCGTATCGATATGAGTGAGTACATGGAAAAATTTGCCGTATCACGGCTTATCGGCGCACCCCCCGGATATGTGGGCTATGAGGAAGGCGGTCAGCTTACCGAGAAAGTCAGACGTAAACCTTATTCCATCGTCCTGCTGGATGAAATTGAAAAGGCCCACCCTGATATCTTCCATCTTCTGCTGCAAGTGCTTGATGACGGCGTTCTGACCGACAGCCTGGGACGCAAGGTGGATTTCAAGAACACCATCATCATCATGACTTCTAACATTGGCTCACGGCAGTTGAAAGACTTTGGCCAGGGTATCGGTTTCGTCACCGAATCGAAGAAAGTAAATGATTATGCCAAAAGTGTCATAGAGAATGCGCTGAAAAAAACATTTGCCCCTGAATTCCTCAACAGGATTGATGACGTGGTCATCTTTGATTCACTCGACCGTGACGATATTCACAAGATCATCGATATCGAGCTTTCCCATCTCTTCGAACGGGTAAACAACATCGGTTATAAAATCATCGTCACCGAAGAGGCCAAGGACTTTATACTCGAGAAGGGGTGGGATGCCCAGTTTGGAGCACGGCCTCTCAAGCGGGCCATTCAGAAATATGTGGAGGATCCCCTGGCGGAAGAGATCATCAAAACCGAACTCTCGCAGGGCGATACCATCACTGTGGACTATGACAAGGAGAAGGACAGCACCGTCATCCAGATCTCCAAACAAACCGCCGAAGCTCAGCAGACATAGGTCACCCCTATCCTGTTTTGATTTCTCATTATCAAATAGTAATTTTACCGCCCCAAAAAATTCGCTCATATCTCATGAGTGATTTTTCTAATTAAGCATTATAAATCAGCAATCTATATATCCAAAAAAACAGTACATGGAAAATAAAAAACGGCTGCGTGGCGGTGAATTTCTCATCCGGGAATCTGATGCCGGTGATATATTCATCCCCGAAGAGATCGATGAAGAGCAGAAGATGATCATTCAGACCTGTGAAGATTTTCTCCGGACTGAGGTTTTTCCCATTCTGGACCGTATCGACAGCCAGGAAAAAGGACTCATGCGTGATCTCATCCGTAAATCCGGTGCCCTGGGTCTTCTAGGCATCTCCTTACCTGTTGAATACGATGGCTTTGACCAGTCTTTCGTGACCTCCATGCTGGCCAGTGAGGCGATGGGATCGGGTTATTCTTTTTCCGTTGCATATTCGGCTCACACCGGTATAGGTACCTTACCCATTCTTTATTACGGCAATGAAGAGCAGAAACGGACCTACCTTCCCAAGCTGGCCTCGGGGGAATGGGCGGCAGCATACTGTCTCACCGAACCCAACGCAGGCTCCGATGCCAATGCAGGCAAATCACACGCCGTGTTATCGGATGACGGGCAACATTACATCCTGAACGGTCAAAAGATGTGGATCACCAACGGTGGTTTTGCAGATGTGCTGACGGTCTTCGCCAAGATTGACAATGACAGGGTTCACAGCGCTTTCATTGTGGAGAAAGATTTTAATGGTATCGTCATCAATCCCGAGGAAAAGAAAATGGGCATAAAAGGCTCCTCGACGGTTCAGATCTTCTTCAATGACACCAGAGTGCCTGTCGGCAACCTGTTGGGTCGTCGTGGTGAGGGATTCCGCATTGCTCTGAACATCCTTCACATGGGTCGTATCAAATTGGGAGGCACGGTCCTGGGCGCGGCCAAGAGAGCCATCACACAATCGGTGAATTATGCCAACGAACGCAAGCAGTTCGGACGTCTCATCAGCAGTTTCGGGGCCATCAAATATAAGCTGGCCGAGCAGGTGATCCGTACTTTCACCACCGAATCGGCGGTATACAGAGCCAGTAAAAATGTGGATGAGGCCATAGGGGAACTCGTCGCCGAGGGATTCGCCAAGCCGCAGGCGACCATTGAGGGCATCTCGCAGTATGCCATCGAAGCGGCCTTACTGAAAGTGTACGGCTCCGAAGCCCTCAATTATGTGGTGGATGAAGCCGTACAGATATTCGGTGGCATGGGATTCTCATCCGAGACCGACGTCGACAGGGCATACCGTGACTCGCGTATCAACAGAATTTTCGAGGGTACCAATGAGATCAACAGGTTGCTGGTGGTGGACACAACCATCAAAAAATCCCTGAAGAGCGGCTTTGACGTCATACGTTATGCAACCCACATTGAGAAAGAGATACAGGAGATGGAAGAAAACGGCGGTGACATGAGTTATTATGAAGAGAAAAGGAATGCCATTAAAAATTTCAAAAGGATTGCCCTCCTGCTTTTGGGCGCTGTTTCAAAAAAATTCCACCGGGATATGACCGAAGAGCAAATGATCCTGTTCAATATCTCGGACATCATCATGCACACTTACGCGGCCGAGTCAACCTTTCTGAGGACCGAGAAACTCGAAGGATTGCTGGGCAAAGAAAAAATTTCTATATACAGGGACATCCTCGATGTCTATGTCTATGATTCGGCACACCACATTCTCAAATCAGGTCTTGATGCCATTAATTCATTTACTGAGGGGCCGGAACGACAGACGCTGACGGGTTATCTGCGCGGTTTTTCGCGTATCAATCCTGTTGATGTGAAAGCGGCCCGCTGCCGCATTGCAGCCAGGCTCATAGAAGAAAACAGGTACTGCTTTTAAATATACTTTCATGCAGGATTAATCTTCTTATTCTGTTTTCATCTCCTTGAGGATGTTCTTTGAGATGACTATCCGCTGCACCTGGTTGGTTCCCTCGTATATCTGGCATAATTTGGCATCACGCATCATCTTCTCCACGGGATATTCACGTGAGTACCCTTCCCCTCCCATAATCTGAACTGCATCGGTGGTCACTTTCATGGCCATGTCTGACGCATAGAGTTTGGACATGGAGGCGAGCTTGGAGGCGGACCGCTGGCCGCTGTCGTAGGCCCAGGCGGCATACCATGTCAACAGGCGGGCGGCTTCGATCTCCGTGGCCATGTCGGCCATCATAAAAGCGATGGCCTGGTTGGCGGCGATGGGTTTGCCGAACTGTATGCGTCTCTGTGTCCACTCCTTGGATATCTCATAGGCTGAGCGGGCACAGCCCACGCTCAGGGCCGCCACTCCCGTGCGTGTTCTGTCGAAGGTCTTCATGGCGATGAGAAAACCCCTGCCCTCTTCGCCCAGTCTGTTTTCCACAGGTATCTCCACATCGTGGTATTTTATCTCATTTTGCACCGAGGCGCGCTGGCCCATCTTGTCAAGGCGTGATACGATCTCCACCCCTGATAAATCACGTGGCACGACCAAGGCCGTCAGACTACGCGATCCCTTCTCAGGATCGGTGATGGCAAAGACCGTGTGGAAGGTGGCCACCTCACCGTTGGTGATGAAACGTTTATGACCGTTGAGGATGTACTTGTCGCCATGGCGGATGGCCGTCGAGCTGATGCTCTGCACATCGGAACCGGCGTTGGGCTCGGTGAGGCAATAGGCGGCCACACCTTTCCCTTCGACGACCCATCCGAAGAATTTCTTTTTCTGCTCGTCGGTGCCGGCCAGCAGCAAAGGCGTCAACGCCAGGGTATTGGCATCGATACATATACCTATGCCGATGCATCCGGCACCCAGCTCTTCCGACTGCAGCGCACTGCCACGGAGGTCATAGCCGTTGCCGCCATATTCTTTCGGTATAGGACCGTTCATGATGCCCTCATCATAAGCCGCCTTGACGATATCCCACGGAAAAACAGCCAATTCATCATATTTCATCCTGTTCGGGATGACCCACCGGTTCACGAAATCCCGGTACTTTTCCACAATCGCCTGATATTCATTTGACACTGAAAAATCTAACATAACCCCTCCTGTCTGGTTAAAATAAGTAAGTAATCTTTTCTTTGTACAAATTTATTCAAATAAACACAATTTCAGCGTCCGTCAGCGCAAATTATATTGCTGAAATATACTTTCCGGGGAAGGATTTGTTTATCTTTATGATCCGTTATCTCTGAAAATATTGTTATGAAGAACAACAAACCTGATAAGAAGGGCAGGAAGAAAAATTTTGTGAAGTTGCCTGTTTACCCTGGTGGCAGTGCTTATTTTAAACGTTTCATTTACGATAATCTCATTTACCCCGAGGAAGCCCTTGAAAAGGGTATCGAAGGATCGGTTTACGTCTCTTACACCGTTGATGACAGGGGGGTGGTCATTGACGCCAGGATCACCCGGGGGCTGGGTTATGGTTGCGATGAGGAAGCGCTGCGCCTGATCCGTCTGCTGCGCTATGAAAAGGTAAAAAACAGAGGCATAATCGTCAAATCGAACATGCGCGCACGCATCGATTTCCACCTGAAGAATAAAAACACGGCCGGCCTGCGTGTCACCTATCAGCCAAAACAGCCCGACAAACTTACGGATAACGTAAAGAAAAAAGAGCGGACGGATGTGAAGTATCATTACACCATCTCCCTCCCCCCTTCAGAAGACCATGATGACCGGTCTTAATCCACGGGCGGACATTCCGCACAATCCTTACTCCGGATATACATCCTCATGGCCTTGAGACTCATGCCCATGGATGAGAAACCACCGTCATGATAGATGTTTTGCATGGTTACCTTTTTCGACAGGTCTGAAAAAAGAGTGATGCAAAAACCGGCACATTCGTCGGCAGATGCATTGCCCAGGGGTGACATGCGTTCGGTAAAATCCATCAGGTCTTCCATACCCTTGACGCCGCTGCCGGCTGTGGTCAGTGTCGGGGACTGCGAGACGGAATTGACCCTGATCTTTTTGTCTCTTCCGTAGATGTATCCGAAGCTCCTGACGATGGACTCCAGGAGAGCTTTGGCGTCGGCCATGTCATTATATCCGTACAGTGTTCGCTGCGATGCAATGTACGAGAGAGTGACCACTGACCCCCATTCTTTGATGGCGTCCATATGATATGCGACCTGCAACATCTTATGAAAAGAGATGGCGGAGATATCCAGGGTTCGCTGGAAATAATCATAGTCCAGATCACTGTAAACGCGATGTTTACGCACATTCATCGACATGCCGATGGAGTGCAGCAGAAAATCGATTTTCCCTCCAAATATCTCCATGGTCCGGGCAAAAACCTGTTCAATTTCCCTGACGTTGGTGGCGTCGGCAGGTATGATCTCACTGCCGCATTTGACGGCCAGATCCCTGATTTGTCCCAACCTGATGGAGGCGGGGGTATTGGACAGGGTAAACAGGGCACCCTCTTCAAAGGCTTTCTCAGCCACTTTCCAGGCAATGGATTTTTCGTCGAGCGCTCCGAAAATGATACCTCGTTTACCTGCTAATAAATTGTAAGCCATAACAAATAAGATTTATTAAGATAATAAATGTAAGCATGAAAACGTGAGGAATAATGATTTGTTCACTATCATCACGGGGAACCATTAACTAATGCGTGCCGTCAAGCAGCTCCCTGGCCGTGGCGATGGCTGATACGGTCACTTTTTGATCACTTAACAGTTTGGCTATCTCCATGACTCTTTCCTCATCATTAAGTATTTTCACTGCGGAAAAGGCCTTATCCTCTGAGGTATATTTATAGACCAGATAATGCGACCGGCTTTTGCCGGCGATCTGGGGAAGATGTGTGATGACAATGACCTGCATGTTTTTAGCCATCTGTTGAAGGATCATGCCCACCTTTCCTGCCACTTCGCCCGACACGCCCATGTCTATCTCATCAAAAATGATGGTCGGCAGCAGGTTTTTTCTCGCTATCATCGACTTGACAGCGAGCATCAGCCTGGAGCGTTCGCCTCCTGAAGCCACGGTAGCTACGTCCCTGAGCTCAATACCTTTATTGGCGCTGAACATGAACATCACCCGGTCGGTACCGTCGTTTGACAAATCACCAGCCGGGGTGATCATGATTCTAAATTGTGCGTCGGGTATGCCCAGGCTGCGGATCAGACCCTGGAGTTCTTTTTCGATGACAGGAATGACCTTGTGTCTGCTTTCAGAGATAGTCTGTGCCTGGCTCCATAGTTTCGTTTCGTTCTGTGCGATCTCTTCCCCCAGACGAACGATTTCGTCGTTCAGGGAGGAAATCTCCCCCAGCCGTTTATGAAAGGTTTCTTTCAGGAGGATGAGTTCCTTCACGGATCCCACCCTGTGTTTATGTTCCAGGTGGCTGATCAGGTCAAGGCGCTGGTTTAACCTGTTGATGCGGTCAGGGTCGATAACTATCTGCTGTTCAATACGGTCAAGCTCGGA
Organism: uncultured Lentimicrobiaceae bacterium; assembly: GCA_964628285.1. Lineage (GTDB taxonomy): Bacteria > Bacteroidota > Bacteroidia > Bacteroidales > JAGONC01 > JAPLDP01. The sequence continues at coordinate 15,508 of CAZVNP010000037.1, forward strand.
GGCGATATCCTTGAGATCGATCATGACTGATTCGATACGTTCATTGATGTCAGAGATGGCCCGGTGGTGCTGTGCCGCCCTGGTGGTGATGGCTTTAACGGCAGCCAGGCGAGACAACAGGTTATCTTCCGATCCCTGAAGGACAGCACCGGCCTGCAGCAGGCCTGTCTTGATATCCTCGGCATGGCTGAGTATCTCCAGCTCTTTCTCCAGCTCTCCCTGTTCATCTTCGATCAGATGTGCCTGTTCCAGTTCTTCATGCTGAAAACGGTAATAGTCCTGATCGGCATTTGATCGTTTCTCCTCTTCGAGAAGGTGTTGATGAAGGCGCTTCTGTTCGAGATAATCCTGAAATTCCTTTCTGTATGCTCCAACCTGATCAATCAGATGACCATAGCTGTCAAGGACTGTCAGCTGAAAATCAGCATCATTCAATGTGAAAGTCTGGAACTGGGAATGGATATCAACGAGCTTCTCCCCCAGTTGTTTCATCACATTCAGACTGACCGGCGTATCATTGATGAAGGCACGTGATTTCCCGTTCGGGGTGATCTCACGGCGCAGGACAACACTCTCGCTGTAATCGAGGTCATTGATCTGAAAGAAGTGTTCAAGGTCATAATCCCTGATGAGAAAAGTACCTTCCACCACACATTTCCGGTCTTTCACCAACAGTATGGCAATATCGACACGCTGTCCGAGGATGAGCGACAAGGCGCCAAGGAGGATGGATTTTCCGGCGCCCGTTTCACCGGTGATGACAGTGAATCCCTCAGGCCAATCCATGTCAAGCTCCGCTATCAGGGCATAATTGGATATGGATAAATGCTGAAGCATAAATACATTACATCAGGCAGCGATTAAAGATACAAAAATACAAGCTGTTCTGCATCTACTGCTTTGAAGTTAAAATTCTCTGATAAGAGGATGCATTGGACGGATCGATCTCCGAGAGGATGTTCACCGCTTTTGTTTTGTCGATATCATTGGCTTCCGAATAGATGTTCCTGAGTTCATCCCTTTTGGTTTCCAGTATCAGCTGGAGGAAGAAGAGACCCGGTTCCACACGGTTGGCTTTTCTGAGGTCTTCAAGAGACTGGGTGATATTCGACCGTCCCAGCTCAAGGTTGTCGGACATCATATCAAGACCTTTCAGGTGGTATTTGTACATGAACTGACGGAGGGAGGCATAGGACGAGTTGAGGATATTCTCGATAAGCCAATACCTATTCTTCATCCCTTCAAAAGATTTCCATCCCGGCTGGGGTGAGCTTTGTGCCGCATTGACCACCGCCTGGGCTTTCTGGAAGAAGGGCGTTCCGCCGTAAAGCTGAAAGGAGTCGAAATCCAGTCCCAGGATGATATAAAGATAATAAGCAAAGATCGACGTGAGGTTGGAGGAGTATGTATTATCGGAATAGACAAGTTGCTGGCCTTCATCATAACTGAACTGGATGTCCTTGTCGATATAATTCAGCATGGGTGTTTCATAGGATGTCCTGTACACGGGCCGGCGGTAAATGACATTGAGACGGCCCCGGTATTCATTGCTTGAGACGCGTTCCGACAGGGTAAGCATAAAACTGCACTCGATCTTCTCCTCCACCCTGAAGCTATAATTGCTCCAGGCTCTTTCATTCACAAACTGATAGAGTGCTTTCTGCATCTCCTGAAAGACCGTTTTATCGGAACCTTCCAGCTGACCCGACGACACGCTGACGGTGGCTTTGAATTCCTGTGCCAGGAGTTGACCCGATAAAAAAAGCAACGGGATAAGAACTATTTTCTTTAGCATAACATCATGATTTTGGCGGAGCAGCGGGTTTTATTCCGGCTATCTGAGCGATGGCATCCAGGATATCACCGGCCACCTCCGTTTTTTTCTTCAGGGGAAAAGGTTTTTGTTGCCCTTTTTTATTGATGAGGGTGACTTTATTGGTCTCATATCCGAAGCCGGCTCCGGCATCCCTGAGCGAATTCAGCACGATAAGGTCGAGGTTTTTTTCCCGGAGTTTTTCCAGGGCAAGTCCGGCTTCATTTTCTGTTTCAAGGGCGAAGCCTATGAGCAACTGGTTCTTTTTCTTTATTTTACCCAGTTCCCGTAGGATGTCCGTTGTCGGTTTCAATTTAATTTCCGGCATGCCTGTCCTTTTTTTTATTTTGACTGTTTGCGGTGCAGCAGGGGTAAAATCAGCTACGGCCGCTGCCATGATCGTCATATCCATTTCAGGAAACAGCCTGTGGCATTCTCTGAACATCTCCTCGGCCGACACCACATCATACCGTCGTATGCGTGGATGGGGTGAGGCCAGTGGTGAGGGGCCCATCACCAGCGCCACGTCGGCACCACGCCAGGCTGCTTCCAGGGCTAAAGCCAGGCCCATCTGTCCGGTGGCATGGTTACCGATGAAACGAACCGCATCGATGGCCTCATGCGTGGGTCCGCCTGTGACCAGCACCTTTTTACCTTTAAATTCTTCTTTTTTCATGAAGAATTCACTGATCTTACTGATTATTTTCTCGGGCTCCTCCATCCTGCCTTTGCCCGACAGGCCGCTGGCCAGTTCACCCACTTGCGGTTCGATAAGGATATGCCCGAGACCCTGTAATTTTCTGACGTTTTCGATGGTGGTGGGATGGCTGTACATGTCACTGTCCATGGCCGGGGCAAAGAAAACAGGGCAACGTGCCGAGAGATAGACGGTGGTGACGAAATTGTCAGCGATGCCATAAGCCATCTTGGCCAGTGTATTGGCGGTGAGAGGTGCCACGAGCATGGCGTCGGCCCACAGTCCCAGCTCAACATGGCTGTGCCATGTACCGCTGACGCTGTCGAAGGGCTCACATACCACCGGATTCCGCGACAGGGTGGACAACGTCAGGGGGGTGATGAAATCACGTGCCGCAGGCGTCATAATGACCCGCACGTCGGCTCCCTCACCCACCAGTAAACGTACAAAGTAAACCGTTTTATAGGCCGCTATGCTGCCTGTCACCGCTACGATGATCTTTTTGCCTTTTAACATTGGGATAACGACATTTTAATGATCCCGTGTCAGGTCTTGGGTTTCTTATCCTTTAACGGATTGCGGAAATAAATCTGGTCTGTGAGAAACTCCTGTGTAGCGATCAGCGTCGGTTTGGGCAGACGCTCATAGAACTTGGCTATCTCGATCTGCTCCCTGTTCTCAAAGATCTCTTCAAGGTTATCGATGGGGGAGGCAAACTCAGCGATTTTCTTGTTCAGCTCTTCTTTCATCTCCATGGCAATCTGGTTCGACCTCTTGGCTATCACCATCACACTCTCATAAATGTTGCCGGTCCCCTCATCAAAATCACCAATGGTACGTGTCACCGCCACCAAATCGGTTTTGACTTTCTTGTAATCCATATGCTTGATTTAGTTTTCGAGTTGTTTTTTTGCGTTTCTGTAATAAACATCGGCCTGCTTTAGCAACGTGCTGTTGGGATAAGCTCTTTCAAAGATATCATAGGCCTCGACCGCATCCTGGTACCGCTCTTTTTTCTTGGTCATAATGCTGTTAACGGCATACAGATAATGAGCTTTGGTCAGGCTGTACAAAGCATCTTCCCTGTAATCGGTATCGGGATAATCTTTCAGCAGGTTGTTAAAGGTCACAATAGCAGCCAGATAATTCGACATTTTCAGATACATTCTGGCGATTTCATATTCTTTCCTCTCCAGTTTATGCCGGAGCTCTTCGATAAGCTCGTTGCATTCCTGAGTCCGCTCACTGTTGGGATACATGTCAAGAAACAACTGAAGGTCATTGATGGCTTCATATGTATTGGTCTGGTCGAGGCTATACCTCGGTGAGTCCAGATACTTGCATTTGGCGCTCATAAACTGGCATTCTTCAGCATATTTGCTGTTAGGGAAGCTTTTGGTGAATTTATCAAAATAATAGCTTGCCAGGATATTATCGCCCTCATAATAATGACAATAAGCATAATAATAAGCCAGCTGTTCCGCCTTTTCCGTACCCCTGAAAAAAGGCAGAACGGCGTCAAACAGCTGAAGGGCCTTGTAATAATTCCCCTGATTGTAATAAACCACACCCATCTCATACTTCTGTTCGTAGTCGTTGCTTTTCATCAGTTGCTGATACTTTGAACAGGAACTAATGGTGATAATAAGCGCGGCTGACAGAGTGGCAGGTAAGATCTTTCTGAACATGGGCGCAAAATTACAAATATCCGATGAATTAGTAACGTGCGTATGATTTAATTATTTTGATGTCATTCCAGCCTGTGAACACCTTCACCCATATCAGCGACGTAAAAATCGGGCGGCCATCCGATCCTGGCAGCATACCCTTCTTTTACTTTGGTCTTAAACGTGTCAAGTACCTTTTTTTCCAGTAAGGTCACGGTGCATCCGCCAAAGCCTGCGCCTGTCATGCGGCTGCCCAGCACCCCGTTGATTTTCCTGGCCTCTTCCACCAAAGCATCCAGTTCGTTGCCGGTCACCTCATAATCATACCTCAGCGAGTCATGCGAAGCATTCATCAGGTGCCCGAAGTGGGCCAGATCACCTTTTTTAAGATCTTCCACGGCGCGGACCACGCGTTCATTTTCGGTGATGACGTGCCTGGCCCGGCGCCTGATGGTATCATCGGTGATGAGTTTAGCGTACTCCTGAAAAGCCGGGAATCCCACTTCACCGAGATCCGTGATATCCATAGGGCCTCGCAGCATAGCCACGGCCTGCCGGCACTCCCCCACCCTTTCATTGTATTTTGAGGCGGCCAGTTGCCTTTTTTTATTCGTATTGGAGATAATGAAGACACAATCTCCGAGGTTAACGGGCACCAGTTCATGGTACAGGGTACGGCAGTCCAGAAAAAGAGCATGCTCCTTTCTGCCGGCGCCGACAACAAACTGATCCATGATGCCACAATTAACCCCGACAAAATCATTCTCGGCTCTCTTCGACATGGTGATCAGCTCCATCATGTTGCAATCCATCTGATACAGCTCATTGACAGCGAATGCCGTCACCATTTCGATGGATGCCGACGATGATAATCCGGCCCCCTCAGGTATGTTCCCGGCATACAACAGGTCCATACCCCTGAGAGGGGCCTGACGCATGACAAACTGGCCCAGCACACCCAAAGGATAGTTGACCCACTCATTATCATGCCGTATCATGACTTCCGGCAGGGGGATCTGAGCGGTATAACCGAAATTGGCTGATGCTAACCTGATCAGACTGTCTTCATTGAAAGCGATGAGCAGGTAAGTACCATAGGTCAGAGTAAAAGGCAAGACCTTGCCCCCGTTGTAATCGGTATGTTCACCGATCAGGTTGACGCGGCCGGGGGCAAAGAAAATCTCAACAGGCCGGTTACCGGGGCTATACCTACTGATGAAATCGTTTTTTAATTTCTGCCTTAACGGTTTAAATGAATCCATGACCTTTTCTTTTTGGTCGGCAATGTTATAGCCGAAAAGGCAGCCTTTGACTTTCCAGATAAAATAAAAAGGATCATTTGACGATATCGACCAGCTCGACATCAAAAATGAGAGCCATATTGGGTTCAATCACCCGTCCGCGCTGGTTGTCCCTATAGGCCAGTTCAGGCGGGATGTAAAGGATCCAATGTGAGCCGACAGGCATCATCTGAAGGGCTTCGGACCATCCCTGTATGACGCCGTTCACTTTGAAAACAGAAGGTTCACCACGGTCGTAGGAGTTATCGAAAACCGTCCCGTTGATGATCGTTCCCTTATAATTGATTTTCACCTCATCGTTAGCGGTGGGTTTGGGCCCGGTGCCTTCTTTGATGATCTTGTACTGGAGGCCGTCAGGTAAGGTCACCACACCCGGTTTTTTGGCATTTTCTTCCAGAAAACGTTTGCTTTCAACCTTGTTCTGTTCGGCTTTTCTCAGCATCTCCTGTTTAATCTTCTGCTGTTCGGCGTCATGTTGCTGCTTTGACATGATATCGACAATCTGGACGTCGTAAAGCAAGGTGGCGAAAGGGGGAACCATGCCACCCTTGCCTCTGTCGGCAAAAGCCAAGTCGGAAGGGACGATGAGGTCAGCCCTGACGCCTTTTTTCATCATGCCGACCGCTTCTGTAAAGCCTTTATTTTCAAAGGGCTTGCCCCATTCAAACTCGGCCGGTTTTTCATTAAATGACGAATAGACGGGGGTGCCGTCTAAAAGAGTGACCGCAAAATTAAGCTTCACCCACTGCCCATCTGTGGGTGTGGATCCGCTGCCGGGGGTTTTCTCCATAAAATACAGACCGCTGGCTGTCGGCGTGGCGGTGATGTTATGCGATTTGATATACTGATCCAGCTTTTGCATCTCATTCGCTTTCAGGCTGTCATGGCGTGCTTGCTGAGCCGCCTGGTACTGCTCTTTTGTTTGTATCGACAGCATTTTAACATGGAAGACCATCACGTCATTGCTGTCGATGAATGGCGGTACACGCGGATTGCGGGCTGTTTTAAGGTAGAAGGAGTCGGGCTGAAGAATGAAGATGGCGCTGTCGCCCCTGGACATCATCGAGAAGGCTTCGTAAATATCACCCTTATAATCCGATGCCCGTTGTTGCATGACCAAAGGCCTGGGATTCTTGTCACTATTATATAACGTCGTATCTTCGGTACCATACTTCAATTTCACGGTGATCATGCCGTTGAGTTTCGGTTTAACCGTATCACCCGAACGGTAAACGAACTTATAGAGAAGGCCTGTATCCGTCTTCCTGTAACCTCTGAAGCGTTTCTGCTGGCATGAGATAATTGCCGTCGTCAGAATCATTGTGATCAGAATTAAAACTAAAATGTTCTTTTTCATTTTTTATCTATTTTGGGTTATACATTTCAGGGTCATTTTCTTTTGATGTCCAATACTTCGACATCATAGACCAGCGTGGCCTTTTGGGGTATTTTATCAAAGTCGCCCAGCAATCCGAAAGCAAGGTGCGAAGGTAAAATAAATTTCACTTTGTCGCCACGATGCAACAACAAAATTCCCTCTTCCAGGCCACTTTCCGCATCGCGGGCACCGGCGGTAATCACCATCGGCCCGTCGGTTTGTGACGAATAAACGGGATCACCATTAAGGAGCATGACGGAATAATTGATTGTCACCACATCACCTTTTTGGACAGGGCTGCCACCGCCATCATGATAGATCATGTACCTCAGTCCCGTTCCCGTTTTCATCATCTGCCAGCCGTAACGTTTGATAAAATCATTGATCAGGTCATCCTCATTCTTTGTAACCTGTTTATTAGCCTGCATCAAAGGTTCCTTATAAGCTTCCGGATCAAATGGCACCTCTCTGCTGCGATGACGGCTGCCATCACACGAAAAAAAGAGTTGCAGCATCACCGTTGCCGCCACCGCGACGATCAGATTGTTCTTCATTATCCGCATAGCCACAATTATTTCAATGTAGCGGTCAAGGTCATGGTCATTCCTAACTCTTCTTTATACAATGGCAGGATTTCCTCAAATTTCTTCACAGTCTCATTTAAATCGAGAAAGGAGTTACCTCCGGCGGCATTTTGATGACCGCCGCCTTCAAAATGTTTTCTGGCAAAATCATTGACGGAGAATTTACCTCTCGACCGGAACGATAAGCGGATATTCTTTTCTCTTTCCATGATCAGGCAGGCGAATGAGATACCTGTAATGGACAGGGCATAGTTAACGATTCCCTCCGAATCGCCTATCTGGTATTTAAACCTCCTAAGTTCATCTTTTGTAAGAACGATATAGGCGGTATGATATTCTTTCAGCACCTTTAATTTTTCACTGAGGCAATAACCGAGTAAACGCATTCTCTCTTCCGAATTGGTGTCATATACCAGCGTATGGATCTGTTCACCGTCAACGCCGCGGCGCATCAGGTCGGCCACGATCAGGTAGGTCTTTTCATTATTGCAGGAATAGCTCAATGATCCGGTGTCAGTGATGATCCCGACATAGAGGCATTCAGCCATCTCCCTGGTGATGTCATCATGACCTCCAAGATCGCTGATGATTCCGTAAACCAGTTCGGCTGTGGAGGAGGTATCCACCTGTGAGATGACGATGTCGAAGTCAGGTTCGGGATCAGGGTGATGGTCGATAAGGATCTTGGGTGCCTGTCGGTTCCTGACGTTTTTTTCAAGTGTGTCGAGTCTTTTCAGGGCGTTAAAATCCAGGCAGAATACAACGGAGGCTGCCGACAACGCCTGGTTGCTTTTAGCAGGGGTTCTTTTATGGATGATGACATCACGGATGCCGGGCATCCAATTCAGAAAAGCAGGGTAATCATTGGGAACGATCATCTCCACGTGATGACCCTGTTTTTTCAGGTAATGATTCAGTGCCAGCATGGAACCCAGGGCATCACCATCGGGGTTGATATGAGAAATAATGACGATATTCCCCTGTGAGGAGAGGAGATCCTTAATATAAGCTGTGGCGGATGAAGGCAACAGAGTGATCATTAGTTAAGACCGTCGGCAAAGGTATGCATTTTATAAATTAAATCTGAAGATGAGTATGGCAAAGGATAATGTCTTATTTTTGCGCCTTCACTCAAACACTCAATCACTATGGCTGGAAATCTGACCCTGACGATGATCAAGCCGCAGGCTGTCCACGACGGGCATACCGGATCCATTTTATCGATGATACAGGCCGCCGGTTTTGAAATTGTTGCAATGAAGGTCTTAAAGCTAACTGCAGATCAGGCAAAGGAGTTTTACGCTGTCCACCGGGCACGGTCTTTTTACCATGATTTAATAAAATCCATATCCTCAGGTCCTGTTGTTGCAGCTATCTTAAAAAAAGAAAATGCCGTTGAATCTTTCAGATCCCTGATTGGTGCGACAGATCCTTCCAAAGCCGCACCGGGGACGATCCGCTATCTTTACGGAAAATCCATAGAGGCGAATGCTGTTCATGGTTCTGACAGCGATGAGAATGCTACTATTGAGAGCAATTTTTTCTTTTCAAGTTTGGAGCGTATATTATAGTAAGAGTCAGGGTTTTTCTGGAAAGTATTCTGAAAATGTGTGGTCATTAAAAAAAATCGTTACACGAGTAGTGATTTTTTCCTTATTTTTTGCGGATAATATGCCATCTTTTTTATCCTTTTCTATCATTTCTCTTTCTTCCTTTTGTCCTTTATCCATGGTTACCGGAGGCTTCAAATTAGAATTGCTGGTCAGCGGGATATCGGAAATTGATATACTCATATCCTTTTGATTCATTGTAGTGACTTTTCTCAACATATCACCTTGTCCAAGTAATAGCCAATCTGAATTTATTTCCGGGAATGTTTTTAAAATCCTCAAAACAAAATCGAGGCTAGGTTTATTTCTTCCTGACAAGATATGTGAAATGCTTGAAGGTTGAACTCCTACCATATGTGCAAATTCAGAAGCAGTAAGTTTCTTGACCCTTATTAATGTTGATATCCGCCTATCCATAATTAACTACAAAGGTAAAGCATTCAACATTAAATTGCAAGTTCAAATTATAGTTGTAATTATTTGTATTTACAAGTGCGAATTATTTTAATTTTTTTAAAAAATATAATTTACATTTGTAATATCTATGTGTAAAGATAATAAAAAACGCACCTGAAAAATAATGCATTAGCCTGTAAAAATGACAATGAATAATGGCTTATATATTAATAAATTGTTACATTAATGAATTTTATTAAAATAATAGATTACCTTTTTAAAATTTCCGGATTAATATTGGTTTTACCTTAGCCTATGTGATCCAAATCATGGTTCACATGCAATGACAAAAAAATATTTTTACATTGTTCTGCTATTGCTGGCTCCTTACATACTTACTTCAAAACCAGAATGGATTCCCCTAATCTGTACTTTACCAACACCCTCCAATATTCAATTGTTACATTCAGACATTACTACTACATCCCTATTACTCTCATTAAAAGGCTTTTGGCTTAATAAAAAAATAACAGCAACCCAAGGCTCAACTTATTCATTACAGGCTGAAAATACAAGTCCGATACAATTAAAAGGATATCCGGACCTTATCATGTTTACTAGTTCTATTATCATTCCTGCACATGGTGATATGAAACTTTTAATATCAGGCACAAAATACCATGAATATCATGATATCGTTTTACAATCTTCATCAAGTGATAGTTATAGAGATTCTGTTTTTAACAATGGCGTTACGATATTGCCGAATTACGAAAAGGATGAATTTTTTCCGGGATCTCTTGCTTCTATTGGTGAACCCTATTTAATCAGGGATATTAGAGGCTTGGATGTATACTTCTACCCTTTTCAATATAATCCTGTTCAAAAAATATTGAGAGTATATTATGAAATCATCCTCGACCTGAAGTATAATGGCTCATCAGGAAGGAATGAATATAAAAGTATTTTTCATCATGAGATGACAAAAGAATTAAACAGGATCTGTTCAGATCATTTTATCAATTATAATAATGAAAGTGGAGACGATTCACGGGATGATAATGAGCTTACAAATCCCAAAATGCTGATCATCTCCTATGGGGAATTTATTGATGCACTTCAGCCGTTCATTCAGTGGAAAACAGAAAAAGGAATAAAGACGGAGGTCGTTAATGTTTCAGATATTGGAGACTCACAGTCAATAAAAAATTTCGTTAAGAAATATTATGAAGAAAAAGGATTAACCTATCTTCTGCTTGTTGGTGATAATGAATATGTGCCTTCCATCACCACAGAAGCCGGTCTGTCGGATAACTCTTATGGATATGTATCAGGAGATGATCATTACCTCGATGTTTTTGTTGGTCGTCTGTCTGCCATCACACAGGAACAAGTTAGTATACAGGTAGAGCGCATCTTACGTTACGAAAAATGTATATCCTCCACTTATTCATGGCTGGATTACAATATTGGGATCGGATCATCATTAGGACCCGGGGATAACAATGAATACGACTTTGAGCATGTGAGAAACATTCAAAATACCTTACAAAACATTTTTACACAGAAACCTGTTGAACTTTTTGATGGAAGTCAGGGAAATGTGGATGCACCAGGTGATCCTTCATCCAAAATGGTGGCTGATGCTATTAACAAAGGTGCAGGGATCATAATCTACACCGGGATAGGTAATGTTAATTCATGGAGCACATCAGGTTTCTCTACGAATGATGTGTTGCAGTTATCCAATGTCGATATGTACCCTATCATTATTTCAGCCGGTTGTGGCGGTGGAAATTTTAAACTACCGGTATGTTTTGCCGAAGCCTGGCTGAGAGCTTCAATTGATGGTCAACCTACGGGCGCTGTTGCAGTCTTAATGCCGACAGGACGTCTGGGCTGGTCTCCACCTATGTATGCTCAGGATGAAATGATAAGAATTCTTATCAACAATAATAGTGATCCTGTTTGCAGAACTTTTGGCGGTATTACCATGGAAGGTTGTATATCAATGAATTCCAGATACGGACCAGGCGTCTATCCAATGACCGATGTTTGGACTATTTTCGGCGATCCCTCGATGGATGTCTTCACTGCCAGACCTGAGGTTATGAAGGTGTCAATCCAACCGGTGATTTCAGTTGATGTTACCGATATCGCTGTTCAATGTGATATTGAAAATGCATTGGTTTCTCTCACATTTAATGGCCAAATCATTGGTACAGGATGCATTAAAAATGGAACGGCAATCATCACATTTTCAGAAAAATTGACACCTGGAACATTATCGGTCACTATTACATCTTTCAACCACAGACCTTATATAACGGAGATATCGGTGATTAATTATCCGTCCCTCGTGAATTGCATTGATCCCCAAGACTATCAACAAATGGTATTTCCAAATACAAAACTTCAATGGGACAAAGGGATTGGCGGGAAACCGGAGTATTATAAAATTTACCTTGGAACAAATAATCCACCATCAAACTTGCTAAATGGCCAAATCACAAATGATACGGTTTATTTATTAAAGCAGGATCTGCTTTATGATCAGGATTATTTTTGGAGGATTAATGCATATAACGATTTTGGATATTCAATGGGTGATGTCTGGCATTTTAAAATCATACGACCTCCTGATGAGAACTTTGAAGTAAATGATTTTCCGAGGGCTTTCTGGGGCCTGGAAGGCCCAAAGTCATGGTTTATTGACAATAACATCTCATACCGTGGTGTAAAATCATGTCACTCAGGTAAAATAGGAGATGACGAGTATACATCATTACTTTATTATTCGAACAATGCAACAGAAGATTTTGTAAGTTTCTGGATAAAGATATCATCAGAACCTAAAAAAGATAAACTGCAATTTCTACTGGACGATATTTTACAGGATGAATGGAGTGGAGAAATAGACTGGACACGTCATCTTTATAAAATACCGCCAGGATACCATACACTTGAATGGAAATATCAGAAAGATTCAGGTGGTCTTGAGGGCCTGGATGGAGCATGGTTGGATGATGTTTATTTACCTGTTAACTCCTCGTTGGTAGTTGATGCCGGTCAGGATGAGGAAATCTGTGAAGATGAACCTCACCATTTATCAGGATATGCCCGAAATTTTACAAATGTAAAATGGACATCAACCGGTAATGGTACCTTTGATAATCCCTATAGTCTCACTCCTGTCTATTTTCCGGTTCATGATGATTACATAAGACAAAAAATAATTGTAACGTTGACCGGATATAATAAATTTATATTTACATCTGTAAATAACAGTAAATCGTTGACTTTTTCATTACCCCCACAAACCCTCGAACAAATTCATGATACAATTCTTTCTTTAAAAAAAGTGGGAATGATGGTTTATGATGTCTATTCACCACAGATCACTTCATATATCTGGATGCCCTCAGGTGCAACCACATCGTTCTTATATTTGAATCAGGTTGATTTTGTACTCGGTCCGAATCCAATGACATTAAAAGTAACCACCATATCAGGATGCAGCTTTATTAAAAAAGCATGTATTACAATAGCAAATAATGACGATTTAATGGATCATCATAGCTTTGACCTTATCACTTATCCAAACCCCAACCATGGTGTGTTTATGTTAGAAATCCAATCCAATGAGGTTGATTTTATTGAGCTAAGCATCTGTGATATAATTGGTAATCCGGTTTACAAAACTGATCGGTTCATGATGAACTATCACTATTCAAAACAGATTGATCTTTCACAACTGGCAAAAGGTATTTACTTTGTCATTGTGAAAGGTAAACATGATAGTCACAGGAGAAAAGTGATCATACAATAAAAACATATAGATAGAAAACTCAGCGATTTATAGAGCCCCTATCCTGGCATGGGGAATATACATAGGCAAGGGTAAAATAAAAAGCAAGTTCCAGGACTTGCTTTTTTTATAATAAGTTGAACATTTCCAATAATAATCATTTTTTGATCAACTTTTTTATAGCGATTCCCAGATGTGTATCAATCTCGATTTGATAAGGCACATTTGTCAATTCCCGACTTTGACACTTTATTTTTGTAATTGACTTATTTACAACATAGTAATAGCACCTCAATCGGTTTGTGCCACTACATTTTTTATTTTCTATAATATTTTAGGCGGTATTCTCATGTTAAGAGCTTTCAATAGATTTTGAGCATTTTCAGGGATATCTGTTCTCACCCAGATGGTTTTCGATTTAATCCTAACCGGTATGGCAAGGACCGAGTTTAATTCTTCCATTGCCATGATTGCAGTTATAGGTCTTGCTTTGATTATTTTCCTCTGAAGGGCCTTTGATTGCAAGTTTAAGTTTTGTTCTCTAAGTGCTTTTGTCATATGAGATTCACACAGGTAAGCCAGGAAGCATACGACTAAGTGCCCGATAATCCGGTTATCCGTCCAATGAAACACAGGCCGCGATCTGAGACTGCCCTTTAATTCACCAAATGCATCTTCAATTTTCCAGAGTTGCTTGTAGTTATAAACAATCTCTTTAGCAGCCATGTTTTTCACGTTGGTAATTATTTTCCGAAGAAACCATCTTTTTGTGCTTGCTCATCAATTGCCTGCTGGTTGAGGATAGGTTTTACGTCATCCTTTATGATGAGATACTTTTGATAATTTCGATTGGTTACAAAACTTTTTGTTTGTAAGGTTTTCTTGCTTAATTTCTTCCGGATTTTAGCCAAAATATCCTCTCTGGTTTTACGGTCTCTTTCTGCCCTGGATTGTGACCATGTAATAATGCAACGGTCCTCACCGTATTGTGTTTCCCAGATAGCCAGTTCATCACTGATAAATTCAAACCGACTGATATCATAAAATGATTGTTGTAATTCTTTTTGCAGCGTACCTATTTTTAATCCCACGATAAATTCACCCTGATTACTGCGAATGTGGTTAAGGTTTTTAGCAGAAAACAGTCCCCGGTCAGCAATAAAAATAAACCGTCTGACCGAAAACTTTTTCCTTATTTTCTTGACAATATTTTTAAGCCCTTTCCGCGTCGGTTTATAATACTACCATCTGACAGGAGAGGACGATACCACCTCTTTATTATCCGTGCGCAACAGGCAATTGGAGGAGGTTTGTACATGTTTATTCCGATAATGGATTTTGATTTCATTTCAGGATTTCTCACACAAGCAATCACCATCGGACTATATGAACCGGTTAAAGAATGTCCTAAACCGTTTGGGTGACTATTTAAAACAAAAAAGGCGTCCGCGACTATGCCATGGACACCTGTATTTAACCATCGGTATAAAGTTTCACTCCTGACCGTTACCGGCGAAAGCTTGTGACATGGAATTTTGGTCAGGTTGTTCATATTTTTGCTGAAGTAATTTTCCTTCATGTTTCCGGTAGCTTGGCCCTTTTATTTCCACTCTGATGGAGCGATGGAACACACGATCTAATATGGCTTTGGTTGATATGGGATCACCCAGGTAATCGGCTCAATCCTCTTCGTAAACATTGGTGGTAAAAATCAATGATTTTTCTCTGTTATAGCGTTCATTGATCACCTTAAAAAGAAGATGGGCTTCCTTGGTTACTTCCAGCTCTAAACGGTCATGACCCATTTCGTCAATGACCAGTAATTCAGGAGCCACATATCTTTTTAACCGGCTAACCAGGGTTTTTTCATAAACCCCCTGGTTTAAATCATTTAACATGTCGCTACAGGTGGTGTAAAACACCTTGTAACGCTTCTGGCATGCTCTAAAGGTCAGGGCCTGAGCCAGATGGCTCTTGCCTGTTCCCGGATCGCCTATAAACAGAACTGACTCTTTCTGTAGAAAAAATTCCAGGCCGGCCAAATCCATGATCAGTTTTTTCCTCAGACCGGGCTGAAAGGTAAAATCAAAATCTTCCAGTAATTTATAGGGCTGGGGCAAATGGCTTTCTTTTATACGATAGCCTATGCTCCTTTCTTTTTTAGCATTGGCTTCATTTTGGATAATTTGCCTGATAAACTGTGAAAAACCTATGTTCGATGCATTGGCCTGTTGGATGATGTGGGTATACTCGGCCTCCAGGTATTTTAAACCCAGATAACGGCAGTTCTCCATAAAGGTGATTTCTTCTTTGCTCCTATTCATCATGGTAAGAGGTTTTGGATGGAAAAACAATTTTTGATTATTTACAGGCATTCATCTTTAAAAAGGTTTCAATGGCCTGTGAGTCATAAACATGGTATTTTAAGGCCCGCCTGACTGCAATATTAATATCATCGCTCCCGTAATTAACCTTTAAGGAGAGAAGATGACGCCAATGATGTAAGTAAGTGCCTGGTTTATGGTTTTTCAACTCCAGAGTATATTCCTGCATGAAAGGACCAAATGCATTCAACCGCACCGCCACTTCACCGGCATCGAGACTGCATTTAACCTTCCGGCCTTCCCTGCCTATGTAACGGTCTTTTCTGTCTTTTTCAGCTAACCTGTAGCTGACGATCTGCCGGCAATCCGGACTGTAAATGATGATCTCATCTGCCTTCACCCGCAC
>CAZVNP010000038.1:0-30038 GCA_964628285.1 uncultured Lentimicrobiaceae bacterium
ATTATATACGATGGCAAATAATGGAATCGAATGATTGTGGAGAATCTAAATACGAATGTTATTATGTTTCTATCCCAGGAAAATTTTATCTATTAAATTATTATAAAAAAATATGTTTACCAAAATCCATTTATAAATAGAACTGATAAAGATCAGTTCTATTTTATATAATATTCATTTACAGCATAATACAAGCTTAATCGCGCCAAACAAAGCCCATGAGAGAGGGGAATAAGAAAGTTCTTTGAAACCGATCGCAGGATACCTTCAGGTAACTAATCCTGATTGGTAAAGCCTAACCGGCAGCCAAAACCGAGTGTTGCATAGTAAGCAGAGATGTTTGAACGAAATAATCCGGGCTAACCGGGTACATAATGCCACCAGGTCGGGCGATGAAAAAAGGTAATATTCTGGTGGTAGCGGTAACGAGAGAAACCGAAGTCAGGGAGAGAGGCGGAAGCAGTCTTAGCATCCTCATAGTACCGATGGAACAGTGGGAAATCAGCTCCATGAAAGCCACCAAATAGGGAAAGGGAGCGGGGAAGTGACGAACCGCTCAATCCGGAAATTGATGTAAACCTATTTAAGACAAAACAAAACATCAAATTCAATCATTGATCAGTACGTCGTAATGCAATACCTGCTCAATTTCATGAAGAAATTGCTTGTCCCTGGGATAAAGATGGGCCCGGGACGAATCAGGTCCCGTGAAACGCCTGACGGATTCCGGAGAATCCCAAAATGATATGATCACAAAATGTGATGCTTCCTCTTCATCCCTTCTGAATATCTGCACTCCGCAATTTCCTTTGGTTGCTTTTAAACCGCGGTATCCGGTTTTTTTTATGTACCTGAAAAATTCGTTTCCATTTTCCGGGCTTACTTTTCCATGCCATATTCTTGCAATCATAAATGATAAATTAACGTACAGATGATTTATAATAGTGCAAAATTATAATTTTTATTAACACCATCAATAATTATTTTGTAAGTGTTAATTATTTATTTTATTTTTGCAGCCATGAGACCATTTATTCGTACCATAGAGACTTTGGAACTGGACGGAGGAAGTCTGTGTCTGAATTTTGTCAACACGGTTAGAAGCCGTTTTGAACATCCTTTATATGAATTCATTGTAAGCCCCGACGATTGGCTACGGTGGAGCCGGCGAATAAAACTTCTGAATGATCTTGAAATGGAACGGATAGAAAGATATGCCTCAATGAATCCTGTAAAAGCGGCAAGCGAGATGAAAGAAATCATCGGGACAAGGGAAGCACTCTACGGGATATTTCACCGATTAGTTAATAAAGAAACACCTGTAAGTCAGCATGTTACTCTTTTCAACAAAGAGCTTTCGCATGCCTTGGGATGCCTGAAAATTGAATTTAACGGCGATCTGAAAATAAATGAAAAATGGGACGATACATTAGCTGATCTATTATACACATTACATCCGGTATTAAAGTCAGCTTATGATCTGCTCGTCTCAAACCAACTCAACCGTTTGAAAGAATGCCAACATTGCGGATGGATCTATTTGGATAAAAGCAAAAACAACAGCCGGCGCTGGTGCAATATGAAAACCTGTGGCAACACGGAGAAAACTAAAAAATATTATGATAGCCATAAAACATCGATCGCCTAAAGATCTCTATACGGTTCATGAGTTCACTTAAAATGGAAACACATGAAAAACTGGTTGTATTTTTTATTTGCATGGATCCTTTATATGATATTTCATGAAAGTATTCATGCTTTGGTGGCATCAATCTATGGGGAATTCAATTCAGTGGTGCTAAATTGGTACGGTCCACAGATAATATTTATAACTCCCGTGGCTGAAAGGATTTCAGACATAAAATGGGCGGCAATATCCGGTACAAGCGGCTTCTCGACCTTGCTTGCGGGTTATATTCTATATGGTTTCAGGAAAAGGATTTATCATGTAAAATCCTCACATATTCGTGGTATCCTGTATTATCTGACGATCGTTTTCCTGCTTTTTGATGCCGTCAATTTTTCTCTCGGCCCTTTCTTTTATGGCGGGGATACCATGGGGATATCGACAGGGCTCGGGATTGCTGTCTGGAAGATTCAACTGATCTTTGGAGTCGTTTTAGTCGTTAACCGTGAGTTGATAGTAGCTTTTATGAAAAGTTTCGGTGTAAGTTCCGGAAACATCCTGTTCCGTCCCTGGATCAGTAAGATACATCCTTGATTTTATTGCTTTACGGATCATAAATTGTCAACGGTTATCCTTTTATTTGGAAACTCCATTTAAGAATGTAAACAGGAACATAAAATTAAAATGAAACCTGAACGTCTTCTCCATCAGATATATCAATATTTGAATGCCAGGGGTTATTATGCCAGGACAGTTTTAGTAAGCCACGTGGATGAATTGAAGAAGGAAATTGCTTTAAAATACGAGATGGGATTCTTGGATGACACGTTCTTTCAGGAACGACTAACCTCATTTCAATGGGATCCTTTTACCATTATGAAGGAAGCAGAATCGATCCTTCTCATCGCTGTGCCACAACCTGTCATTGCTTTGATTTTCCATTGGCAGGGTGTCGATCATGTGGTAAATATTCCACCGACTTATGATGTATCAGTCAATACGGCATTAAAAGATTACCTGGAAGATATTTTACGACCGGAGGGATATCATCTGGCTTCACTGTTATTACCTTTGAAATTGCTCATTGTGCGTTGTGGATTGGCTGCTTATGGAAGAAATAACATCTGCTATATTAAGGGTAAGGGCAGCTTTTTCCGGCTGATGGCTTTTATTACCGATTTACCTTGTATTGAGGGTAACTGGCGTGCTCCTGAAATGATGGAAAGATGTTTGAATTGCAGGGCATGCATCGTCGCTTGCCCAACGGGAGCTATAGATGAGAACCGGTTTTTATTGCATGCAGAAAGATGTCTGGCATTTCATAATGAGCATGCGGGTGATTTTCCGAAAGATCTTGACCGTTCGCTGCATCACTGTTTATTCGGTTGTCTGTTATGTCAGAAGGTGTGTCCCGAGAACAGGAAGTCGGTGAAATGGGTTGAAGAAAGAGAGCGGTTTTCCGAAAATGAAACCCTGGCCATTTTACGTGGCGTGCCATTGGAGCAAATTCCCGCTATGACTCAAAAGAAATTGGACCGGCTGGGCCTGACTGATGATTATTCATTACTGGCGCGAAATCTTGGTTTGTTATTGACATGATCATCGATTTTTGTGATTGTCATTGAAAATTCGCTATTGACGTGCTTTATTGATTATCCGATAATGTTGCGCCAAGATAAACCTGTGAAAGGGAGATAAGAAAAGGTAATATCGTGATGGTATCGGCGCCGGTTGAAAAAGGCATCACATACAATCGGTAAAAGACTTAATACATGTCAGAAACCTTTACAATTAATCCGGTTGGCCGTTGATATACCCATTTGTCCCATAGTATTACATTTCTTTTTGCCTGGACAACCACATAAGTTCCCAATCTCAATTTTGCTATTTCAACAGCTTCTTCATCGAAATCAAATCCAATTGTAAATTGCTGAACTATTTTATTTTGATTACGACTTAACAGAAGTCCCAAAACTTCCCGTGCCATCTTTGTAAATGGGGCTAAAGTGGCAAAGATGCATTTACAAGGTCAAGACTATTTTAATTGTATCGCTTTCTAAAACTTTTAATGCTTCTTCATCACCGTCATTACTAACATTTACTCTCGTCAAGTTAAACAATGGTCTCATGTAACCTCAGAGATCTGCACGATGGAGGGATTGACAGGTTACTGGGGTGACATAGAAGTTGAACGATGGCCGGTAGCCGAACGCCGAAGTTATCAAATCGTATATCGAATGTCTGCTATTATATCTCGTTTAATTATCCTATTCCTCCCTTTCAGGGGAGGTTAGGAGGGGTGGTTTATCTCACCACCATCACCCTTGCTTCATTACGTCCCTGTCCTGTCACCCTCACCATATAAAACCCCGGTTTGAGGCTGCTGATGTCAAGCATGAAATGCTCTCCGGTGCATGGCTGCTCCAGAACTTTATGACCCACATAGTCCAGCACGGTGATCCTGTCGCCACCGTTCTGGTCAATAGTCACCACATTGGTGGCGGGATTGGGGTAAATGCTGAAACCGACGGCCTGAGTCTCAGGGATGCCGATGGTGCTGATGCCAATGGTGCCGTCGTTATTCAGGTTCTGGGCATAGATGTCGCCGTTGTCATTCCGTGTATCGGCCCAGGCAACGACCCACTGATGATCGTAAAAGGAAGACATGACGGGGTGTATGACCTGCTTGGGCACATCCGACATCATCACCTGCGCCGGCGTCCAGGTGAAGTCACCGTTCTTATCGATGCCGGTCGCCAGGATCCTGTCATCTACGGCGTTCAATCCGTAGTTGTCATACACAACGACCACGGTGTCGTTGGCCAGGTCGGCGCCGATGAGGTCGGCAAAGGTGGTTCCTATCGAAAGGATCATCTTGCCGTTGTCGGTCCATAAGCGTTCGCCGGCGCCGTCCAGCTTCTGTGCATATAATCCCGCGTAATTCTGGTTATAATCGGTCTCTTCCCACACAGCATAAAGATGACCCGTGGCGTCCATTCCTGCCACGGCGGGGCAGAATTTCTGGTCGCCGGCTTTCAGGCTCAGCTCCACGCCGTTGGGTTCATAGACCGCAACGCCGTCATGGCCGATATACTGGACAAAAGAGCTGTAGACCATGTTGTTGTCACGGTCGTCGTACCATCCCGCGATGACGCCTCCATAGCCGTCGGGTATCACCCGCATAATGGCCCATGACGACACGCCTCCCAGGTTGCTCAGGACAGCATCATTGCCCCATGCCGGCGTGCCATCGATATGATAACGCTGGGCATAAAGGTATCGGTTGGGGTACAGACCGCTGCCGTAATTACGTGAGAACACCACGATAAAGTCCCCGTCGGTGGAAGGCACCAGGTAGGGGTTGGCATAGGAATAGGCCTCTTCAGGGGTGAGGACGAGCTCGCCGCCGGGAATGAGCCTGTTGCCGTCCTCGTCGAAGGTCACCAGCACCATCGGGTTCTGTCCCGCATCGTTGGTGCGTATGAAGGCTACGACGGCATTGTTTTCTGAAGTAACACATAACACAGGACTGTATTCATAACGGGGGTCATCCGACACATTGATCCCGTTATTCCCCCACAGAAAAGCCCCTGAAGGAGAGATTTTATAAATAAACGGATCATCGTTGCCGTTGCGGATATCGGAGAAGACTGTCAGGCAGTTGCCATCCTGATCTATTTTGGTGTCATAGTCCGAGATCCAGGTATCCTGCGGGTTATGGCTTACCGTCAGATTACCGGGCCAGAGCGGAAATCCGTTTTTATCGAGATAAGCCGCCGAGACATCGTTATTGCCCGAGGCCGTGTTGAAGAAGGTAATGAAGAGATTGCCCTGCGTATCAACGGCGATCTTGGGCAGGGTTTGCTCACCGTTACCCGTGGCTATAGGAGTGTTGGCGAGATAATCGTCGCTCCACTGGCTCCATCCCGCTAAGGGAATGAGCAAGGCCAGCATTGAAATAAAAAGAATAGTTTTCATGGTAAAAAGAATGATATGGTTAAAAATTTTGGTCTGTCACAATAATAACGTCAGCTTATTTTTTGTATTACCCCGGCCTTCAGGCCGGGAGTTGGCTTACATAATAAATTCAATCGGTGATGGTCAGCTCGTCAGGTACCTTGTAATGCCACCGCTCCATCGCAAATCCGCAAGTCTCAAGCACCTTTTGAAGCTCCTCTTTTCTGATGAAATGTTTATTCCGCTGGTATTCCTTGGTTTCAATCAGATAGGAACGCATTTCTTCCATTGCTTGCTCTTTACCCGGGATATTGAAAGAATCGTAGATTTTCCCCACTTCCCTGAGAGGGTCGGCCTCAAGGTCTTCAAATCGGATTTCAATAAAATGACCTTTCGGGATCAAAGGTTTGTCATGGATGAATTGGGCCATGATCTCTTTGTAGATATAAATTATATTTTCTTTCATCTCTTCCACCGTCAGCTCATTAAGCTGCAAAAAAGGCAATAATTTGCTCAGAAAATGCTTCGTAGAGATATAGACCTCCACAGGGTTGCGGTGTATGTGAATGAACTTCGCATGGGGGAATATCTTTAGAAGATGTGGTATCCGGCCTGTGTTAGTCGGGTTTTTTGAGACATATTTTGTCCGGCCTGTATTTTTCAATGCTTTTTTGATCAACATCAGGTATTCCGATGACCAGGCCTTCATCATTTTATCGGATGTACCGTTAAGCCTCACATAGCGATCATAATATTCCATGATCTTCCTGGGAAACATCCAATAATAATAAAAACAAAAGGGGATGTGCATTCCGGGGATGAATTCCTCTTCCTGCGGGAACTCAGGATCCAGCTTTACATTGTCACCTTTACGGGTGGAAGGGATCAGCAAAGACATAAAATTTTTAAAAATGAGCTTGCCGAGCCAGGTGAACATCGTATCGGGAAATACACCCTGATAGGTGGTGACATATCCCATCTGTTTGTCCTGTGAAAGGAGATTATGAAGGTGGGTCGTGCCGCTGCGCCAATGTCCGATGATGAAGATGGGATCGTCGGGAACACGGACACGGGCGATGCGGGGGTTGATAAAAAGTCTCTCATACAAACGGAAAGGTGCGTTGATGATATTGATTAAGAGGGTGAGAAAAGCCCGGAAATAGTATTTTGGCTTGACCCTGTTCCGGGCCAATAACTTGAGGATCAAACTTAACCTGAATCCTACCGCAGGGGGGAGTAATACATTAAAGCTTTCTCGCACGGCCGTGTCTCTTTAAAGGTGCTAAAGGTAAGAAAATAGTGTATCAAAATGAGTAGATTTGTAAATGATTTTTGTCTAAAATCCTACCTATGTTTTTTGAGGGCTACGACCCGCCCGATTATTACCTTCTGGACGAATTTCTGACCGGGGAGCACAAGATCATCAGGGGGGCCATCCGTAACTGGGTGAACCGTTCCGTCAAGTCGGTCATCGAAGCTGCGGCACATGAGCATACTTTTCCGGTGTATCTGGTGAAGGAGCCGGCCGGGTTGGGCACCCTGGGTCCTTTCACACCCCAGGCTGAGACAACCTCATCCCCCGGCCCCTTCTTCTGATCAAGCACCTCATTCCCCCAACCCCTTCTCCTCAAGGAGAAGGGGAGACTAACTTAAAGCCCCTCTCCTTTTAAGGAGAGGGGTTGGGGTGAGGTCATTACCGGAGAGGGGTAGAGGTGAGGTTTTAAAACGCAATCACCCTCTCCACCCTGCCATTCCTCAAATACCCCTTGATGATCTGCTGCACGTCCCTGTTGTCCCGGTAACTGCGGATGCATGCCCTGAGCGTGTCATGGGAGATGTCGTTGCAGGTGATGTCGATAAATCCGAATCCGAGGTATTTACCGTTCTCAACGCACACTACCGAGCGTTCTTCTTTATTCCGCCCTGTGTCGATGATAAAGAAGCTGTCATGGTCGAACAGGTAAGGTTTGATGGCTTTGTTGACTTTTCCGTTATAATCCTCCGGACTCTCCTCTTTCACGCACGCACCGTCGCACTGCCGGATGTGGTAATGGAAGCAGGGACCCTTGGTTTTATATATTCCACAGAGTTTCTGGCAGAGCCTGAAGTCATCGACCAGCCGCGACAGGTGCTCTTTGGCTTCCATGTGCGAGGTGTATGAGAGCAAGGGAATATACTTTCCGTTGTTGCGTTCGATCTTCAGCCGTATATAGCCGTTCTCATCGGGATAATCATACAGTCCCCACGAGAAGACTGTCCGCCGTTGCGTGGTGTTATAAAATGGTGTGTGCTTCTTGATCTCGGCCGACTCCAGCAGCAACGCTATCAGCTCACTGCCCGTCGCCTCATGGCTGACATCAGCAATGTTGTTCTTCAGGTCGACCTCTTTCCTGCTCGTGTTATTGCTGAAATGCGACAACACCCGCTGACGGATATTGACACTCTTGCCGATATAAATGATGTCGCCGTCGGCATTATAAAAATAATAAACACCGGGTTCTTCGGGAAGCAGGTCGAGTTTTTCCCTGTCGAGGTGCATATCCGGATAGCGGTATGAGCCGGTGACAGCCTCCGGATCGACCGACAGCAGCAGCTCAAAGAGCCGCATGGTGGCAGTGGCGTCACCCGCAGCCCGGTGACGGCGCGGATTCTCGATATCAAGGTCATGGCAGAGGTTGCCAAGACCGTAAGATTTCCTGAAAGGGATGATCTTTCGGCTCAGCTTGGCCGTGCAGATCTTATCCCTCTTATAGTCATAGCCCAGGCTGCCAAACTCCTGCCGCAGGAAATTGTAATCGAAATCCACATTGTGTCCCACCAGGATCATGTCTTCGGTCAGCTCGATGATTTTCCTTGCCACCTCGTAAAACCTGGGGGCATCGGCCACCATCCTGTTGGTGATGCCCGTCATTTGCATGATACGGTAAGGGATGCTTCTCTCGGGATTGATAAGGGTGGTGAACTCTTCCACCACCTGCCTGCCGTCATGGATGAAGATGGCTATCTCGGTGATCTTCTCAAAGCGGGGGCTCAGACCCGTCGTCTCGACGTCAATGATTGCATACATGATCTGATGATTAAAGATTCAGCCGGGTCTGGATGGCTTTCACTTCGTTCTTGAGGACACGTATGGTCTCGATAAACGTTTCCTGCTCCATATTGGGTTCGGGGACGACGGAGCTGAAATAATAAACGAATTTCCACACCTCCTTCACTTCGCTGATCATGATATCATAAGGCTTATAAAATGAGTTGAGGGAGTAAAGGATCAGTTTTTTTTCTTCTTTGATTTTGTTCTCCACCACCTTGAAGACGATGCCCTCATCGTTGGTGAGTAAAATATAAGCGTGCTTGTTTGTGATGAAGTTCCAGTTCTGGACATACTCGCCGATGACCCACGAGCCGTCGGGGATGGGGTGCATGGAGTCACCGCTGATCTGGAAAGCACGGTATTTCCGTTGCTTCGACAGGAAGGGCAGATGAAAGGTGGGCAGCACCCTGATGTATTCGGGGTCGGCAAAACCGCTGGCATAACCCGCCTTGGCTTTCTCGTTGACGAGCTCGATGTTTTCTTCGTTATCGTTGTCGACGGTTGTGGCAAGCACCCTCAGAGAAGATCCGGTAATGTAAACATCATAGCCCTGTTCGAGTTGCGATAGCTGGCTTTCGGAGAGGGTTGAAAGATCGATTTTAATCAATGTGTCGATGGCGATATTATAATATCTGGAGAACGCCAGCAATGCCTGGATATTGGGCTGTGCTATCTCGTTTTCATAGCCGCTAAGCGTCGGCCGCTTCATGTTGAGCGCGACAGCCACATCATCCTGTGTGCGGCCCCGGCGGTTGCGGAGAAACTTGATGTTGGAGCTGAAAAACATGATGGCAATTTTAATGATAATGTTTATTAGTTACAGGTTGCAAGTTGCAGGTTAATATTTCCAGTTATTCTCTACATAGTTGATAAAAGAAAAAATCATTTTGCTGAGTTGTTCATATTTCTGAATCAAACCAGTTAATAGCTCGTCCTGAAAATGAATTTTACAAACCATTTTTAAATGAGATATTGTTTCATCGCATGAGGAATGAGCAAAAATTAAAAAACGGACCAATTCGGCATGATATCTTTTTCTTCCATATCCTTCAACGATGTTTGAAACTATGCTTTTTGACGATCTTCTGATCTGACTTCCAAGTTCATAAAATTCATATTTTAGTAGTTTTAGCGTCATATGATGAACCTCAATTGCCAACTTGAATGATATGGTATAAATTTCCAGATCCCTGTAACTTTTAGACTTTTTATTATCAGTCATCATTTTGGAATTTAAATGCCCGACTAAACTCGTAACCCGTAACCCGTACCCTGCACCCTTTATCCATTTAAATCCCAACTGTGACCCAAAAATTTTATAATCTTTTAACAAAGCAATTAAAAAATTGATTATATTGTAATCAAAATTCTGATTAATTTTTAATCAAAATTATTTCAATTTTGTTTACACTGCAAGAAATTTTAAAAAAATTTTATGAACACTGATTTCCGGAGCATAATCCACCTCGATCTTGATACGTTCTTCGTATCAGTCGAGCGGTTACATCACCCGGCTTTGTTTGGCAAGCCGGTGATCATCGGCGGCAGTTCCGATCGGAGCGTGGTGGCGAGCTGCAGTTACGAAGCCCGAAAATTCGGTGTCAGCTCGGCCATGCCCATGAAGATGGCCCGCATCCTCTGCCGCGACGCCATCATCATCAAGGGCGACATGGAGCTCTACAGCAGGTATTCGAACTTAGTCACCGACATCATTGCCGAAGAGTCACCCCTGTTCGAGAAGGCATCCATCGATGAACATTACATCGATATCACCGGCATGGACCGTTATTTTGGGTGCCTGAAATGGTCGCAGGAGCTCAGGAGCAAGATCATAAAAAATACCGGGTTGCCTGTCTCCCTCGGCCTGTCAGTCAATAAAACCGTATCCAAGATAGCCGCCAATGAAGCCAAGCCCAACGGTGAGATCTATGTCCCCGATGAACGGGTCAAACCTTTCATGTTCCCTCTGTCTATCAAAAAGATACCCATGATAGGCAATAAAACCTACCAGCTTCTCCGCTCTATGGGCATCACCACCATTGAGACCCTCAGCCGCATACCTGTGGAGATGATGGAGAAGGTCATGGGAAAAAACGGCATTGTCATCTGGAAAAAAGCCAACGGCATCGACCCTTCGCCTGTCATACCCTATTATGAAGCCAAGTCGGTCGGCACCGAACGGACTTTCGACACCGACACCATCGATATGGCCAGGCTCCGGGATATCCTGACAGCCATGGTTGAAAAAATAGCCTATGAGCTGAGGCAGTCACAGAAGCTCACCTCCTGTGTCACCGTTAAGATCAGGTATTCGAATTTCGACACCGAGACCTTGCAGCGCCATATACCTTACACTTCGTTCGATCATCAGCTCATGCCCGTGGCTCTGGATCTCTTCAGGCTGCTGTATAAAAGAAGGATGCTGGTAAGGCTGATAGGGGTCCGCTTCAGCCATCTGGTGCCCGGCGTGCAGCAGCTCGATATGTTCGAGGATACGCCCGAAATGACCAGCCTCTACCTGGCCATTGACAAAGTCAGAAACAGGTTCGGACGCCATGCGGTGAAAAGGGCTGTTTGTCTGGCTTAAATCAGAATGATTTAAAAAAGGATGGATCATGTAAGAACATGTTTTTTCATGCATTATGTACCTGAATTGTCATTCATATTACAGCCTGAGGTACGGCACCCTTTCCTTGGAAAAGCTTGTTGAAGAGGCGGTGGCCAGGCATGTCCCTGCCATGGCCTTGACCGACATCGGCAATTCGACCGGGATAATTGACTTTGTCAGGCTTTGCCGGGATAATAACATCAAGCCCGTTGCCGGTATTGAATTCCGCAACGGCGACGAGCTGCTTTATGTCGGTCTGGCAAGAAATAACGAGGGCTTCCGTGAGCTGAACGAAACGGTCACAGCCCATCATCTCAGCGGTGCCCCATACCCCGCCGCTGCTCCCGCACTCGATAACGTTTATTTTATTTATCCTTTTGGAAGAAAGAAAAGGAACGAGCTGACCGGCAATGAATACACCGGCATCAGGCCGTCGGAGACAGGTAAGCTGCTGTCGACAGATTACCGTCACGACAGATCGAGACTGGTGCTCCTGCAACCCGTCACCTTCAGCGACAGGGCCGGATATGTCCTGCATCAGAACCTCCGGGCAATCGACCATAATACGCTGATCACCAAACTTGCCGGTAGCATGATCGCCCGGCCCGATGAGACCATGCTCGAGGCTCCCGCCGTTGCCAAATTAAAGAAAGATTTCCCTGAAATAACCGGTAATGCCGAACGGCTTCTGGATGATTGTTCCATTGATTTTGACTTTCATTCCATAAAGAATAAAAAGACCTTCACAGGCAATAAATACGACGACAAGATCCTGCTGGAAAAGCTGGCCCTGGAGGGTCTTGTATACCGTTATGGCCGGAAAGACAAGGAGGCGGAGAAGAGGCTCCGGCGCGAGCTGGAGATCATCGACACGCTGGGTTTTTCAGCCTATTTCCTCATCACCTGGGACATCATACGCTATTCCATGTCGCGCGGTTTTTACCATGTAGGCCGCGGCAGCGGAGCCAACAGCGTGGTGGCCTACTGTCTTAAGATCACCGACGTCGACCCCATCGAACTTGATCTGTACTTCGAACGTTTCATTAATCCCCGGCGCACCAACCCCCCCGATTTCGATATCGATTATTCATGGCGCGAACGTGAAGAGGTGCAGGATTATATCTTCAAACGTTATGGCCATGAGCATACTGCCCTGCTGGGAGCCATGTCCACCTTTGTGGGTAACTCCATATACCGTGAGCTTGGCAAAGTGTATGGCCTGCCCAAACAGGAGATCGACAATCTGCTGACACATCCCCGGGCCGTCATCAATAACAATGAAATTACACGCAGGATCCACGCCATAGCCCTGATGATGACCGATTTCCCCAACGTGCGCAGCATCCATGCCGGTGGTGTCCTGATATCGGAAGAACCGCTGGCTTGTTATACGGCGTTGGATCTGCCGCCCAAGGGCTTCCTCACCACCCAGTGGGACATGTACGTGGCCGAAGAGATCGGCTTTGAGAAACTCGACATCCTGAGCCAGCGTGGCATAGGCCATATCAAGGATTGCGCTGACATCATCCGCGCCAACAGAGGCATTAAGATCGACGTGCACCAGGTGGCCCGCTTTAAAAACGATCCCGATGTCAAACGCCAGCTCAGAAGCGGTGAGACCATCGGGTGTTTCTATGTGGAGAGCCCCGCCATGCGCGGGCTGCTGAAGAAACTGAAGTGCGACGACTACCTCTCGCTGGTGGCTGCCAGCTCCATCATACGCCCCGGCGTGGCCAAGTCAGGCATGATGCGTGAATACATCTACCGGTTCCATCATCCGCACGATTTTTCGTACATCCACCCGGTGATGGAGGAACAGCTGAAAGAAACCTATGGCGTGATGGTGTACCAGGAAGACGTGCTGAAAGTATGTCATCACTTTGCCGGTCTCGACATGGCCGACGCCGATATCCTGCGCCGGGCCATGAGCGGCAAATCACGGTCACGGAAAGAGTTTGAGCTGATAAAGGGTAAGTTCTTCTCCAATTGTCAATCGTTCGGATACCCTGACAGCATCACCAATGAGGTGTGGCGCCAGATCGAATCCTTCGCCGGCTATTCCTTCTCTAAAGCTCATTCGGCCTCCTATGCCGTGGAGAGCTTTCAGAGCCTCTACCTCAAGGCCCACTACCCGTTGGAGTTCATGGTGGCAGTCATTAATAATTTCGGCGGTTTCTACCACCGGTGGGTTTACTTTAACGAGGCACAACGCCAGGGCGCCGTCATCCGTCTCCCCTGTGTCAATCATAGCGATTACCTCACAACTATCACGGGAAAAGAAGTCTATATCGGTTTTATTCATGTCACCGGCCTCGAGGAAAAAATTGGCCGGGCAATAGCTGAAGAACGCTTGCGTAACGGCGAATACCAAAGCCTTGAGGATTTTATCGGCAGGATGGAGGTGCACCTGGAACAGGTCATCATCCTCATACGCACGGGGGCCTTCCGCTTCACGGGTCAATCCAAGGCGGAACTGCTATGGCAGGCCCATCTTTTCTTCGGAAAAACAAACAGTGAAAACAGTCATCATTCGCTTTTCCATCTGCCTGCCAGGACCTACAAACTGCCTCAGCTGATGCAAACCGATCTGGAGAATGCCTATGACGAGATCGAGATGCTGGGGTTCCCCGTCACCATGTCACCGTTCGATATGCTTGAGACATCCTTCCGGGGCGAGATAAAAGCAAGGGAGATGATGGGTGCCGTGGGTAAAAAAGTCAGGATGGCCGGTCGCCTGGTCACCATCAAGTATGTGAAAACAGTGAAAAAAGAGCTGATGCATTTCGGGACATTCCTCGATGTGTCAGGGGAATTCTTTGATACGGTTCATTTTCCGGATACACTGAAGAGTTATCCCTTTACCGGCAGCGGTGTTTATCTTATTCTGGGAACGGTCACTGAAGAATTCGGCTACCCCAGCCTGACGGTTGAAAAAATAGCCAGGCTGCCGGTAAAAAAAGATCCGCGGAATGAGTGAATAAGTTTCCTAAATTTGATGCCTTTATAAATGTGTTGCAGGCCATGATGAAAAAAATCACTGAAAGCGCTGAATTTCTGAAGAAGAAAGGCTATCATGCACCGGATGTCGCCATCGTCCTGGGCACGGGTCTCGGACAGATGGTAGGTGAGATAGAGACGGATATCATCACGCCTTATCATGAGATACCTCATTTTCCGGTGTCGTCGGTGGAGTTTCATTCGGGACAGCTGATTTACGGGACATTGAGAGGGAAGAAGGTCATCGTCTTTAAAGGGCGGTTTCATTATTATGAGGGATACTCCTTTGAGCAGCTGACACTGCCCATTCGGGTGATGAAGCTGCTCGGAGTCAGGTACCTGCTTATCTCCAACGCCGGCGGGGCGGTGAACCTTGCTTTTCACAAAGGCTCCCTCATGCTGATCGATGATCACATCAACCTCATGCCCGGCAATCCTTTGATAGGCCCCAATCTGGATGGGCTGGGACCACGGTTTCCTGACATGAGCGAACCTTATTCGCCTTTTCTTAATGATAAGATAGCTGTCATTGCTGCCCGCCTGGGTATCACGCTCCACAAAGGAGTCTATGTGGCCGTCGCCGGTCCTTTGCTTGAGACCAGGGCGGAGTACCGGTACATAAAAACCATCGGTGGCGATGTCGTCGGGATGTCCACGGTGCCGGAGGTGATCGTCGCCAGGCACATGAGCCTGCCCTGTGCAGCCATCTCCGTCATCACCGACGAGTGTGACCCCGACCACCTTGTGCCACTGAGCATTGACGATATACTGACTACGGCTGCCCGTGCCGAAAAAGACCTGATAAGGATCTTCACGGCACTGTTGGAAGAGCTTTGATTTTTCTGTGTGAAGGAAGGGCCTCAGGATGTCATTTGGCAAAGCTGATGGCTCTGGTTTCGCGTATGACCGTGATCTTTATCTGGCCGGGATAGGTCATCTCATCCTGTATCTTGCGTGACAGATCAAAAGCGAGCTGGTTGGCTTCGGCGTCGGATACTTTGTCGGCGCCCACGATCACGCGCAGCTCACGACCGGCCTGTATGGCATAGGTCTTGACTACCCCGGGGTAGGAGAGCGCCAGTTCTTCCAAGTGGTTCAAACGCTGGATGTAAGCTTCCACCACCTCACGCCGTGCCCCCGGACGTGCTCCCGAGATGGCATCACACACCTGCACAATGGGTGCTATCAACGAATCCATCTCCACCTCATCGTGGTGGGCACCGATGGCATTGCATATCTCGGGTTTCTCCTTGAACTTCTCGGCCATCTTCATGCCCAGGATAGCATGAGGCAGATCGGGCTCGTTGTCGGGCACCTTGCCGATATCGTGGAGTAGACCGGCCCGCTTGGCGATCTTGGGATTCAGGCCCAGCTCCGCAGCCATCGTAGCACAGAGATTGGCCACCTCCTTGGAATGTTGCAGGAGATTCTGACCGTAAGAAGAACGGTATTTCATTTTGCCGATCATGCGCACGAGCTCATGGTGCATGTTGTGGATGCCCAGGTCGATGCTGGTGCGTTTGCCGATCTCTATGACCTCCTGTTCGATCTGTTTTTTTGTCTTCGCCACCACCTCTTCTATCCTGGCGGGATGGATGCGTCCGTCGGTGACGAGCTTATGCAAGGACAAGCGTGCAATTTCGCGCCGTACCGGATCGAAGCCGGAGAGGATGATGGCATCGGGTGAGTCGTCGATGATGATCTCAATGCCGGTGAGGGCTTCCAAAGCCCTGATGTTACGCCCTTCACGACCTATGATGCGGCCTTTGATCTCATCGTTCTCAATATTAAATACCGACACGGTGTTCTCCACGGCATGTTCCACCGCCGTGCGCTGTATGGTTTCAATGACGATCTTCTTGGCTTCAATGTTGGCGGTGACTTTGGCTTCCTCCACAATTTCACGCATGTGACTGATAGCCTCGGCTTTGGCTTCCTCCTTCAGGCTCTCGATCAGTTGTGTCTTGGCTTCGGCGCCCGACATGCCGGAGATCGATTCGAGGAGATCGATTTGTTTGTGGTAGGATTTCTCCAGCTCCTGTTGTTTCTTGTTGACGATCTCGAGCTGTGAGTTGAGATTGCCCCTGATGGTGGCGACTTCTTTCTGCTTGCGCTGTATCTCCTCCAGCCGCTGGTTGACGGCTACCTCCTTCTGTTTTATCCGGTTTTCGTTTTTTTGAAGGATGTTGTTTTTCTCCTGGATGATCTTCTCATGTTCTGCCCTGAGCTGAAGGAATTTTTCTTTGGCCTGCAGGATCTTGTCCTTTTTGATCACCTCAGCTTTCTCTTCCGCTTCCTTCAGGATGTTTTCACTCTTCTTCTCGATTGTCTTCTTCAGGACGGTGCTGGTCACGAAAAAACCAACGGCCAACCCCGCGACGGCAGCAATCAATATGTAAATAATGATAATGAATGTATACATGACGACAGGTTGATTTAGTTTGTAAAATGTAAATCATGCTGCTAATCAGCTCGTTAAAATAAAAAACCCGCATATAATCCCGGAGTTATGGTAAACCCCAAATTAAACGATTTGGATAACCTGTTTTCTTCGAACGTCCACCGTCATGCTGTGCATAATCCCGGCAAACCGGAATGAGGCCTGCTCTTGGAACAACAGAGACTATCCGACATTAAAATAGTGTTGAGTTTACAAACTGTTGAATTAATGCGGGTTGTAACTTAAATATTTTCAAAGAACGTCAGGATACATCCTTGTCTAAAACGCCTCGGATAACATGTTATCAATGACCTCCAGTCTCCTGATGAGCGATGGATCGGCAGGGGATGAATGCCTCCCGCCTTGCGGTGCATTGGTGCTCAGACTCAGTGAGACCATGGCCAGAAGATCCTGGTTATCCCGAAAAGCATAACGCCCGGAATAATCCTTCATCATGTTGTCGATAGCCAAGGCTGCTTTTTTCACCAGTTCCTCATGCTGGCTAGCAATATGGAGGTGATAGGATCTGCCGGCAATGCTCACTGTGGTGGTTATTTTATTCATAATGTCTACTGAACGGTATGTTAATCTTTTAAACGTTTAAAAGATCGATGCATCTGTCAATTTCCCGTACCAGGCGGGATATTTTATTTTTTAACTCAACACTACCCTGGCTCGCTTCCAGGGATTTTAATTGACTATTTTGATTAACGTGTTCTTCTAAGGTTTTTATTGTATCGGTTTGTTTATTTATGGTTTGTGTCAGATCGTCAATGTTTTGTTTCATGGCTTTATTCTCGGCTTCAAGTTTTTGATTCAGATCTATTAACTTCTTCACCTTTAGCTCGATATCAGAAATCAACCGATCCAGATCTTTCATGAAGCTTGATACTATATAATGCCATAGCGCAAAGGTAGAATGTTAAAAGATCAATTCCAAATTTTTTAAAAAATGGGGTCACAAATCGTCAGATTTTGAATTAACCATAAAAGACCGATCGTATGAATGAACAATTTTTACATCATTTATGGAAGTTCCGGCTGTTAACCAATGATTTACTAACAGCCGATGGTGAGGAGGTGGTGGTACTGCATCCCGGGCAACATAACAGGGATTCGGGACCTGATTTTCTCAATGCCCGCATTCGCATTGGCAAAACGCTGTGGGCCGGTAATGTGGAGTGTCATGTCAGGTCATCAGACTGGCTCAGGCATAAACACCAGGATGATGAGGCCTATCAGAACATCATTCTTCATGTTGTTTATGAGTCGGATAAGATCATCCGGAGGAGCAACGGCGAGATGATACCTGAAGTGGCCCTGAAGGGCAGGTTCAACGCGCTCCTGTATGAACGCTACCGGGACATGATGGAGAACATGAACTGGATACCCTGTGAGAAACTGATGGATGAGGTCCATCCCCTGATCGTTCGTTCCATGCTTGAACGACTCCTGGTGGAACGGCTGGAAGAAAAAGAGGGTCATATCCTTCAGACCTACCAGGCATGTAATAATGACTGGGAGGAGGCTTTTTATTTCATGCTGGCACGTAATTTCGGTTTCAGGCTCAATAGCGGACCCTTTGAGCTGCTGGCCAAATCATTACCATTCAAAGTATTATCGCGTCACCGCGATGACATCTTTCAGATTGAGGCCCTTCTTTACGGGCAGGCAGGCATGTTGAAAAAGAAATACCACGATGAATATCCCCGTAAACTGGCTAAAGAATATAGGTTTCTGCAAAAAAAATATGCCCTTAAACCCATTGATCCTCATCTTTGGAAATTTCTGCGACTGCGACCTTCAAATTTTCCGACGATCCGTATTTCACAATTTTCCTGCCTGCTCTGTCAATCTCAGGGCCTGTTCTCTGAAGTGATTTCCTCGCAGCAATTATACGATTTAAGGAACCTGTTTGACCTGAAGTGTTCGGAGTACTGGACCTCGCATTATATTTTTGACAGAAAATCTGTCAGCATAACTAAAAGGATAGGTGTGAAAACAGTCGACCTGTTACTTATAAATACAGTGATACCATTCATTTTTGTATATGGGATGAGTAAGGATAATCCCGGGCTTAAAGAACGCGCACTTGATTTCCTGACTAAATTACCTGCTGAAGAAAATTCAATATCAAATCAATGGCGTCATCTTGGAATCAAAATAGATTGTGCATTTTCTTCTCAGGCGATGATGGAACTGAAAGAACACTATTGTGACCAAAAACGATGTCTGGATTGCAAAATTGGTCATGCAATACTTAAAAAAGAATGTTGAAATCAACATCTTTTCCTGATTAATTCCCGTCCATATTATTTTTTTTTGCCATATTGCCGGATCAATTGAATTCTTATTTTTGAAATGAGGTAAATAGATTTTTATAAACGGATTCCACAATGAACAAACGGCTATTTGCTACAAAACCGATTAATGAATTAATACAGAGTTCAAAAAGTGAGGAGCATGGATTTAGACGGGCATTGACACCTCTTAATCTAACTACATTAGGAATCGGCGCCATCATTGGTGCCGGTATTTTTGTAATCACAGGGCAGGCTGCAGCCCAGTATGCCGGACCTGCTATTGTGATCTCTTTTGTCATTTCAGGTATCGCCTGTGCATTTTCAGGATTATGCTATGCGGAGTTCGCTTCCATGATACCTATCGCCGGCAGTGCATATACATATGCTTATGCTACACTTGGGGAGTTTCTTGCCTGGATCATCGGCTGGGATCTTATCATTGAATATCTTTTTGCATGTTCTGCTGTTGCGGTGGGATGGTCGGGTTATATGGTGAGTTTCCTGGCAGATTTTAATATTCATTTGCCTGTTTCCCTTATAGCTCCTGCAGGTTCCACCCTGATAAACGTTCCTGGTATGGGATGGAAGCCTGAAACCTTATCACTCATACAGGAGCTGGCCGGTAATGGGATAAACGCCGAATCACTTCAGCATATCACGGCCATCTGTAACCTGCCTGCCATGTTCATTATAGCCTTTCTCACAATGGCACTGGTCATCGGCATCAAGGAATCGGCAATTTTAAATAATGTCATGGTTATAGTCAAAGTGGGGGTGATCATCCTCTTTATCATCACAGGATTCTATTTCGTCAAAACATTTCACTGGCATCCTTTTATACCCAAAAATACCGGGGGATTTGGCAATTTTGGCTGGTCGGGTATATTCCGTGCATCAGGGGTGATATTCTTCGCCTATATTGGTTTTGATGCGGTTTCCACAGCTGCCCAGGAAGCTAAAAATCCTCAGCGTGACATGCCTATCGGGATCATGGGATCATTGGGTATTTCTACATTTTTATATATCCTGGTGGCTCTTGTTCTCACGGGGATTGTCAGCTATACCCATTTGAATGTCGCCGATCCGATGGCTGTCGGCGTTAATGCCATGGGAGAGAAAATGTTCTGGCTTCGACCGATCATCAAGATTGCAGCTCTTGCAGGCTTGAGCTCCGTTATTCTGGTACACTTGCTGGGTCAACCCAGGATATTTTATTTCATGGCGAAAGATGGTCTTTTACCACCTGTCTTTTCGAAAATGCATCCACGTTTTAAAACTCCGTTTGTCAGCACGCTCTTAACGGGATTTGTGGCTATGATTATCGGTGGTGTTTTACCTCTTGATGTTTTGAGTGAACTGGTTTCTATAGGCACCTTGCTTGCTTTTGTTATCGTATGTGTCAGCATCATTATTCTGCGTAAGACACGACCGGATGTAAAAAGGCCTTTCCGCACACCGTGGGTTCCTGTAGTGCCTATCCTTGGTGCTGCCGTTTGTTTGGCAAATATGGTGTCGCTGCCCGTGGATACCTGGTTACGGCTTCTGATATGGATGGCAATCGGATTTGTCATTTATTTCGTTTACGGAATACGCAGAAGCAAACTCAGGCAGACAAAATGAAAATATCCGTTTTTTTATCCTTATCACCATGATGTGG
Organism: uncultured Lentimicrobiaceae bacterium; assembly: GCA_964628285.1. Classification (GTDB taxonomy): domain Bacteria; phylum Bacteroidota; class Bacteroidia; order Bacteroidales; family JAGONC01; genus JAPLDP01. Next base: position 20,681 of record CAZVNP010000038.1, read on the forward strand.
AAGTATGTCTCCCGGGGCTAATTGTTACTTTTGATAAGTTAATAAGGAAAAATCGAACAAGTCATTTTTGATGGCAGACCAGGGCAAATTCAGGAAATCACTCAATCTTTTTGATTCCACGGCTATCACTATGGGCTCGATGATCGGGTCGGGTATCTTCATCGTGAGCGCGGATATTGCACGCAATGTCGGCTCACCGGGGTGGCTGCTGGTTATCTGGGCCATCACGGGTGTCATGACCATCCTGGCGGCGCTGGCCTATGGTGAGCTGGCCTGCATGCTGCCCCACGCCGGCGGGATATACATCTACCTGCGAGAGGCCTATTCACCCCTGTTCGGATTCCTGTACGGCTGGACCCTGTTCATGGTCATTCAGTGCGGCACCATAGCCGCCGTGGGCATGGCCTTCTCCAAATTTCTCGGCGTCATCATACCATGGATCTCAGAACAAAAATACCTGTTCAGTGTCACGACATTTCATTTCAACACAACCCAGCTCGTCACCATTTTACTGATCATTCTTCTGACGGCCATCAACACAAGGGGTATCCGTGAAGGGAAGATCATTCAGAACATTTTCACCTCGTCCAAGATCTTTATACTGCTGGCTTTCATCATTATAGGTGTCTATGCTGCGGGTCATATCCGTCTGGGTGTCTTTCATTCACCCGATTTCTGGAGCGCCTCGCATGTCAGGGGAGGAGTGAACGTGCCCATTTCAGGTATGGCACTGGTGGTCGCCATCGGTGTCTCGATGGTCGGGTCGCTCTTTGCTGCCGATGCGTGGTACAACATCACTTACACCTCCGATGAGGTCATTAATCCCAAGAAAACAATCCCGCGTAGTCTTTTCCTGGGCACCCTGGCTGTGTGCACCATTTATTTCCTGGTCAATGTGGTGTATGTCATCGCCTTGCCTGTACGGGGTTCGCCCGAAGGGGCTTCGGTTCTGGCACGCGGCATTCAGTTTGCCAGCGAGGACAGGGTGGCCACGGCGGCCATCTATGGCATTTTCGGCCAGACCGCCGTGCTGCTCATGGCCCTGGTGGTGGTCATCTCCACCTTCGGATGCAACAACGGAATTGTGCTGGCAGGTGCCAGGGTCTTCTATGCCATGGCCAAAGACGGTCTCTTCTTCAAGAGGATGGGAAAACTCAATGCCAAGGGCGTGCCCGCCTTCAGCCTGATCATACAAGCCGTGTGGAGCATCCTCCTGTGCCTGACAGGTACCTACACCCAGCTGCTGGATTATGTGATGTTCGCAGCCATCATCTTTTATGTGCTGACGATCTTCGCCGTCTTCGTCCTGCGCTGGAAACGGCCCGATATCGAAAGGCCCTATAAAGCGTTCGGATTCCCCATTTTTCCTATCCTCTATATCGTCGCATGCATTTTCATCCTCGTCGTACTGATCATCTACAAACCCGATTTCACCGGCCGCGGTCTCATCCTTGTCCTCGTCGGCGTGCCGGTGTACTTTCTCTGGAGAGGCGTCCGGGGGAAGAAACAGGCTGCGGGAGAGTGATTTCAGGTTCTCAGGTCTGCAGGTCTACGGGTCGGCAGGTCGGGGGATTGGCAGATAGCAGACCCGCAGACCTGCAGACCTCTAATTACTTATCTGCAACCTTCATAGCCCTCCGTGCCACCTTCGCGGAACTTTGAGTAAAAAAATAAATTGATGATGAGGGTCACAAAATCATTTTTAGCGGATAAATAGTATAACTGAGAAATCAGAATGGAAATGATTGAGAAACAAAACCCAATGGTTCCCGAGGAGTGATCATCAGTAAGATTTACCTTGTAAGGTATTTTAAGGTAATGCTTGACAAAGACTTAGCAGAACTATATAAGTTGAAAGCCATTCGTTTACGTGAACAGGTGAAGAAGAACATTGAACGTTTTCCTGAAAACTTTATGTTCAGGCTAACGGGAGAAGAAACAGATTTCATGGTATCGCATTTTGCGATACCTTCCAAACAATATCTTGGGGGCCATTTGCCATACGTTTTTACCGAGCATGGGGTTTTAATGCTTGCCAATATTTTGAAGAGTGAAAGAGCAATTAAAGTGAGCATCAGAATAATAGAGGCCTTTATTAAAATCAGGGAAATGCTGCTCACTCATAAAGACATTTTATTAAAGCTTGAAAAAATGGAACAAAAACTTCTGGGGCATGATAAAAAGATCCTTCTGATCTTTGAATATTTACGAAAAATGGAGAAAGAGAGGCAACAACCGGAGGGGCAGTCCAATCGCAGACGCATCGGTTTTAAAAGGGACAATGAAACAAGCAATTAAAGATTATTTCACCTTCACCAGGAAGGAACAGCGCGGTATCGTCGTGCTGTCATGCCTGATCTTCCTCGTGATACTGGCCAATATCCTGACACCCTGGCTGAAGCGCAAAGAGCATTTTGATTTTTCAGCCTATGCTGCCGAGGTGGAAGCGTTTTACCAAGCTATGGAATCCGGTGCCGATAATGTTGACGCCGGCCCCGGGGACAACCACACCGGAAAGGGATTCTATCCTGTCCGGACATCTCAGCAACAGAAAAAAACAGGCAGCAGGGAACATATAATGGTGGAGCTGAATGCGGCGGACTCGGCCGGCCTTGATGCTCTGAAAGGCATCGGCCCCAAATTGTCTGTCCGGATCATCCGCTACCGTGACCTGCTCGGCGGCTTCTGCCGTAAAGAACAGCTCTTTGAAGTCTACGGCATGGACAGCACCAGAGTGTTACCACTCCTTGATCATGTGACGGTCGATACCCTCCTGATCCACAAGATGGATGTCAACAAAGCCACTTTCAGCGAGTTGCTGCGCCATCCGTACCTGGATATCAATGCAGTGAAAGCCATCGTCAATTACCGGAACAGAAACGGTGCTTTTCATTCCCTGGATGAGCTGCAAACCGCAAATGTAATCAGCGACTCTCTCTTCAGTATCATCCGGCCGTACGTCACTGTCGGTGATACCCTGTGATACGATAAACCGAAAAGCGATTGGCGAATACCGTTATGGGCTTCATTACCGAATGCCCGATACCTGAAATAATCTGAATCATGATATCCTCTTATATTACCCTCATCATCCAAAACAAAATTTTACATTTGCAAATCTCAAGATACAGGTCTTGCTCTTTCATGTTTAACAAACGGTTATAGTAGGACTTCTTCAGGGGATAAGGTCGTCAACACATAACCATACACATTATGAGCAGAATATCTGGGGTTTTCCGCAAGTTCCCAGGCTCCTTCTGGTCGGCCAACACGATGGAGCTCTTCGAGCGCTGGGCCTGGTACGGCATGTTCATGGTACTGGCTCTTTACCTTACAGGCTCCACCGACACGGGAGCGCTGGGCTTCACACAGTCACAGAAAGGGATACTCGTCGGCACCGTCGTCATGTCGCTCTATTTTCTGCCCATCATCACCGGCGCCATCGCCGACAGGTTCGGATATAAACGGGTGCTCATCATCGCCTATCTCATCCTGATCTCGGGTTATTACCTCATGGGTAAATTCCGGTCCTACGGCGGGATGTTCTTCATCTTTTTCTATGTTGGCATCGGTGCGGCCCTGTTCAAGCCCATCGTCTCAGCCACGGTGGCCAAGACCACCGACAAGGAGACCTCATCGATCGGCTTCGGAATCTTCTATATGATGGTCAACATCGGGGCTTTCATAGGGCCCATATTCGCCTCCAAGTTCAGGGCGATCGACTGGCATTATGTCTTCATCATGTCGTCGGTGATCATCTGCCTCAACATGATCATCGTCCTTTTCATTTACAAGGAGCCGCCACGTCAGAAGAACACCGATCCGCTGCTGAAAGCCATAGGACATGTTTTCAAAAACATTTTCATTGCCCTGACCGACCTGAAATTCCTGGTCTTCCTTCTCATTATCATTGGTTTTTGGGCCATGTACAACCAGCTTTTTTACACCCTGCCTGTTTTTATCAACCAGTGGGTCGATACCACCGGCATTTACCATGCTCTGGCCTCTGTGTCACCGGGGCTGGCGGCGGCCATTGGCACGGCACAGGGTACCATTGCCCCTGAGATATTATCTGACCTTGACGCATTATATATCATCTTCTTTCAAATCCTGGTCTCCTCGTTCGTCATGCGTTTCAAGCCTCTGAATGCCATGATATCGGGTATCATCGTGGGCGCCATGGGCATCGGCCTGTGGTTCGTTACCCAGAACGGCATCTATCTTTTTCTGTCACTGCTTATTTTTGGGTTGGGTGAGATGTCGAGCTCGCCAAAGATCACGGAATATATAGGCCGGATAGCACCGCCTGATAAAGTGGCTCTGTATATGGGCTGTTCTTTTCTTCCCCTGGCCGGTGGCAATTTCCTGGCCGGCATCCTGTCGGGAGGAGTCTATACCCGGATAGCCGATAAAATATCACTTCTCCAGAGGGAAGTGGCCGCCAGAGGCTTAAGTATACCGCATATCTCTGAAACCTTTACACAAAACGACTATATTAACAGGGCCTGCGAACTGATGGGCCTTAACCATCAACAGCTGACCGACATGTTGTGGAACCGCTACCATCCTTCCAATATCTGGATCGTATTCACCGGAATAGGCATAGGCACTGCCATAATCCTGTTCCTTTATGACCGGCTCTGGCTCAAGAGCAGGAAATAGAAGTTCCTGCTCACGATAGCCTATTGTTTTTTCTTGGAGGATGGCTTGTAATGATAGGTTATTTTCATGTCATCGCCGGAGTCATGACCGGATGATTTCTTCTTTTCCTTTGTGTCACCGGGGACTTCCCAGTACCTGTCTTCACTTTCATCACCTTCTTCATCCTCATCCTCTTCTTCATACTCCCAGTCGTACTTTTTTCTTTGTGGCCCGTACTTCCTGAAATAGACCGCCAGCACCAATCCGGCGAGCATCCCCATCAAATGCGACTCCCAGGAAATGTTCTTTTCCGGGATGAAATTGGGAAAAATACCCCATACCATCCCCCCGTAAAGGAAAACGACAATAAATGAGACGATGGAAAGGCGTACATCTTTCCTGATCAGTCCGCTGAAAAAAAGAAAAGAAGCGAAGCCATAGATCAATCCGCTGGCACCCAGGTGATAGGCTTCACGTGCAAAGAACCAGGTCCAGAGACCCGTCATGAAATAGATGAGGAAGAAAATCCAGTAAGCTATCTCTCTGTAAAAATAGAATATGCCCACCGACAGTACAAACAGGGGAATTGAATTGGCTGCCAGATGGGCGAAGCTCGCATGCACCAGGGGGGCGGTCACGATGCCGATCAATCCGCTGGCCTTAAGAGGATAAATACCCAGGAATCCCAGATCGATTGAAAAAAGCGATTCGAAAATACGGATCAGCCATAGAAAAATAAGGAAAATGGAAGGAAAGACAAGACTCCTGAGAAATTTTTTCCGCTCGGTCTCCATATACGTATATTCTGTTTACCTGTAATTCCCTCTGACGATCCTGGCATTGTAAGTCGTCATGCCTTATCTCTTGAAAATGTTAAACAGTGTTAAAAGTGGCATTTAACCAACCCAAAGATAATTAAAATGTTTAATTTCGACCGCTTTTTATCAATCCCGGTCGGGGAATTATGCCATGTGGCAGGTTTGAATCCGGTGCATCATTTAAGTGCCGTTATGTGTCCTTTCAGAACGCTTATCGTCAATATAACGGAGGGAAGGTCTGATGATTTTTTCTATCGATTTCATATGACAGACGGCATGTTGTTGCAGTTACGTTTTTATGAAAAAGAGGGGCTCCCGGAACAGATAAAGCCTTTGATTCATAACTTTGCAAAAAAATAAAAAATGAAACGAATAGTCAGAATATACATTCCGTTGTATACAGTTTTGTTCTGTGTGGCGCTGTTTCTTCTTTCACCCGGCAGCGGTCGTGCCCAGACGCCCGATGCCAAAGCGACCTATCAGAAACTGGCGGCAACCCTGCAGATCATCGATTTCTTTTATGTCGACACGGTTAACGAACCGGCACTGGTCGAAGACGGCATCGTCGAAATGCTCAAGCACCTCGACCCTCACTCGGTATACATCCCCAAAGATGAGGTGGAAAGAACCAATGAACCCCTTGTGGGAAACTTCGAGGGCATCGGTGTGCAGTTTCAGATCTTCAAGGATACCATTCTTATCATTTCACCTGTCCCGGGAGGCCCCTCGGAAAAGCTGGGCATCCTGGCCGGTGACAAGATTGTGAAGATCGATGGGGAAGGTGCTACAGGACCCTCAATCAATAATGACTGGGTGATGAAAAAGCTGCGCGGAGCCAAAGGCACCAAGGTGACTGTTTCGATCCTGCGAAAAGGGAAAAAAGATCTGATCGATTACACCATCACCAGGGATGAGATACCTATCAACAGCATCGATGCCGTTTATATGGTGTCGAACAATATTGGTTACATCAAGCTGAACCGTTTTGCCAGGACCACCATAGACGAATTTCATAAGGCCGTGGAGGATTTGAAAGCCCAGGGCATGCAAAACCTGATCCTTGACCTGCGCTATAACTCGGGCGGATACCTTAACATCGCTGTCGAGCTGTCAGATGAATTTCTGCCCGACGGCAAGCTGATTGTCTACACCCAGGGATTGAAAAGTCCGCGCACCGACTACAAAGCCACCTCCTCGGGTGATTTTGAGAAGGGTCGCCTGGTGGTGATGATCAACGAGGGCTCGGCCTCCGCCAGCGAGATCGTGTCGGGTGCCGTGCAGGACTGGGACCGCGGCATCATCGTCGGCCGCCGCTCCTTCGGCAAAGGATTGGTGCAGAAACCTTTCCGCCTGCCCGATGAATCTATCATACGCCTGACCACAGCCAAGTACTATACTCCCACAGGACGTTGCATACAGAAATCTTATGCCGAAGGCAATGAAGCTTACTTCGAAGACCTTTCCAACAGGGTGAAACATGGAGAGCTGGTCCATGCCGACAGTATCCATTTCCCCGATTCGCTGAAATACTTCACCCCGGCACACCGCACCGTATATGGCGGCGGCGGTATCATGCCCGACGTGTTCATACCCTATGATTCATCACGCTTCTCGGATTATTATGTCGACCTCAGAAGGAAAAACGTTTTCAACAGCTTCGTACTGGATTACCTTGACAATAACCGGAAAGCGATACAACATAAATACCCCGATTTTAACAGCTTTAACCAGGGCTTTACCGTCGATGACCAGATGATAGACCGCTTCATGAATTATGCTGAGAAAGAAGGCGTTAAAAAAGACCAAAAGGGCTTTGACACCTCCAGGGATGAAATTACATATGACATCAAAGCGTTAATAGCACGGAATTTATTCGATGTGAACGCTTATTTCCGGGTCATCAGCCATATTGACGACGAATTGCAAAAAGCCATCAACATCATGAACGACAAGACGATGTTCAACAAACTGAGCATCAGATATTGATGAAATAGAAATAATTATTGGTATTAATTAACATAATCCTTAATTTTGCATGGTGTTTATGCAGTGAAATCTTAAAACTTAAACCACATGAAAAAAATCGCTTTATTAATCGGAATCATTGCATTTGCTTTTTTCACGGTGAATGCTCAGACAGATCAGCCGGAAAATCCCAATGCGCCTGATATCAGCTTTGATAAGCTGGTTCATGACTATGGGACCATCACACAGGACGCCAATGGCGAATGCGAGTTCACATTCACCAACACCGGTAAGGAGCCCTTGGTTCTGACCAATGTCCGCTCATCATGCGGATGTACCGTCCCAAGCTGGCCACGCCAACCCATTCTGCCGGGCAAGAATGATGTCATTAAGGTGAAGTACGCCACCAACAGGCTGGGCGTGATCAACAAAACCATTACCGTCGAATCCAACGCCAAAACCAACCCGGTGACCCTCCGCATCACCGGTAATGTGGTAGCACCTCCCAGCGAGACCATCCCCGAGAAAAACATCGACCAGAATTCGACCCCAGTCCCCAAGTAATCCTTCGGAACATGATATTTTTCCCATGTAGCCGGTGGTTCTGTAACCACCGGCTACGTTATATCTGCAATCTGCCGCCGGTGGTTCCCAACCACCGGTTTTATTATATGTCCGGTCAGGAAAAAAATTATATTTGCAGTATAAAAACGGCAATCTTAAAACACCATACACTATGCCCACGATCTCCGAAAAAGGACGGCGTATGCCTGCCTCACCCATACGCAAGCTGGTACCCTTTTCCGACGAAGCCAAGAAAAGAGGGATCAAAGTCTATCACCTCAACATTGGTCAGCCCGACATTGAGACGCCTGAGGAAGCTTTACATGCTATCCGTCATTTCAATGAGAAGGTGGTGGCCTACAGTCACTCCGCCGGTATTCTTTCATACCGCCAGAAGCTGACGCAGTATTATAAAAGCAAGAACATCGCGGTGACAAGCGATGAGATCATCGTCACCACAGGAGGCTCCGAAGCCATCCTGTTCACCTTTGGTTCCTGCATGGACCAGGGCGACGAGGTCATCATTCCGGAACCTTTCTATGCCAATTATAACGGTTTTGCCGTCAACGCCGGCGTCGTCATCAGGCCCATACCGTCATATATCGAGTCGGATTTTGCACTGCCTCCCATCGCCGAGTTTGAGAAGGCCATCACACCCAAGACCAGGGCTATCCTGATCTGCAACCCGAACAATCCGACGGGTTATCTCTATTCGAAAGAAGAGCTGGAGAGGTTGAGGGAGATCGTTCTCAAACATGATCTTTTTCTCATTGCCGATGAGGTTTACAGGGAATTTTGTTATGATAACTCACAGCATTATTCGGTCATGAACCTGGAGGGGCTGGAGAAGCACGTGGTTATGGTCGACTCGGTGTCGAAGCGTTACAGTGCCTGCGGTTTCCGCATCGGCACCCTGATCTCGCGCAACCATGAGGTCATGCAGACGGCGCTGAAGTTCGCCCAGGCACGGCTGAGTCCCCCCACCTTCGGACAGGTGGCCGCCGAGGCCGCCATCGATGTGCCCGAGACCTATTTCGCGGAGATTCTTGACGAATACCATGCCCGCCGCAACACGGTGGTGGAAGCCGTCAGCAGCATCCCCGGCGCCATGTGCCCCACGCCCAAAGGGGCTTTCTATGTTGTGGCACGCCTTCCCATTGACGACTCCGACCGCTTTTGCCGATGGCTGCTCGAAGAGTTCAACTATCACGGCGAAACGGTCATGTTCGCTCCCGCCACAGGCTTCTATGCCACCCGGGGCCGCGGCCTTGATGAGGTCAGGATAAGCTATGTCCTCAATGTCGAAGAGCTAAAGAAAGCCATGACATGCCTCACCGAAGCACTGAAAGTCTACCCCGGAAGGACGTAAA
>CAZVNP010000038.1:30138-31408 GCA_964628285.1 uncultured Lentimicrobiaceae bacterium
GCGCGCGTTTGCAACGCGTGCCGCATTAGCAACATTTCTATACACCTTTATTTAAAATCCGGATAAAGCAGATATTTCTTTCTTATCACCCTAAACCCCTCCAGATCCCCCTTCCAACTCTCCCTGATCTCCTCCTCACTCTTCCCGGTTATGATCTCCTTACGCAACTCATCACTCCCCGCCAACTTGTCAAAATAGGCATTGAAAAACGCTGTGGAATCATAAAGAAACCGGTAGGCATTGATCAGCCACACCAGCTCTATCCGCTTGTTTCCCGGTTCGCCTGCAGATGAACCCGACACATTGAATCCGTAGCAAGCCACACCTTCATACGGTGGGTGCTTGGCACCCGGCATGCTGTGTGGCGTAAAGGTGTAAGATCCAGTCATATACTTCGGATGGCCGTACACCTCGAAGGGGTGAGCGGTGCCCCTGCCGACGCTTACCACTGTCCCCTCGAATAACGCCAGCGATGGGTATAGCCTCACCGCATTGGCAGTAGGCAGGTTGGGTGAGGGCTTCACAGGCAGGTCATAACGGCACGAATGATCATAACCCTTCAGCGGTACCACCGTCAAATCGGCTTTCATGCCGTTTTTCAGCCATCCTTCTCCGTTGACCATCTCCGCATACTCTCCGATGGTCATGCCATAGACGATGGGCACGGGATGGAGGCCCACGAACGAGGCATACTCCTTCCTGAGCATCGGCCCGTCGGCATAGTCGCCGTTGGGATCGGGACGGTCCAGGACGATGACCGGAACATGGTTCTCGGCGCACGCTTCCATCACGTAGGTCAGGGTCGAGATATAGGTGAAGAAGCGCACGCCCACATCCTGGATGTCGAAAAGCACGACATCTACGCCTTTCAGATCCCCTTCCGAAGGCTTGAAATGATCGCCGTAGAGAGAGATGATTGGTATGCCGGTAACTTTATCCGTCATGTTGCCAATCTCCTGTCCGGCATCCTCCGTGCCCCTGAATCCGTGCTCCGGGCTGAATATCTTAACCACCCGGAATCGGGCATGCACCAGACTATCGACGAGAGGCGTATGGCCTATCAACGAGGTTTGGTTGGCGACGATGGCAATGCGCTTGCCGGAGAGCCAGGGGAAATAGATGTCCGTTCGTTCGGCACCGGTGATGATGACACAGGCATGGACATCCTGACGGACCGGAACGCGATTGGACACAGGTTGCGATGAGCAGCCCTGAAAGATAAGGAAGATGCAAACTATAAGAGGCAATGTTCGCATACCGGATTGGAATT
>CAZVNP010000039.1:0-31204 GCA_964628285.1 uncultured Lentimicrobiaceae bacterium
AATGTTCCCCTATAATTATAAGTTTTTAATCGTGCTGGCCATCGGGGGAGTAGCTTACGCTCTTGGTTACATCTTGCCGGTCATGCCTCATTTTATCCTTGACATACTCATCCGGAGTGCCATTGTGGCCGGCATTTATATCGTTCTTATCCTGGCCTTCAGACTGTCGGATGAAATGAACCATAATTATCAAAAAACCCTGCAATTCGTCAGGGGATTTTTAGGACGGCATCAGAAATCAAAATAGAGTGGCCGTTCCCTGTCGAGGATGTTGTTGACGAAATCGGGAAGGTTGTAATCCCTGTTAAAGACCTTATGCAACTCACCGATCATTGGGAAATCGTCAGGCGATTTCTCTCTCCGGACAATCTTCTCACGGATGACATTCAGGGCTATCTTACCTTCCAGGACGACTTTATCTGATATATCTTCAGTAAAGAATCCCTTGCCTATCAGGAGTCCGAGGGTGCGGTTACGGCTCAGGTCGTTGAGGGCGGTGAGACTGAAATCACCATAACCACAATAATTGAACATAGTTTTTTCCTGACCGCCCAACAGCAAGACCAATTCTTTCATTTCATTGAAGGCTCTGGTCAGAAGGAGAAAGCGCAGGTTGGCCGAATTGAAATGGGCATCAACGATCCCGATGATGATGGCATAGATATTTTTGAGGATGCTCAACAATTCCACGCCCCGTATATCATTTGAAAAATCAAGAAAAATATTGGTGCCGGCAAAGAGATCGCTGAAGACTTTGAACATATCCTGGTGTTCGGCTGCCAGTGTGAAGCCCGTCGGTGAACTATTAATGATCTCACGAGCGAAAGTAGGTCCTTTCAGAGCACAGACCGGGTTGGTGAAGGTACCCCTGAGACAGTCGCAAATGATCTTGTTTTCCTTGCAGAAGCCTTTGGCCAGGTTCACCATGATGGCATCTTCGTTCAGCACCTGCAGGTGCTGTTTCAGATAATCCACCACCACCAGCGATGGCAGAGCCAGGAAAAGGATGCCGGCGGTCTCCATGACGTGATCATTCGTTGTCGCCATCAGCTTCGGGTGCAACCTGATGTTTGGAAAGTACTTGCTGTTCACATGAAGATCATGGATCGATTCGGCGACATCCGCCTCAATGGTCAGCAGGGTGACAGTCAATGTTTCTTTGGGTGCCAGCACCTGTCCCATGGCCGTGCCGATGGAACCGGCGCCCAGGATGACCACGTTGTTTTGATTGCTTCTCATCAGGTTAACAAAAGTGTTTGACAAATGGTATTCAGGTCACGGCCTGTAATGACATATCGAGACTCCGGATGTGATGGGTGAGGGCTCCCACCGAAATGAAGTCAACGCCTGCCTCGGCATAAGCCCTGACATTGGCTATGGTTATTCTGCCGGAGGCTTCCGTCTCATAGCAGCCTGCTATCAACCTTACTGCTTCTTTCAGGTCCGCCGGCGGGAAGTTATCCAGCATGATGCGGTCGACGCCGCCGGTGGCAAGGACCTCATCAAGTTCTTTGAAATCCCTCACTTCGATCTCCACAGGCAGCTTCAGATCATGTTTTGCAAGGTATTGCCCGACCGAGTGAAGGGCAGGGGCTATCCCACCGGCATAATCGATGTGGTTGTTTTTGATCAGGATCATATCATACAGGCCGAAACGGTGATTATATCCACCGCCGACACGGACGGCGTATTTTTCAAGCTCACGCCACAGGGGTGTTGTTTTGCGCGTATCTGTCACTTTGGTCTTCAGTCCCTTTAACAGGGAAACCATTTGATGGGTGTAAGTGGCTATGCCGCTTAACCGCTGCAGGAAATTCAATGCGACGCGTTCGGCCGGCAGAATGCAGGCCGCGCTGCCGGCAACCTCAAAGCCCACGTCACCATCCGCCACGGCCATGCCATCATGGAGAAACATTTTGAACTGTGTGGCGGGATCTGTCTTGTAAAACACTTTTTTTGCTATGTCCATGCCGGCCAGGATACCTTTTTCTTTGATTATCAGGCGGGCTTTCTTTATGGCTCCCGGCGTGACGGTTGCCAGGGTGGTGTGATCACCCGGTCCTATATCTTCCTGCAAGGCCTGTTCAATGATGTCGTCGATGGTCATCATGAGGCTAATCGGTATCAAACTGCAATTGCTGGATTAAATAGTTACCTGACAGTTTTTTGATCAGGATGTATACCCTGAAAGAGGCAGAGGTCGATTTGTAGCTGCCGATGATGTATAGGGACCCGTTATCTGAGGAACCTTCGTGGTCAACAACAAAAGAAGAGGGTGGATTCTTGGTATAAAAATCTTTGAGAAGTAAAATGGCTTGCGCCTTGCTGTAAGTGCCTTCCAGGGAAGGCAGCGAGAGATCGATCGCATCATCGAAAAAGTATACCGACAATTTGACTGCATCACCCGAACGGATAGCCGCCGTGATCTCCTGGTTGACCTGGGGCGATTGGCCGGAATAAAACGGGAAAAAGTTGTACGTTAACAGAATAATTAGTAGTATTGGAATAGTCTTCATTTTTGGCTGGGTTTATCCGGAATTAACAAAATTCAATCCAAAAGGACAGTTGTTTTAGCATTTACAAAGTTAGAATAAAGTTCTGATAAAATCCATACCGACAATAATCATTACAAATGAACATAACTTTATTAATGGCCGGTCACACAGGGGAGGATTACCTTCAGGCAGGTGTGGCAGAATATGAAAAACGTATCAGACGGTATATACCTTTTCATTCCGAAGTCATTTCCACGTCGAAGGGTTTAAAAAACCTGTCGCCTGAACGTCTGAAGACCATGGAATCGGATCTGATCATAAGAAAATTGCATCCCGACGACCATGTCATTCTGCTTGATGAACGCGGAAAACAGTATACATCGATCAATTTTTCGGATCTCCTCAGTAAGAAAATGAATATCTCGGTAAAGAATCTCGTGTTCGTCATCGGCGGACCGTTTGGCTTTGACGACAAGCTCTACGAACGTGCCGATGAATTGCTATCCCTCTCGGTGATGACCTTTCCTCATCAGCTGGTGCGTCTCATCTTCCTGGAACAGCTTTACCGGGCTTTGACGATCATGCGGAATGAGCCGTATCATCATGAGTAGCCGTCAGTCGTCAGTTGTCAGTTGGAAGAATTAAGCCTTTGCTTGCGCGCGTTTATAACGCGTGCCGGAAGACACCTGCTTGCGCGTTTGTGGCATGTGCTGGAAGAGAGGCTACTGAGTACTATTTGATAAAAATTTTCCCTGAAGACACACCTTCCCTGGAAACGACCTTGTAAAGATATACACCTGTTGCCAGTCCGTCGACAGCCATCGTGTAGTCCCTGTTGTTCAACCAGATATCTTTTAGCACATGTCCATAAAGATCGCAGAGACAAATCTCTTTCATTATACCATCATATTGAAATCGTATCCTTTCACCGGTGGGATCCTGTATGACTGTCAGGTTCAGGGATTCATGTTCTTCAATGCCAACATCGGATATGATAACGATATCATCCACCATGAATATAAAGGCTTCATTTGACACACACTGGATGGCAAAATAGATGGTGTGGCCGTTGTATGCCGAGAGATCGAAGTTCTTTTGCTGCCACATGTCAGATGGTGCTTCCAGAGGAGCATCTCCCGAGATGATGTTAAAATCACCAGGGTTGTTGCCGGTGGTCGAAATGGCTACACGGTATTTTTCCAGTCCATAATCGTCGGTGTATGACTTCACCCAGAAGGTGACGTACGATGCCGTCCCGAGCGTGACGGGAGGTGAGATGAGCCAGTCGTCATTAGGGGGCGTATGAGCTGCAAAACAGGCTGCGAATTTTAAACCCGAGTGAGGCTGAATGGCCTGGTCGCCCCATGGAGGAGAAGTTGAGGAGGGGACGAAGACGATGAACGCCATCGAATCTTCCGCGTGCGGGTAATCATAACCCACCACGCTGTAAGTGCCTGACCCGTCCACATCCACGACTTTCCACGGAGAGAAATCAAGGGTGAAACTGTCGAAATGTTCAAAACTCTCCTCCAGCACCACCTGGCCGGAAGAAGGGTGCGAAACGATTAAAACTGCGGTAAATAAAAACAAAAACGGGGTAATGTATTTCATGGGATATTTAGATTTTCTGCTGGAAACAAAGATAATGAAAGATGAAAAATGAAAGATGAAAAATGTGAGTGCAGGTGGAGATGCGTCGCAAGAGCTTTGCAGATTGAACATTTAACCTTCAGTTGATCGATGAATGTTCGTCAATGAGTGTTGATGACTTGAAGAGAAGCGCTTTATTTAACCACGGAGGAACACTGAGGGAAACGGAGGTTCACGGAGGGATAAAGAATTTATTTCCAATACCTTCCGGCACGCGTTGCAAACGCGCGCAAACAACGGCCTGTAGACCTGCCGACCTACCTCCCCGGGCATTGCTTGGTCACGCTTTCCCTGATGTTCTTGTCGCCATATGATTTTTCGAAAGCTTTGGCAAACTGAGCGGCAAGGTTTCGGGCTGCCTCGTCGTAGGCTTCTTTATCGCTCCAGGTGTTCCTGGGGAACAGTATGTCGGAAGGCACACCCGGGCAAGTCAGGGGTATATTGAGGTGGAACAGTGGATCTTCAACGTACTCAACGTTGTCGAGGTCGCCTGACAGGGCTGCATTGACCATTTTACGTGTCAGGACGATATCAATTCTCTTTCCTGTGCCGTAGGCGCCGCCACTCCACCCGGTGTTGATGAGGAACACGCGGGTATGGTGCTTTTTCATTTTCTCTCCGAGTTTGTCGGAATACATATGAGGATTACAAGGCATGAAAGGCTGGCCAAAGAACCGCGAGAAGGTAGCCTGGGGTTTGGTGATACCTGTTTCCGTCCCCGCCAGCTTACTGGTATAGCCCATCAGGAACCATAGCATGGCCTGGTCAGGATCGAGTCTGGAGACGGGAGGCAGCACACCGTAAGCATCGGCGGTGAGAAAAAGGATGGTCCTGGGATGCCCGGTGATGGAGGATTTCTTTATGTTTTTAAGATAGGTGAGGGGGTAAGAGGCTCTGGAGTTCTCGGTGAAACGTCCGTCGCAATAATCCAGCCTGCCGTCGGGATAAATCATCGCATTTTCGACGATGGCGCCGTGACGGAGGTAATGATCACGGTGCATGACGGCATCATAGATGTCTTTCTCCTTCCGGGGGTTGATGTCAATCATTTTGGCATAGCAACCATATTCGAAGTTGGCAATGCCGGTGTCACTCCATCCATGTTCATCATCACCGATGAGAGCCCTGTCAGGATCGGCGGAGAGGGAGGTTTTGCCTGTTCCCGACAGTCCCAGCAGCAATGCAGCAGAACCGTCGCTACCTTCATTGGCCGAGCAGTGCAATGGCAGGATGCCTTCGAGAGGAAGGTAGTAATTCATGACGGTGAAGATCATTTTCTTCACGGTACCGCAATATGCCGATCCGACGATAACGCCCAGGCGCCTGTCGTAGTCCATGGCCACGGCCATTGTTGAGGTGGAGCCGTCGGCCAAGCGTCGCAAACGGCTTTCGTAACGGCTGCCTGTCAGCTTGTCGTAAGGTAACTGAACGATATAGAATCCCCGCTCGCCGAAGATGCTGCGATGAATATCGTCAGGTATGGGTCTGAACATGTTATCGGTGAACAGTGAATGCAGAGCGTGTGAGGTGACCATCTTCACCGGCAGGGCATAGCTGACATCGGCACCCACAACACGGTCGGTGACATAGATCCGTTTCTTTTGGAATAAAAGAGACAGGGCATCTTCAAAGATTATGTCGAAGGTCTCTTCGTCGATGGGGATATTGTTTTGCGATGTCCAGTCAATATTGTTTTCGCTGGATGCACGTCGCACAGTGACGGTGTCTTTGGGACTTCGTCCTGTTGATTCGACGGGTGTCCATGTGGCCAGGGCCCCGCTCTCCGATATCAGGGCTTCCTTGTTCTTTACTACCTCCCGGATCATCGTTTCACGTGACGGATTTTCAATGACGTCGGGATGGTCTTTGAGCGCCTGCTGGATACGCTTTTTAGGGGAAATGTTAAGATTCATGGAATAATTAATATTATAAAATTAACAAGCTAAAATAAGAATTCAGTTCCGGAAAACCTCACCCCCTGCCCCTCTCCTTTTAAGGAGAGGGGCAGGGGGTGAGGTCATCTCAGCACCGCCTGCGCCGCCGCCACCCGTGCTATGGGAACCCGGTACGGTGAGCAGCTTACATAGTTCATTCCCACTTTGTTACAAAATTCCACCGATGTGGGTTCACCGCCATGTTCACCGCAGATACCTACCTTGAGACCTGGTCGTGTGGACCGCCCCTTGCGGATGCCTATCTCGATGAGCTGTCCGATACCTTCCTGGTCCAGCACCCGGAAAGGATCATTTTTCAGGATGCCTTTTTCAAGATAGATGGGCAGGAACTTGCCGGCATCATCGCGTGAATAGCCGAATCCCATCTGGGTGAGATCATTGGTGCCGAAGGAGAAAAATTCGGCTGACCGCGCGATCTGGTCGGCGACGAGGGCAGCCCGTGGTACCTCTATCATCGTACCCACTAAGTAATCGATGCGGTCCTTTTTTTCTTCAAAGACTTTCTCAGCCGTTTGCCTGATGATATCCTCCTGCATTTTCATCTCTTCATAGGTGCCGGTGAGCGGTATCATGATCTCAGGAACGGCTTTAATACCTTTCTTCTTAAGGTTAAGTGCCGCTTCGATGATAGCTCTGGCCTGCATCTCCGAGATCTCGGGATAGGTGTTTCCCAGGCGGCAGCCACGGTGACCCAACATGGGATTGAATTCGGCCAGGGCATCCACCTTGGCTCTGACCTCTTCGACACTGATGCCCATATCTTCTGCCATCTCTTTCTGGTTTTTCTCTTCATGGGGGACGAACTCATGTAAGGGCGGGTCAAGTAAACGTATCGTGACAGGCAGGTTATGCATCACCTCGAAGATACCTTCAAAGTCACTACGTTGAATGGGCAGAAGCTTGGCGAGGGCCTTGCGACGGCCTGTCTCATCGCCGGCGAGAATCATCTCACGCATGGCGACGATGCGTTCACCCTGGAAAAACATATGTTCGGTACGACACAGACCGATGCCTGTGGCACCGAAATGACGTGCCACCTGCGCGTCATGGGGCGTGTCGGCATTGGTTCTCACCGACATGCGTGTGAATTTGTCGGCCAGTTTCATGATTTTGCCGAAGTCACCGCTGAGCTGCGGCTCCCGTGTCAGGATCTGACCCTGATACACCTCGCCTTTAAAACCGTTCAGGGAGATCCAGTCGCCCTCTTTCAGTAGCAGGTGGTCTGTTCTCAACGTCTTCTCCCTGTAATCGATGCGTATGGTTCCGGCGCCCGACACACAACATTTGCCCATGCCCCGTGCAACCACGGCTGCATGTGATGTCATGCCGCCGCGGGCGGTGAGGATGCCCCGGGCCACATGCATGCCTTTGAGATCTTCCGGGGAGGTCTCGATACGCACCAGAATGACAGCTTTTTTCTGTGCCGCCCACCGTTCGGCATCGTCGGCGTTGAATACAATCTGTCCCGTAGCGGCCCCCGGCGATGCCGGCAGACCCTTGGCGATGACAGACGCCTTGGCTATGGCTTCCTCATCAAAGACCGGATGCAACAGTTCATCCAGTTTATTGGGCTCGATCCTCAGCAGGGCCGTTTCCTCGTCGATGATTTTTTCGCTGAGCAGGTCGATGGCTATCTTAACCATCGCGGCGCCGGTGCGTTTACCGTTACGTGTCTGGAGCAGCCACAGCTTGCCTTCCTGTATGGTGAACTCCAGGTCCTGCATATCCTTGTAGTGCTGCTCGAGCTCACGCTGAATGGTAAAGAGTTCATGATAGATGACAGGCATGGTCTCTTCAAGCGACGGGTACAGTTCCGCGCGTTCCTTTTCCGTTATGTTGGCCAGGCTGGCCCAGCGTTTAGATCCTTCTTTGGTGATCTGCCGCGGTGTCCGTATGCCGGCGACTACGTCCTCGCCCTGGGCATTGGGGAGATATTCGCCATTGAACAGGTTTTCGCCGGTAGCCGCATCACGTGTGAATGCGACACCGGTGGCCGAAGTGGCACCCATGTTACCGAAGACCATGGCCTGCACCGTCACGGCCGTACCCCAGTCATCGGGAATGCCGTTGAGCTTGCGGTAGACAATGGCCCTCTGGTTCATCCAGCTGCCGAAGACAGCCATGATGGCCCCCCACAACTGATCCCACGGATCGAGAGGGAAGTCTTTTTTTGTCCCTTTTTTTACTGCTTCCTTGAAGTTGGTGACGAGCTCCTTCAGATCACCCGTGGTCAGATCAGTGTCGAGCAGTATGTTTCTTTTATCTTTCAAATCGTCGATGATCTCCTCAAAAGGATCGACATCTTCCTTGGATGCCGGTTTCATGCCCAGCACCACATCACCGTACATCTGCACAAAACGGCGGTAGGAGTCCCACACAAAGCGCTCGTTACCGGTTTTCTTTATGAGACCTTTCACCACTGCGTCATTGAGGCCTAAATTGAGCACGGTGTCCATCATGCCTGGCATGGAGGCTCTGGCACCGGAGCGCACCGAAAGAAGTAACGGATTGGCCGGATCGCCGAAGCCGGCATGCATGATGGCTTCGATTTTTTTGACGGCGGCAGTGACCTCATCCCTGATGAGTCCCATTACCTTGTCGCGACCATAGGTGTAATAGTCGGTACACACTTCGGTAGTGATGGTGAAGCCCGGAGGGACAGGAACACCTATCAGGTTCATCTCGGCCAGGTTGGCACCTTTACCGCCAAGGAGGGCTTTCATCGAGGCATTGCCTTCGGCTTTCTTGTCACCAAAAAGATAGACGTTTTTGCGTTTTTCGGTTGCGGACATGATTATCAGTTGTTAATGTTTTAAACAGTTGCAGTTGTTTTCGGCTATATCTGATATTTGTATAACCGCAAAGGTCGCAAAGTAGGCGCAGAGAGCGCAGAAGATAGATAATGGAACATTGTTTCTCTGCGATCTTTGCGTTACCGGTAACTGACTGCCTCAGTTACCGGCTTTGTGCCCTCCGCGGTAAAATAATATTTCTTAACCTGATTAATGACTCTTTTACCACATAAAGTATAAAAAAAATGTTCACACAAAATTTTGATCTACTCTGATAATATGTTATTGCTCTGGATAATAGAATCGGCAAAGTTAGGAAAATATTTAATTAAAAAATGACCTGCCAGTCATAAAGCTAAAGTTACAAGCCGTCAGCCTAAATCTTTCATTATTCATCTTTCAGTCTTCATTTTTCATATTTTTGACTTTTGATGATACTTTTATATTATCAATAATTATCCTACTTACCGGCAATGGATGACCGTAGGAATTTATGACAATGCCATGAAACGACGCGATTTCTTAAAGAGAGGCTTGGGTGCGGGTGTGGCCGCGGGAGCCGTCTTCGTCCTGGGTGATTTCACGCAGCTTTTCGCAGGCCTACCTTCTTCACCGGCCTTACCTTTCGACATGGTGGCGGTAAAGGGCGGCGAGCCGGAGGTGATGTTCGACCAGGCCATAGCTGCCATGGGCGGCATGGGTGCCTTCGTTAAAAAAGGACAGAAGGTGGTGGTTAAACCCAACATCGGATGGGATGTCACTCCCGACCGTGGCGGCAATACCAATCCCAAGCTGGTCAAGCGCATCATCGAGCATTGCCTGCGGGCCGGCGCCGGGGAGGTGACCGTGTTCGACAACCCCTGCGACACCTGGGACAAGTGTTATGCAAACAGCGGCATTGAACAGGCCGTCAAGGACGGTGGTGGCAAGATAGTGCCGGGCAATACCGAATCCTATTACCAGTACGTGAAGGTTCCCCTGGGCAGGAAACTGACGGAGGCTAAGGTGCATGAACTCATCCTCGGCTCGGATGTGTTCATCAACGTGCCCATTCTTAAGCATCATTCCTCCTCACGGCTCACCATCGCCATGAAAAACCTGATGGGTGTGGTATGGGACCGGGGTTACTGGCATCGCAACGACCTGCACCAATGCATCGCCGACTATGCCACCTTCCGCCGGCCTGACCTGAATGTGGTGGATGCCTACCGCGTCATGATGAAAAACGGACCCCGCGGCGTGTCGGTTTATGATCTGACACTTATGAAACAGCTTCTCATCTCAAAAGATATTGTGGCTGCCGATGCCGCGGCCACCAAGATATTCGGCAAGGAACCCCATGATATCGGATACATACGCATCGCCGAAGAGATGAAGACGGGCACCACCGACCTGCAAAGCCTCAACATCAAAAGGATCATCCTTTGATATGAAACACGGTAACCGGCTTAAAAGCGTCCGTGTGGCGCTCGCTGTTCTTTTTTTGGCTTTTACAATGATGATATTCCTGGATTTTACGGGTGTCATCACCGCTGCCCTGACCAGGCCGGTTGTCTTTCTTCAGTTTGCGCCATCACTTATTAAATTCATTCGTCTGGCAGAATTCGGTTCCGCCGGCTTCCTTGTCGTCATCGTTCTGACAGTTTTATTCGGACGTGTTTACTGTTCCACCGTATGCCCCGCCGGCACATTCCAGGATGTGTTCATTTACCTGAAACGCAAGCTGTCACCGCAGCACAGGTTCAGGTATGTCAAAGCGAATCATATGGTCAGTGTAACTATCCTGCTGATTGTAACGTTTACCATGCTGGCCGGATCCACCCTTTTAATAACCCTTCTTGATCCTTACAGCAATTTCGGCCGGATGACGGCACATTTGGTCAGACCGGTGCTCATCGGTATCAATAATCTGTTTGTGGCCGTAATGGGCACGGGTCATTCATTATTTCTGAAACCTGTTGACCTGAAGAAAATCAGCCTGCTGCCTTTTTTCTTCTCCATGATTTTCATGGGGGTGCTTCTTTTTTTCTCTCTGAGCCGCGGACGGCAGTATTGCAACCTCATTTGCCCTGTGGGCATTTTACTGGGTTATCTGTCAAGGATCGCCCTGTTCAGGATCAGGCTCCACAAAGGTCTGTGCAACAGTTGTGCTGCATGCCTGAGCGTATGTAAGGCCGGCTGCATCGACATCAGAAACAGCGAGGTGGCATTCAGCCGTTGTGTCGGATGTTTTAACTGTCTGAGCGTGTGCCCTTCCGGTGGAGTCGACTATGGGCTGACATGGCGTACAACGACGACGGAGAAGGGAAAAACAGGTGCCGAGAGTGATGTGGATCTCTCCAAACGGAGGTTCCTGGCTGTATCGGGAGCCCTGCTGGCGAGTTTGATGGCTTTGGCTGTCAGGGGGAAATCGCCCGGCCGCATGGCTTCCGATACGGCCAAAGTCATAAGGGGTGGCATCTCTGAAGGATCTCCGGTGCCCGTCACCCCTCCCGGCTCACTGGGTTATGACCATTTTACCGCGGCCTGCACAGCCTGTCATCTCTGTGTGACGGCCTGCCCTACACAAGTATTGCAGCCGTCGCTGTTCGACTATGGTCTCCTGGGCCTCATGCAACCCAGGATGGATTACATGACGAATTACTGCAACTATGAATGCACGCTGTGCACGGCGGTATGTCCTACGGGAGCCATCCTGCCGTTGACATCAGAGGAGAAGAAGCTGACACAGCTGGGCAAATCAAGGTTCATCAAAGAAGAATGCATCGTCTACACCAAAAAGACGGCCTGTGGTGCCTGCTCGGAACGGTGTCCCACCAAGGCGGTCAATATGGTTCCTTATGAGAACGCGTTGACGATACCCGAGGTCAACAACGAGATATGCATCGGTTGTGGTGCCTGCCAGTATGCCTGCCCCATCGACCCCAAGGCCATTGTGGTGGATGCCAACAGAGTGCATCTGAAGGCTCAGCCTCCCAAAGAAGGGAAAGAGGTGAAGAAGATCGACTATAAGGAGGAATTTCCTTTTTAAGGTCTCCGGGTCTTCAGGTTCACAGGTCTACAGGTCGGCCATCGTCAGTCTTCAGTCGTCAGTCTTCAGTCGTCAGTCAGGGGGGGAGGGGGAGAAAATGTGGATCTAGAAAATGAGAAAAGGTGAAAGTGTGAAAATAAGGATCAAAGTTGATTGCCAACTGCCAACTCAAGATTGACGACTGACGACTGACGACTGAAGACTCTCACCGCATCGGATATCTCTTGAATATCTCCTCCGATTTCAGCAGGATATCGACATATTGGGCTCTCTTGTAAGCAAAAGGATCTTTGATGTTTTTCTTCGACATCTTGCCCCTGAAGTCATCAAGTTTTTTATATTTCTTCGACTCCATCCACAGGATCAGATCATTGAGCATGGTACCTATCTGTCCGACATGATTTTTATACAACGTGCTGACCACCTGCACGGCATCAGCGCCTGCCAGCAACATGGTGATAACATCTTCGCCGGTGAAGATTCCTGTGCTGGCGATGACAGAGGCCTTGATATTGCCATAGAGCAAGCCTGCAAAACGCAACGGCAGCCTGTTATCCTGCTGTACGCTCAGGTTATAGGGAAAGAAATTCTCTTCCAGGTCGATGTCGATATCAGGCTGGAATAACCTGTTGAATATCACCACCCCGTCAAGACCCAGGTT
Organism: uncultured Lentimicrobiaceae bacterium; assembly: GCA_964628285.1. Lineage (GTDB taxonomy): Bacteria > Bacteroidota > Bacteroidia > Bacteroidales > JAGONC01 > JAPLDP01. The sequence continues at coordinate 12,585 of CAZVNP010000039.1, forward strand.
ATCCAACTTCTTAATGATAAAGAGGGGGTTGGTGTAATAGGGGCTGAGCTTGACGCTGATGGGTATGGTGACGACCTTCTTCACTGCCCTGACGATCTCCAGTTGCCCTTCGCTGATTTCCACCCCGGGCAGGTTAAAGTCGGTGGGCGTGGAATAGAGATTCAGTTCCAGCCCGTCCACGCCTGTATCCTGCAGTAACCTCGCATATTCCACCCATGTCTCCCTGTTGATGCAGTTAAGGCTTGCGATCAGAGGAATATGCAACACCTCCCTGGCTTTTTTCAGGTTGATAAGAAATTCTTTCGGACCGGCATGCTCTATATGGGGAAAAAGCGAGATCATCTCGGCATTGCGATCATCGTATTCCATCAGCTCTTCCGAGAGCTGCAAGCTTTCAAGCTGTATTTGTTCCTCGAACAGCGATTTGTAAACGACTGCAGCGGCTCCGGCAGCCTCGAGCTGCTCCAGCATGCCCGGCTCGGTGACCAGATTGGAGGCTCCCACGATGATGGGATTTTTCAGCTCCAGACCCATGTACTTTGTTCTCAAATCAACCATAGTTTGAAGTTTTTATTCTGTAATTAGACAAATGTATTAATACTTTACCGATTATAACAGCCAAAGAGACATTTTGATCGGGCAGTGAGAAGGAAATTTGCCGGATTTTTAATTAAAGTAAGCTTCAAGCTGCGAGGTACGAGCTACGAGCCGGAAGTGGGAGGGGAAGGGGAAGAGGGACTGAAATGAGGTTATATTTCCCTTAAATAATTCCATAAATTGATTAAAATTTTATAATTTCGCATGCGCCTGGAAAATTTGAAAAATCTAATTATCAAAGGTTTTAACATAAAAATAGAAGGAATTTAATTATGGCAAGCAAAAAGAAATTCATCACATGTGACGGGAACATGGCTGCGGCACATGTGGCCTATATGTTCAGTGAAGTGGCCTGTATCTATCCCATTACTCCTTCATCACCTATGGCCGAATATATTGATGAGTGGGCTGCCAATGGCAGAAAGAACATGTTCGGTGAGACGGTGGAAGTGAAAGAGATGCAGTCGGAAGCCGGTGCTGCCGGTGCCGTTCACGGCTCGCTGCAGGCCGGTGCCCTCACCACCACCTATACGGCCTCACAGGGTCTTTTATTAATGATACCCAACATGTACAAGATCTCAGGTGAGTTACTCCCGGGCGTCTTCCATGTCAGCGCCAGGACGGTTGCTGCTCATGCTCTTTCCATCTTCGGTGATCACAGCGATATTTATGCTGTCAGGCAGACAGGCTTTGCCCTGTTGTCGAGCGGCAGCATACAGCAGATCATGGACCTGGCCGCCGTCGCCCATCTGGTTGCCATTAAAACGAGGATACCCTTCCTGCATTTTTTCGACGGCTTCCGTTCCTCACATGAGATACAGAAGATAGAAGCTCTGCAGACCGACGACCTGGGCAAGCTGGTGGACCAGGATGCGCTTCATGCCTTCAGACAACGGGCTCTGAATCCCGAACACCCCGTGACCCGCGGCACAGCCCAGAACCCTGACATCTTCTTCCAGGCTAAAGAGGCCGTCAACCGGTTCTATGAACCCGTCGCCGATGTGGTGGACGATTATATGCAGGAGATATTTAAACTCACCGGGCGTGAATACCATCCTTTCACCTATTACGGTGCTCCCGATGCCGAACGCATCATCATCGCCATGACCACCGTCACCGAAACCATTAGGGAAGTAGTGGATTACCTCCGTGATAAAGGCGAAAAAGTCGGACTCATCACCTGCCATCTGTACCGTCCCTTCTCGGAAAAATATTTCTTCAGGGTCTATCCAAAAACAGTCAAAAGAATAGCTGTTCTTGACAGAACCAAAGAGCCCGGCGCTACCGGTGAACCCTTGTACCTCGATGTGAAAGATATCTTCTATGACAAGAGCGACCGGCCCCTCATTATTGGAGGCCGTTACGGTCTCAGCTCAAAGGATACCACACCGGCACATGTGCTGTCGGTGTTTGAGAACCTTAAAATGAGCGAACCGAAAAACCATTTCACTATCAGCATCGTTGATGATGTGACCTTTACCTCGCTGCCCATGCTGCCCAATATCTCGATGTCGGCCAAAGGAACCTATGAAGCCAAGTTTTACGGTATCGGGGCCGACGGCACCGTCGGCGCCAACAAAAATTCGATCAAGATCATCGGCGATACGACACCCAAATATGTTCAGGCTTATTTTGCCTATGACTCCAAAAAATCGGGCGGTATCACTACATCGCATCTCCGTTTTGGCGATCATCCGATACAATCAACCTACCTCGTCATCACACCTGACTTCGTGGCCTGCCATGTTCCTTCCTATCTCGATAAATACGATATGCTGAGGGGTCTGAAGAAGGGCGGTACGTTTCTCTTCAACAGCATATGGGATGCCAAGGAGACCAAAAAGCGCCTTCCGGATAAAATGAAGAAGTACATGGCGGAAAATGACATCAACTTTTACATCATCAATGCCACTCAAATAGCCGAGGACCTTGGGCTTGGCACCCGCACCAACACCATCATGCAGGCTGCTTTCTTTAAAATTTCCAACGTCATTCCCTATCCAGAGGCTGAAAGCGAGATGAAGAAAGCCATTGTGAAAACCTTCGGACGAAAGGGTGAAGACATCGTCAGGATGAATTTTGCTTCCATTGAGAAGGGTAGCGAAGTGATCAGGGTGGAGGTGCCGAAGGAGTGGACGCATATCAAGATCACCGAAGATAAGCAGGAAGAAGGGAATGAGCCTGATTTCATCAGGAATGTCATGGAGCCCGTCAACGCCATGGCCGGAGATGATCTGCCGGTGAGTGCTTTTGTGGGGCGCGAGGACGGCACTTTCCCCGCAGGCACGGCAGCATACGAGAAGAGAGGTGTCGCCGTGAATGTACCTGAATGGATACCCGAAAACTGTATCCAGTGCAATCAATGTGCTTACGTATGTCCTCACGCCACCATTCGTCCATTTCTTCTTGATGAACAGGAGTTGAGGCTGGCACCGCCAGATACCGTCACACTGAAAGCTGTGGGTAAGGCTTATGTGGGTCTGGCTTACAGGCTGCAGGTCTCACCGCTTGACTGCACCGGTTGCGGTAATTGCGAGGATGTATGCCCCACCAAAGTGAAAGCCCTTGTGATGAAACCCCTGGGTACGCAGCTGGCGGAGATAGAAAGGTGGAATTACATGGAGAATCATGTCACTTACAAGGAGGATCTGGCGGAGCGCGATCTGAATGTGAAGAACAGCCAGTTTGCACAACCGTTGTTTGAATTCTCGGGAGCCTGTGCAGGCTGTGGTGAGACATCGTATGTGAAGCTCATCACCCAGCTCTTTGGCGAACGCATGATGGTGGCCAACGCCACCGGCTGCTCCTCCATCTGGGGCGGCTCGGCACCATCGACGCCATACACCGTGAATAAGAAAAGCGGTTACGGTCCGGCCTGGGCCAACTCATTATTTGAGGATAATGCCGAATATGGTTTCGGAATGGTTATGGGGGTGAAGAAAATACGCGAGAGGCTGGTAAAATTGATGAAAGAAAATATAAATAACGTATCGGCCGAAACACGGGAGGCTTTCATGGCCTGGCTCGAAGGAAAAGATCATGCGGCATCATCAAGGGAGGCAACCGAAAAGCTGATCCCGTTACTTGAGAAGGAGCCGCACGCTGTGGCGCGCAACATCCTGGACCTCAGACAATATCTGGTGAAGAAATCCATCTGGGTTATTGGCGGTGACGGATGGGCCTATGATATCGGTTACGGCGGTCTCGACCATGTGATTGCTTCAGGTGAAGACATCAATATCCTTGTCCTCGACACCGAAGTGTATTCAAACACCGGCGGACAAGCCTCCAAAGCTACACCGGCGGGTGCCGTAGCCAAGTTTGCCGCCAGCGGCAAGAAGATCCGGAAAAAGGACCTGGGTTCCATGGCCATGAGCTATGGATACGTTTATGTGGCTCAGGTGGCTATGGGCGCCAACCAGATACAGACACTTAAAGCCATCAGGGAAGCCGAAGCCTTTCCCGGGCCTTCGCTCATCATCGCCTATGCCCCCTGTATCAACCATGGCATCAGAGCCGGGATGAGCAAAACACAGGATGAAGAGGACAGGGCCGTGATTTGCGGATACTGGCAGTTGTACCGTTATAATCCGCAGCTGGAGGAAGAGGGTAAGAATCCCTTCCAGCTCGACTCCAAGCCTCCCGACTGGGGCTTGTTCCAGGACTTCCTCGATGGCGAGGTGCGTTATACGTCGTTGAAGAAAGCCTTCCCCGAAGAAGCTGATATCCTATTCCGCGAAGCCCAGCGGACGGCCAAATGGCGCTATGACCATTATGTAAGGCTCGCGGCAATGGATTACTCAGTCCACAACGTTTGAAACAGATCATCGTGCATTTAATGATATTAATCAGCTGATGAAGCAATGAAAAGGGCTGTTTCAAAAATCATTACCGTTGTCATAGTTCTTCTGATCGTCATTCAATTCTATCAGCCCAGGAAGAACATCAGCAACGGGATGTCAAAAAACGATCTGATCGCCGTTGACAGTGCCATGCCGGCGGATGTGAAAAATATTCTGACCAATTCGTGCTATAACTGTCATTCCGATAACACCCATTATTACTGGTATGATAAGATAGCCCCTGCTTCGTGGCTGGTGGAACATGATATCAGGAATGCTCAGAAACATCTGAATTTTTCTGACTGGGGTACCTACGATGCTCTGAAAAAGGTCACCTTGCTGACAGATATCCATGATGAGGTTGAGTCAAAGGATATGCCTTTAAAAATATACCTGATCATGCATCATAAAGCTGCTCTGAGTGAGAGTGAAAGAAACGTCGTGATGACATGGGCCGAGGAAGAGGCTGCTGCCATAATCAGACAATAAAATCCTTCATGAAGCCGGGCTCTGTGGGACAGAAATTCTTATTTATTGTAAATCAACTGTATATCATCAAAGAAAGCCACGCTGCCGTCAATGGCTTTCGTGCCGTAACCTGAATTCAGGACGATCAGGATAAAGTCAGGTTTCTGACCTTTTTTGTAGTAAGTGAAGGGTAGGGAGAATCTTGTCCAGGTGCCGTAGGTTACAGGTTTGGAGACGAACAGGGCATCGGCGACCCAGTTCTTTTTAGTCCCGAACTCAGGTATGGAGCCCTCACCGGTATGGAGAACGGCCCAGACCATCACCTTGTCGTCGCCGGAGGGATAAAATTTGAACCATCCGGCCAGGCTGTCGGGATGCGCCGAAAAACGGGTGCAAAGCCTTGTATCGGTGGTATCGGTATAGACATAACTTTTTTCAGGATCAAAATCGGAATGGATGGCGCCATTTGTCAGGGTACCGGTGGCTATGATGTTCATGGCCGTTTTGTTGATGAGCTTAACGCAGTATGTCCCTGTGTGCGCCTCGGTGCATCTCTCCAGGCCGTCGGGAGCCAGCCTGTTCATGAAAAAACCACCGTCGGTGTTCTTCAGGGAAGTCCAGCCCACCGGTTCGATGATGTTGGAACGAACGGTCTCCCAGTTCTCAAAACCGGCATTATCGAGCTGCTGCCCATACACTGCCGCCGTAAACAATACCGGAGCTATGCCGGTTATAAGGTAAAAACTGACGATTGTCGGGATTATCCTAAGCATTATCGCTGGTTAAAGGATCAATGTATATTGAAGCATGACCGTGCGCATCTGCTCTGCCTTTAAAGGCCGGAGGGAATAAGTTCTGTTAAGTATGTTTTCACTGATCACGGCGATCTTATGATGATCGGCAAATTTATAACCTATCCTCGCATCCATGACCACATTGCCGTTATTATGTTGGTAAAAATAATCCATATAGCGGATCGGCTGCAGCGATCCGCCTGAATTAAGAGTGGCCTGTTCAAAATCTTTGATCGATTTATCGAGGTTTTCGATGCGGCTGAAATATTTTACTGTAAAGCCTATAGACAGCTGATTCCTGTCATACTCAAAATCAGCCTTTAAGCTATGAAGAAAACGGTATTTTAATATCCCTTTTTTCGGGTTCACACTGGTGGAGTTAAAACTAAAAGCTGTTTGACCGCCGGGGTTGTAATCATGGGCGAACACATAATCAGGCTCAAGGGTCTTGGGCAGGATGTAATTGTATCCTAACAGGATGTTGAGTTGTCCGGCAGCTCCAACCTTCGCTGTGCCGGTCACCGACATGTCGACGCCGGTTATCCGTGACCGTCCCGTGTTAAGGAACCTGAATCCGGCTATGGCGTAAGTAAATGTCGAATCCCAGAAACCGAACAGGTATTCAATGGTATTCTTGTATTCCTGTTTAAACAGGGCGACATCAATATATCCGAAGTATTTGCCAAACTTGAATGCCTGCTTGATTCCGATTTCTGCATTCCAGCTGCTTTCAGGCATTAACCCGGGATTATCGAAGACGGCAATGGCACCCATTGATGTTTTAATATAGCGCTCGGCAATGGTCGGAAAACGGTATCCCTGCCCGTAGGAAGCCCGCAGGTAAGTCTCCTGAAACAGCTTCAGAGTGCCTCCGATACGGAAGATGGGCTTCAGATCGGTGGTTGTGTCATTGATCTTGTAATATTCCAACCGTCCACCGAGGGTGAGGTACAGCATTTTATAAAAGTTATATTCGATTTGACCGTAGCCCGACAGGTTCAGGAACGTGTTGAAGTCGGATCCACTACCTGTATACATTGTTGAGGTGGAAGTAGTATATTGTGATGATAAGCCGCCGGTGAATTCAAAGTCATCCAGAATATGATATTTTTTGTGAAACTGGTAATCGGTAATATAATCTGTGCTTCGGACGGACTGGTTGTTCGACATCTTGTTGGTGTTGTGGTATACACGTGCCCTCAGGCTGTGTTTGACACCCGTCTCAGAGTATAAATCAATGAAAGGATCGAAATAGAAAATGAACATGTTCTGCAGCAGGGCTGCTCCGGGATAGGCCCTGTAAAAACCGGTGGTGTCGTCGAGCCAGGCCATGACCATGTTGTTCCTGTTCTTCATGATGTTACCGTTCAGGCCATAACTCAAACCCTGTATTTTCTTTGACCTGTAGCGGATATTGAAGTTGAACCGGACCCAGCGTGTCGCCATCTGGCCGTTGCTGAAGCGGGTGATGGTGTCGACGACTTTGGGACCTGGCTTGGGGGGGCCGAGGTAACCATGATCGAAATTGATATTGCCGCCTAGGACCAGATCGAGGTGGTCCAGCTTTTTGGAATGAATGAAGTTAACCCCTGCTATATAGGGAAAATCATCCCACCAGGTGGCGGCGCGGTCCTGAGGTCTGGAGTAGAAACCACTAAAGGCCGTGATCCTGGTGACGGGCTTGGTGGTGGGATAGGCTGTGCGGATATAAATGGCACCGCTCAATGCATTGGCACCTGACAAGACTGACGAGGCCCCCTTGACCACCTCTATCTGAGCGATATCTTCGGTGGGTATGACATACCACAGAGGCCGTCCGGCATCACCGGTAAGCAGTGGCAGATCATCGACAAAAACAGCTACCTTGCTGCCCACACCGAAGGTGAAACCGCTGCCGCCCCGGATCTGGGCCTCGCCGTCAAGGATGTTGAGCCCGGGGGTCGCATCCAGCACCGTCGCCACCGTCCTGGCATTTTCACTCTGAATGAGATGGGCCTTAATGACATTCATCGAAACGGTGATCTCATCATAATTTTTGTCATATCTCCCGACTTTTATCTCCACGCCACCCAGCTGGTTCACATACGGCAGAAGCTCTATGACACGGTGGACCGTCTGTCCTGCCAGGATGGTGACATCGACCGTATCGGTAGTCATGCCGGTATAACGTACAATAAACGTGTGGGTACCGGGGGGTACGGTGATTCTGAAAACGCCGTCGAGATCAGTGGCGGATCCGATAGTAGGGTCTTTTTTCATGACGATCTCGGCACCCGGCAAAGGTTCACCGCTCTCTTTAGACTTCACTACGCCGGTGAAATAACCTTCATTCTGGGCCAGCAGGTCACAGGTGAGCATTAAAAACGGCATGACAAAAACCGCTGCCGCTCGCATTGTTTGTTTGTAGTCAGGATGTCTCATTATATTTGAGAGCTGGTGAGCAGCGATGAACAGTGTATAGGCTTCCTTTCATTTATCGACAGCTTAGTTAATAATGATTTTCCGTGACAGGGTCATCTCCCTGCAGGTGATCGTGCAGATATAGAGACCTGCAGGAGGTCGCACCGGCAGGATGATAACGCCGTCAGACAGTTCACCCGAAAAAATGACCCTGCCGTTGGTATCCGATATATAACTCACGGCTTCATGGGCATATTCATCCGGTAACCCCGACACGTAAATACGGCCGTCGAAGCCATACACCCTGACATCCCTTATCGTGTTAGCATTGATACCGCCCGGTTTAAAGACGACGGCCAGGTCATCATAAAGGACCGAGCTGGAGTCAACGGCTTCAGTGCCAAAGCCTGCCGTCAGCACCATCAGGATAAACTCGGGGTTGTCGGGTAAAAAATAAACAAAAGGAGCTGAGAACCGTGTCCAGGTGTCGACGGTATCGGGAGGCGTCACAAATTCGGCTTTGGCCACCCAGTTGGCCTGGGTTCCGTGCTCGGGCAGGGCGCCGGCTCCGATGTGCAGCAGGGCGGTGACCTTGGCCCTGTCGCCGTGGAGAGGGTAATATTTGTACCACCCGGTGACGCTGTCGGGACGTCCGGTGAAAGGCGTGGACCAGCGTGGGTCACCGGGGATGGTATAAACGTATCCTTTATTAGGGTCAAATGAAGGATGAACACGTCCGTTGGTAAGGGTGCCTGTGGCTACAATGCCAAAGACACCCTTGTTGGTAAGCTGCACCGAGTAATTGCCCGAATGCGCATCGGTGCTCTGACCCCATACCAGCGGTGCGGCGGGATTCAGCGTATCATTATCGGAAGTCTTGATGGAGCTCCAGTCCACCGGTTCATCGGTCACCGTGCCGGCATCTTCCCACAGTTCAAAGCCCGGGTTCTCGATCTGCTCCTGTGCCATGACCATACCGGTTCCCCCTGTAAGAATCAATGAAAAAATTAAAGGTAATGCTTTCATGACTGGTTTTAATAAATGGTCATTTCGAAGGGCAGCCGGGCCAGCACGCCTTTGGTTTGCGTGATGTCCTTCAGGAGCTGATAGTACCTGAAATTCTCCCCGAGGGTTTTTTTAATGACATCCTGCTCGTCATTCTGTCCTGTCAATGCTTCATAGATTTGTTGCAGTGGTTCTTTCTGTTTGGGCAGGGATATCAATCTGTAATTCTCTATTCCGGCTGCTTCCGCGGCCACTTTGACAGCTTTTTCGAGTCCGCCGAACTCATCGATGAGGCCTATCTCTTTGGCTTTTGGTGCCGGCCATATCCTGCCTCCGGCTATCTCGCCGATGTGTTCAACGGTCAAATGGCGTGCTCCCGACACCAGCTGCAGGAACTGATCATAGGTGTCATCCACGGTGAATTGCAACACCGACATTTCATATGGCGTCAGCGGCCGGTCGACAGACGGGAAACTGGCATTGGCGTTGGTCTGGGCATGGTCGAAGGTGATGCCGAGCTTGTTGTTCATCAGTCCCTGGATGTTGGGTATCATGCCGAACACACCTATGGAGCCGGTGAGGGAGGTTTTATCGGCGATGATCTTGTCGGCCATGCATGATATCCAGTAACCGCCGGAGGCTGCGACGCTGCCATAGGAGGCGATGACCGGTTTGGCTGCTTTGGCCAGCTCTATCTCACGACGGATGACATCGGAGGCCAGTGCCGAGCCACCGGGTGAGTTGACACGGAAGACGATGGCCTTGACGGCACTGTCACTGCGGGCCTGCATGATGGCCTTGGCCATGCGGTCCGAACCGATGGTGTTATCATCACCCTCTCCGCCCTGTATGGCCCCCAGAGCATAGATCACAGCGATCTTGTTCGGGGTGTACTGAGACTGTAAGGCTTTAACAGTTACATTTACATACTTGGACAATTTTACCATGCTGATCTTTTTACCGGGACCGATATCCAGCATCTTACGGAGCTCATCCATTACCTGGTCTTTATAATATAAGCCGTCCACCAGCTTGTACTTCAGTGCATCCTCACCGTTCCTGACCAGCAGGCTGTCGGCCAAACGGTTCAATTCGGCCACTGAGATATGACGGGATGCTGAAATAGCGCTGAGGACATCATCCCATACCGAAGTGATGTAGACCATGGTCTGTTCACGGTTGGCATCACTCATTTTATCGAGGAAGAAAGGCTCGACAGCACTTTTGAACCTGTTCGACGCCGGGCGTATGATCTGCATATCGACATCGAGTTTTTCAAGGGTCCCTTTGAAAAACAACATCTCCGCATTCAGTCCTTTAAATTGCAACATACCCGTGGGCTGGAGGCAGATCTTGTCGGCCACGGTAGCCATATAATAGGCACCCTGTGAAAAGGCCTCCCCATAACATAGGATGAATTTACCGCTCTCCTTGAATTCGAGCAGCTTATCCCTGATCTCTTCCATGGTGCCGATGCCTGAGGGTATGACGCTGAGCTCAAGGTAAATGCCTTTGATGTTGTCGTCTTTTTTTGCTTTTTCGATGTTTTTCAGAATCTCATCCAACCCAACCACTTTATTCATCCCGAAAGAATTGACCCAAAACGAAGTGGGTGTCTTTGGAGCCCGGTCGGGAATGGGGGTGTTGAGTTTCAGTTCAAGAACGGATTTCTGGGATATGACCACGACATTTTTGGTCGACATGGAGACGACCGAGGCAATGATGATCATCATGACCAGGAACAACAGGATCGATGACAGGATGAATCCGACCATCGATGCGAACATAAATTTGAAAAAATCTTTCATAGGTTCAGTTTTTAAAATTAGTATGCAAGTTATAAAACAATAAGCTTTTATGCAATGTTTTGTATTTTTGATTAATATTTCCTGAATTTTTTCTATGAGCAGGGTTTATTTGTTGCTGGGTAGTAATTTAGGCAACAGGAGGCATATCCTTGGGAAGGCTGTGACACAGATTCAGGCTGTAACAGGGTCTGTTGTCCGTTCTTCTTCGATTTATGAAACGGAGCCCTGGGGCTTCAACGACGGTCCGGATTTCCTGAATCAGGCCTTGATCGTCGAAACGGATCGTTCACCGCATGAGGTTTTGGAAAAGGTTTTATCCATTGAAGAGCAGTTAGGACGTGAACGACTGCCGGGTATGGTGTCAAGAATTCTTGACATTGACATTCTTTTTTATGATGACTTGGTGATGGATGAACCGGATTTCGTCATACCGCATCCGCGGTTGCCACAGCGGCGTTTTGCGCTGGTACCCATGAATGAAATCGCAGGTGATTACATCCATCCTGTGCTCAAAGAACCGGTCGCTGTTCTGCTGGCCAGATGCCGCGACAGGCACAGGGTGACCAGATACCCGGATGATGGAGACGGGCAGTGATATTGACCATAACGATGAGGTACGATTACATTTGTATTGAAGGTGCTATCGGGGCGGGCAAAACAAGCCTGGCTACCCTGGTGGCAGAACAGTACAACGCCAAGCTGATCCTGGAGCAGTTTGAAGACAATCCTTTTCTTCCCCGTTTTTACCGGGAGCCCGGGAAATATGCCTTTCCCCTGGAATTATCGTTTCTTGCCTCCCGCTATCATCAGCTTAAGACAGAGCTCCTGAGCCAGGATCTGTTCAGGACGTTTACCGTGGCCGATTATTTCATCGACAAATCGCTGATATTTGCCAGGCAAACCATCCGTGATGATGAGCTGACCCTGTTCCATAAGCTTTTTGAAATCATTATCCCTATCCTTCCCCGCCCGGATCTTTTGGTGTACCTGTTCATGCCTGTGGAGAGGCTGCTGATGAACATCCGCTTTCGGGCGCGTCCTTATGAAACCGGCATCAAAGCTGAATATCTTGAAGGCATACAGAAGGGTTACCTTGATTATCTCAGCCATCAGCGTCATTTGCGTATTCTGGTTATCAATGCCTCCAGACTTGATTTTGTCGGATCAGTCCGGGATTTTAAGATAGTGATGGATTGGATTTCTCAGGATTATACAGCAGGCTTGCACCGGGTAGGATTCGATTAATAAAAGAGGTTGTATCATATTTGATACAACCTCTTTTATTATTCTGGTGATGTTTCGATTACTTAACGATGTTCGTAAAATCAGGCTCGTTGAAATATTTCAGGAATTCTCTGTCTTTGGTGGCTTTTTCTTTATAATCCGGATTGGCGTTCACGGCATTTTTGAGGTTGCTGTAAAGCATGGTCGTATTGCCCATCCGTGCACCCAGGACAGCCCTGAGGTAGAATGTCTGTGCATTATCGGAAGCACAGCCCAGTTCGGATTCGGCACCGGCATTATCGCCTTTGATCATCCTGGCGAGGGCGATGTTGTAATTGCATTTCTTGCCTGACATCATATTGATGGCTTTATCAAAATCACCTTGCGGTATCAGTAAGATGCCCATGTTATAATCTTCTTTGGCACCGAGGTTCTTGGCCTGCGAATAATAGGTCTGAGCTTGGGCGAAATCGTTGCTCATGGCATATGCGACACCCAGGTTATTGAGGATGATGGGGTTGTTAGCCCTTAATCCGTTGGCTTTCTCCAGCAACGGCATGGCATCGGAAGCCTTGCCTTCTTTCAGGTAGACCCAGCCGGCATTGTTGTAACCCTTCCAGTCATTGGGATACATGCTCATATGGGCTTTGTAGATCTGCATCTTGGTGTCGAGGTTATCGGTGAGGGTGCCGGCATAAAGCAGCTCCTTGTCGGTGAGCTGCGACGGGTCGGTGACGGCCAGCCGGGCAATCTCTTCATCGGTTTTCTTAGGCTCATAGCAGGTCAGTTTCATGGTCACTCTTCTTAATGGAGGCAGGATCGTGTTTTTAAGCTCCTCGAAAATGACGGTCATGTTACGTATTTCTTTTTCCCGCTTATTGATATCGGGTTGTGACCGTACAACGTTGAGGATGGTATTTTTCTCTTTCATGTTCGAAGCTTCCACAGCTTTGACGAAGCCATCCCAGTCAGGCCCGTGACCGACAGGTTTCAGCATGAGCTCTTTTTCGGGATCGGTGATGGTTACCTTGGTATCTTTCTGTTTGGCCAGTTTCTTAATCATGTCGACAAAGTACTTTTCCCCGGTTTGAGCTCTGTGGACGGACAAATTTTCATTAAAGGTCTCTTCCCCTTCGGGTGATGCCCATGCATCGATGTCCACGCTTTTTATCTTCCATCCCTGCGCCATGAAATCGTTGAAAGCTTTCAACTGTTCGATGGCTTTTGGATCTTTGTTTAATGGCATTCTTAAGTTCAGATCATACCGGTTCACGATGAACCAGATGGTACCTTCTTTTGTAGCATAGGTCACCGGTTCATAATATTCCGAGAGATCCATGTTGAGCGCTTGTGCTGTCGGCTTGTCGGCATGCAAAAGATCTTCGTCGTGCATGATGAAATCGGATGTGTGTATAACACCGTCGGCAAGTTTCACTTCAGGCAGCTGCACCAAAGTCTTGCCTTTTTTGTACAGCTTAGGTGCCACGACCAGCTGCGACACATCCATGGCAGGTTCGTAGGTGATGACATCACTGTATTTGACCGTACCGCCTGTTTTTTTATAAATGACATCCCCTTCACCTTTGAATTTATCACCGATGAGAGTCAGGGTTTTGAGCTGTTTTTCCTGGTCATCGTATTTCAGTATGGGGGTGAATTCAACCTTATCCTTTGGACTGAAGGATTTGGGAGGAATTGTGCCCTGGACATTCACGTCAATTTTACCACCGATCATCTCAAGTACCTGAGGCGTTGTTTTATAAGATTCAGGTAGTTTCGTTGTAACACAACCGGTTACCAGAAAGATAATGGCCGGGATAAAAGCTAAAAAGCGTAGATTAAACTTTCTCATAATTCTTCTATTTTTTAATTAATATTAAGTTGGCGTTAACTGATGAAAATTCATCACGAAGATATTAAAGATAATATTTAAATCAAATATTAAAGGGAAAAATTATTTTCATTCCGGCTGATTTTTTAATGTTTGAGCTTGTGGATTGTTTAAAATTGAGGACATTATCTTTTACCATATTTAATAACAAAGGGTTGCCTAAAATGTTCGGGCAACCCTTCATATAAAAGGTTTAAGGTGATGGATTACTGGACAAGGTGAATCTCAACGCGTCTGTTTCGGGCTCTTCCTTCGGGGGTGGCATTGGTGTCGCGCGGACGTGACTCACCGTAACCCACGGCCGTGAGCCTGGAGGCATCGATGCCTTTGTCGATAAAGTATTGTCTGACAGCATAGGCACGGTTTTCCGACAGGATCTGGTTGGAGGCATCACTGCCCACATTATCTGTGTTTCCTTCGATCCTGAATTTGGAGTTGGGATATTCATTCATGATACTTACTATGTTGTCAAGCTTGGGATAGGATATGGGTTTGATGATATATTTGCCGGTTTCAAACTCAATGTATTCAGCCTGAAGTTCTAATCTCTTTTCAATTTGTTTGACCTTGACGGTATCTATCACGGTGATTTTCTCAACGATGGGGCATCCGTTATTTTCCTTAGGTCCTTTTTCTTTGGGGCAGTTATCATCTTTGTCAGGTATGCCGTCGCCGTCACTGTCGGGGCAGCCTTTCAGGGCGATGACACCGGGCTGATCGGGGCATTCGTCATCGATATCCGGAACGCCGTCATGGTCTCTGTCGGGACAACCGGCCAGCTCCTTCGGACCGGGTTGATCGGGACACCTGTCGTCAATATCAGGTACACCGTCCTTATCCCTGTCGGGACAACCATTCAGCTCTTTCGGACCGGGCTGGTCGGGGCACCTGTCGTCCATATCGGCTATGCCGTCCTTATCTCTGTCGGGACAGCCATTCAGTTCTTTGGGACCAGGCTGATCAGGGCATTTGTCATCGATATCGGGTATACCGTCTTTATCCCTGTCGGGGCATCCTTTCAGTTCAATGGGACCGGCTTCCGTCGGACAACGGTCGAGGCTGTCCACCAGTCCGTCGCCATCGGTGTCGGGGCATCCGTTGAATTTTTCAAGACCCCATACATACGGACAGGCATCACTTTTATCCGGGATGCCATCTTTATCCGTGTCTTTGGCTTTTCCAAAACGGACCTTCAATCCCAGGGAATAATTGAAATAGTCATGACCAAAGTCCGGAACATACCGGTAAGCCGCCGTGAAATTAATACCGATGAGTTTGTAAGGCCAGAACTCCAGCCCCAAACCATAACCGGCGGTGAAATAAGAGACCTGATCGATACCTGTGGCACCAAGTGATCCCAAAAGGTAAGGAGTGAAAAATGAAGTCTTGCTCAGCAGATACCCGTTGGCAAATTCATAATGAAGCTCAAAATTGGTGTACCAGACAAAATCTTTGTTCAGTTTAATGGTTTCTGTCGGATTATTCGGATTGCCACCGATGCGTATCACATAGTTTTCATACTTCATGAAGGCAAAATGCGCCTCCACATTAAGCGATGAAATGAGAGAACGGCTGACAGAGAACTTTGTCGGATATATTTCACCAACCCAATGCGACTGTGTCAGAACATCCCTGAAGGGGAGCTCCACAGCCCAGAAATCCATCCAGTGCCAGCTCACTCCCACGGCCCAGGGATAGCTGGTGCTCTGGGCATTGACCGAAATACAAAGCAGGATGAATCCTGCGATGAGATTTGTTCGAATGATGTGTAAAAGACGTTTCATAGACAATGTGATTTAATTTATAACTATAATAGATATCCTTATGATTATTGCGGATATGTTGTTGAAAAAACATTTCGACATTACAGTTAAACGGTAACTTTATGAAAGGGTTTCCCTGTAATAATATACTTTTTTATGCATTAAAGATACGATACCCTTTGAAAAAATCCAAATTTACTCACTAATAAAGAATTAAATTATTAACTTTGTTGGAATGCAATTTTTTAACCTGATCTGGGGTTTTGTTTGTGATGAAAGTAAACACGTATGATACTGACATCATCTTAAAAGCTTTCCGGGAAAGTGACCGGTTCGTCATCCAAAGGCTTTATAAGGAGAATTATTACCCCGTCGAAAAGATGGTGATTGACAATTCCGGATCAAAGGACGAAGCCAGGGAAATATTCCAGGAAGCGCTGGTCATCGTTCTGCACAAGATCAGAAATAATGACCTCCATCTCGATTGTTCCTTTCAGACCTATCTGTTTGCCATCTGCAAAAACTTATGGTTCAAAGAACTATGGCGCAAGAGGAAAATGTGGATGGACATCGATACGGAAAATCTTGCCAGTCACGAAACAGATGATTTGTATGAGCAGTACATTCAAAATCTCAAATGCCGTCTTTTTTACAAACACTTCAAAGAGTTGTCGGAAATTTGTCAGAAAGTGATCAGATTTTATCTTGATAAGATGAATGCGAGGAAGATAGCCGTCATGATGAACTACCAGGATGAGTCCATTGTGAGGCGGAAGAAGTACAACTGCAAGATGGCCCTTATCAGGAACATCCGCAACGACCCTGAGTATAAAGATATTGAGGCCTATGAAAACAAGGATGAATTACGACCCGTTGATCATCCGGTATCTCAATGGTGATCTGTCTGCCCCTCAGCGTGAGGATTTTGAGGCAAGGCTGAAGACAGACACTGAGCTCAATGAGGAGTACCGTCTGCACACCAGTGTCGACGAAGCCCTTCAAATGGATGACGACAACCGTTTCAGGGATATGCTTGATGGCATCCACGAGGAACTGGTAAGAAAAAGGCAGTTCCCGCGGTGGGTATGGTATACAGCCGCTTTGGTGCTGGTTTGTTTGGCTATCGCCCTTTCACTGATCATCACCAGGGAAAGACTTTCAGGCACCGATAAACTTTTTGCCACCTATTACAAAGCGTACGACAGCCCTGGCGATGTAAGGTCGGTGGGTGACACAAAGAATTCACCGCTGGCGTTCGGCCTTGAGCTGTATGGGGAAAATGACTATGAAGGTGCTTTGACACAGCTTGAACAGGTGATCCGTGTCGAACCTGACAACAATGAGGCACAATTTTATGCCGGGGTATCATCTTTACAGCTCGATAGGTTTCAGCAGGCCATACCTTTTTTTAAGGTGGTGATCGATCATCAGGATATCCTCTTCCTTGACCAGGCCCGCTGGTATCTGGCACTCACTTATGTGAAGACAGGTGATATGGCACAGGCTCGGCAGTTATTGAGTGATCTGGAGCTTAGCAGCCGTTTTTACGGGAATAAAGCCGGCATGATTCTGAAGAAAATCAGCAACGAGTGATCCCTGCAACTCGCCTGTCACTTTTTTCTTTTCACTGAAAATACTATCCCTGTCAGTAATAAGATCATAGTCGCTATGATAAGGATTATTGTACCGTTAGGATGTCCGTAAGGTGGCACCGGCGACGGATCGCCGATGCAGGCGAAGGCGGCCCAGAAACGGGGGTGGCTCCGGAAAGGATCGGCGGTTTTGAGAAAATCAAGACGTGCTCTTTTCAGCGCTTCAATTTTAGAGAAACCTTGTGCCAGATAAAGGTAAAATTTCCGGATAATCTCTTCGGTGCTTTTATCATAGACAGACCATCGTGTGGCCACAATGGCCGGGCAGCCGGCATAATAAAAACCACGCGCCATGCTCATGATGCCCTCACCCTTTATATATTTCCCTGTTCCTGTATTGCAGGCCGACAGCACTGCCAGATCGGCATTCAGGCTCATATTATAGATCTCGTAAGTGTTCAGATAACGATCCTGCGATGTGTCGGTGACAGAGGAGAAGATAAGTTTGGAAAACATCGGGTTGTCATCATCTATCAGGCCATGCATGGCCAGGTGGAGGATCCTGTAATCACCGGCACAGGCAAGGAAACGGTCTTTGACGGCATCTTCGCCGGTGTAGGCCTTTCCACTGTAAAGCTTTGAAACACAGGAAACCTCATCACGGATGTAAGGAAGATACACCGATTCATCATTAGAAACCTTCTCTTTGGCGCCGGATGTGTCGACAGGTCCGGCGGATTTGTATTCAGGAGCAAAAGCAACCATATTGCCCAGAGGCATTCCTATGTGATGGCCTTTATTGCCAAACAGGAGGGTGGCGGAATAACCGTAGCCTATGGCATGGCTGTTCATCAGGAAGTTCAGGTCAGCATATCCGGCGGCGGAATCAGGTGGCGTTTCCGTCAGGATCTCGAAAGGAATATAGGAGAGCCTGCCGTCGGGAATGATAATGATATCTTTACCCTGCACCATATCATCGACAGGATCAATGAGGTCATTGTAAAGGTGGTACAATGACCCGGCGTAACGGCGGAACTCATCAGGTGTAAGGTGACCGGTACTTTCCGTATAAAGTGAAGCGATCACCTTGCTGAGATCATCGTTGAACCGTTGACCGGCAGGCATGATTTTAACGGCTGTCCGGCCGTCATCGTTAAAGGCGAAGATGTAAAGGGTAGTGTCGGCGAGGACATATTCGATAACTGCTTCATTTTTTCCAATACTCTTAAGCAGGTC
>CAZVNP010000040.1:0-22946 GCA_964628285.1 uncultured Lentimicrobiaceae bacterium
TTTGTAGAATGGAAGAAATGATCCTTATCCTTGACTTCGGCTCACAATATACCCAACTGATAGCACGCCGTGTCCGTGAGCTGAATGTTTACTGTGAGATACATCCTTATAATGCCAAGATCGCTGCCGGTGATAATGTCAAGGGTGTGATCCTGTCAGGCAGTCCTTCCTCCGTACGCGATCGCCATTCGCCCAAACCCGACCTTTCCTCTTACAGGGAAAAAGTACCTGTCCTGGGCATTTGTTACGGAGCACAGTTACTGGCGCAGTCGGAGGGCGGTGAGGTGATGCCGTCAAGTCACCGCGAATACGGCCGTGCCAATCTGTCCTACATCCGTGACGACACTCCCCTGATGCATGGCATCGATACGGGCAGCCAGGTATGGATGTCGCACGGTGACACTATCCTTCAGGCACCGCCTCACTTTACGGTTATCGCCAGCACGAAAGATGTGACCGTGGCAGGGTTCAAGATAAACCATGAACAGACCTATGGCATTCAGTTCCATCCCGAGGTCTATCATTCCACACAGGGTCCTCTTCTGCTGAAAAATTTTGTCGTCGACATTTGCGGATGCCGGCAATCCTGGACCCCGGTCTCATTTATCGAGACGACGGTGGAGGAGCTGAGGCAGCGGCTCGGCAACGACCAGGTCATGCTCGGCCTGTCGGGAGGCGTTGACTCCTCCGTCGCCGGCATGCTTCTCAACAAGGCCATCGGCACAAACCTGCATTGCATATTTGTCGATAACGGGCTCCTGCGCAAGAATGAATTTGAGAGCGTATTGCGTTCATACCGGCATCTGGGCCTCAATGTGAAGGGTGTGGATGCTTCCGGCCGTTTCATGGAAGCACTGAAAGGCATCACCGAGCCGGAGACCAAACGCAAGATCATTGGCAGGACATTTATCGAAGTCTTCGATGAAGAAGCCCACAGGATAAAAAATGTCGTATGGCTGGCACAGGGCACCATCTATCCCGATGTCATCGAATCGCAATCGGTAAAGGGACCTTCGGCCACCATCAAATCGCATCATAACGTCGGGGGGTTGCCTCACATGATGAAGCTGAAGGTCGTGGAGCCTCTGAAAAGCCTTTTCAAGGACGAGGTACGGCGTGTGGGCCGTGCCCTTGGCCTGGACGACGACCTGGTGCGGCGTCATCCCTTTCCGGGTCCAGGCCTCGCCATCAGGATCATTGGCGATGTCACACGCGACAAGGTCAGGACACTGCAGGAAGTGGATGATATCTTCATCCGCGGCCTGAAAGAGGAAGGGCTCTATGACGACGTGTGGCAGGCTTTTGCCATCCTCCTTCCCGTGAGTTCCGTGGGCGTGATGGGTGATGAACGAACTTACGAGAATGTGGTCGTGCTCCGTGCGGTGGGATCCACCGACGGAATGACGGCCGACTGGTCGCAGTTGCCATATGCTTTCCTGGGAAGGATGTCATCGGCCATCATCAATAATGTCAGGGGAGTGAACAGAGTGGTTTATGACATCAGCTCCAAACCGCCGGCCACCATTGAATGGGAATGAATGAAGACAGTGATATAAGCTAACACGATACCGGTGATAAAATCTCACATATCAACTCTGCTCGTCATCTTGCTAGGCCTGCTTCATGGGTATGGACAGGACAATACTTCCGGCATCGCACGTTCAAACATTGTGGAACAGTATAACGGTAAAACCGTCTACATCCATTTTGTGAAACCCGGTCAAACGCTGTATGCCATTTCCAGAGCCTATGGTGTCACTCCTGAAGAGATCAGGTCGATCAATACGCAGCTCATCGACGATAACCTCAAACCCAACCAGATCATTAAGATACCATTTGCCGGAAGCAAACCCCGCGACAAACCGGAACAACCGGCCGCGGGCGACCGCGGGAAATATGTTTATCATACCGTCCTGCCAAAAGAAACACTGTATGGTCTTGCCAGGGAATACCGCACGACGGTGGATGAAATCAAAGAGCTCAATCCTTTTCTGAACGAGCAGGGTTTGCAAGTGGGACAGGAATTAAAATTACCGGCTTCGGATGCCGTGTATGAAGGGTCCATGTTCTCAGGATCGACTACACCGTGGCAACATGCCGAACAGGACACCACCAGGGAATATATCGAGCACCAGGTGCAACCCAAAGAAACCCTGTTCGGTCTCTCAAGACAGTACCACGTGACCATCGATGAACTCATACACCTCAATCCCGGGCTGGTCAACGGCCTTAAGGCCGGACAGATCATCATGATTCCCGACTACCGGACAATTTACAGGAATTATGTGACAACGGGCAAGGACACCCTGGTGTATTACATCATGCGCAAGACCAAAAAGAATCAGCTGCCGTTGAGTGTGGCTCATGAATACGGTGTGAGCCTCGACGAGCTGTACCTCCTAAATCCGGAACTGGATGATCTGATCGCCCGCCGTGAGCCCGTCAAGATACCTGTGAGGGATACGGCGGCGTACCCTGATGTCGAGGCAGGGACCTTATATATCGCAACCTTTAAGCCCCTTGCCCGCGAAGAGGCCACAACGGAAGAACCCCGCGACTGTGATGCCTTTGTTTACAGAGGCGAGACTTACAACATCGCACTGATGATCCCCTTTTATCTTGAGGATATCAACGAAACCACCGCCTCGGATACAACGGCAGGAGAGGTGAGCGCCAATTACCGGCCTTTTAAATTCATCCAGTTTTATGAAGGTGTTCTCCTAGCTATCGACTCCATGGCACAGCAAGGCCTTCGTGCGAAAATTTATGTATTCGACATTGACGAAACACCCCGTAAAACCAACAAAGTTCTGGCTGATCCGGTGCTGAAAAAGATGAATCTGATTATCGGACCTTTTTTCAGGAAGAGCTTTTCCCTGGTGTCTGATTTCGCCCGGGAGCATCATATTAAAATCGTCAATCCCTTCACCACCAGTGACGATATACTCGATGATGCCCCCCTTGTGTTCAAGGTGCAACCATCATGGCACAGCCAGATCAGACTGCTTGCCGGGCATCTTTTATCGGACTATCCCAATGCCAATTACATTATCATGCGACAGAATGCCTATCTCCAAAAAAACGACCTGGACGACCTGAAAAAACAATTATTTGACGGTTTGCTGGAAAGATGTTATAACGACAGCCTGAGGGTGAAAAATTATCTCAAGGATGTCAATTACGGTTATGACAGCATCAATGCCCTGCGTAACAATGTTTCACCCAGCAGGCAGAACATCGTCATCAGCCTGTCGGATGACAGGTTGTTCATCATCAAGCTCATATCGAACCTTATGACCATGCGCGATTATTATGACATCACCCTGGTGGGGGTACCACAATGGATGGCTTTCGACCTGGATGTCGCATACCTGATGAACCTGAACCTGCATCTTTTCTCAGATTCGTTCGTTGACTATAACGACAACGATGTAAAAGATTTCATCATTAAGTTCAGGCAACGCTTCAGAGCAGAGCCACAGGCTGACAAATATGCCTTCATCGGCTTCGATGTCACTTATTTCTTCCTTTCAGCATTCCGAACCTATGGTGACGATTTTGAAAAATGCATATCCTACCTTCATATCAGAGGCCTGACCGGGGATTATCATTTTACACGTCAGAAAGGGAAAGGCTTTGAAAATGACTATGTGGATATATACAGAGTCGACAATTATCAGATGCTCAGGGATAACTGATCCCGGTATCTGAGGACTTCCCGTAGCTGCTGATTTTCTTATCTACCCTCCCGGATCATGTGTTTTATCATCACCTCATATCGATGATTTCGGCCCCGGGAAAATCATCCTTGTTAAAGGTGAACAGTCCGGGTTCGAGAGGGATATCGTGGAGAAAACGGGTGACGATATATGAAAATGTGGTGCCGTTTTTATCGAAAATGACAAAGCTGATCACCTCTTTGTTCGCCTTGTTGACCGTCAGCTCTATTTTGGAAAAAGAGCGGCCTTCCAGTGGTGTGAGTTCCAGGATGTCCACTGTCCGGTCGTTCTCCGTGGTCTCTTTGACAAAGCGGGCTTTATAATTTTTATCGTAGGATGTGAAGAGCCTGGAGGGCACGATGACGTCGCTATTCTCTTCCACATCATTGATCTGCACTTCATTGGCATCCTTGATGTAGGTCCAGATGGTCTTGCCGTTGCAAATGACATCCTGTCCTGCTATGTTCAAACGGTAGCTGTCGCCTTTCACATAGAGCACCCCGGGCATGCTTTCATCGATGTTCTCATCCTTGTTCTGCATGGTGTAAGTAAACTCTATCTTTATGGTCTTGTACGACTCGCTTGTGGTCTTCACCTCATTGAGAATGGCGGTGGCTTTCTTATCCTGTGCCTGAAGAGAGGGCAGCAGTGACAGCAGTAAGAGGCAGCACATCCAGTTTCGCATGGTTATCAACTTTTCATAATTTTGTCTGTGTAAAATCCTTCAGGTATTGCTCCAGTTCCATTTCCGTTTTCACCTTTACTTCGCGGGCTTTGCTGCCTTCAAAGGGGCCCACGATACCGACGGCCTCGAGCTGGTCGATGATCCTGCCGGCACGGTTATATCCCAGTTTCAGCTTGCGTTGGAGCAGTGAGGTGGAGCCATGCTGGTACTGTACTACCAACCTGGCGGCTTCTTCAAATAGCTCATCCCGTTCGTTGGGATCGAATTCCTTGTTGGGTTCATCTTTCTCATCGAAATATTCGGGCAGGTTGAAGGCGGTGGGGTAACCACGCTGTGATCCGATATACTCCGACACGCGTTCCACCTCGTCCACATCGACAAAGGCGCACTGCAGCCTGACCATGTCATTGCCGGTGCTGATGAGCATATCGCCACGACCGATGAGCTGGTCGGCGCCGTTGGAATCGAGAATAGTGCGTGAGTCGATCTTCGAGATGACGCGGAAGGCGATACGTGTGGGGAAATTAGCCTTGATGAGGCCCGTGATGATGTTCACGGAGGGACGCTGTGTGGCGATGATGAGATGGATGCCTATGGCACGGGCCAGCTGGGCCAGACGCGTCAGCGGCGTCTCGATCTCCTTGCCCGCCGTCATGATCAGGTCGGCAAACTCATCCACCACCACCACGATATAAGGCAGGAAACGGTGCCCCTCGTTGGGATTGAGACGACGTGAGAGGAATTTTACGTTGTATTCATAGATGTTCCTCACCCCCGCATCACGCATCAGATCATAACGGCTGTCCATTTCGATGTTCAGGCTGAATAATGTCCTGACAACCTGCCGTGTCTCGGTGATGATGGCTTCCTCCAGATCGGGCAGCTTGGCCAGGAAATGCCGTTCGATCTTAGAGAAGAGCGACAGCTCGACTTTCTTGGGGTCGACGAGGACGAATTTCAGTTGTGCCGGGTGTTTCTTATACAACAACGAGGTGATGATGGCATTCAGTCCCACCGATTTACCCTGGCCCGTAGCGCCGGCCATCAGGATATGGGGCATCTTGGTCAGATCGGCAATATAGCTTTCGTTGGAGATGGTCTTACCCAGCGCAAAGGGCAGAGCATATTTTGTGTTTTGAAAACGCTCGGAAGCCATGACCGATTTTATCGAGACGATCTCGGCATTCTGGTTGGGCACCTCGATGCCTATGGTACCTTTGCCGGGCAGCGGCGCAATGATCCTGATGCCGAGGGCCGAGAGGCTCAGGGCGATGTCATCCTCCAGGCTTTTGATCTTTGAAATCCTCACTCCCGGCGAAGGTATGATCTCATAAAGCGTGACAGCGGGGCCGATGGTGGCTTTGATCTTGTCGATGCTGATGTCATAGTTGTTCAGTGTCGCCACGATGCGGTCCTTGTTGGCTTCGAGCTCTTCCTTATGAACGCCGGCACTGCTTTCATCATAATTGTTGAGGAGATCCAACGGCGGGTACTTGTAATCAGGCAGATCAAGCAGGGGGTCGTAAAGCGATGACAGGCTGCCATAATCCCCGTTTTTACCCTGGGCTTCCTCTTCTTTCGCCAGTTCTTCTCTGAACGACGCCACTTCCAAATCAATACCACCTGTCGTCGCCGCCGGTGCTACCTCCGCCGGTTTATCCCCCTCAAACTCATGCAAGCCTGTCACTTTTTCCCCCTGCGGCATGAGGACTTTATTCCCGGCTTTACCGGCTTTGACGGCAGCGGGAGCCTCCGCCATGGCAGACTCGTCTCTGCGGCGACGCCGGAAGGAGATATTGAAAGCGATGATGAGATAGGCCAGCGCCAGGAAAAGAAGCAGGAAGCCGGTGCCCAGCTTGCCGAGAATGCCATTGAACCACAGCGTGGCCTGGTATCCGAAAGCACCGCCCAAAAGAGAGTAAGTGTCAGAACCGGAGTACAGGAATCCCAAAGCCACCGATAGCCACAACATAGCCGGAAGATAGTAACCGAAAACTTTTTTCAGACTGACGCGGGCATGGAACAGCATACGGAGACCACTGAAAAAAAACATGACCAGGATGAAATAAGAGGCGATGCCGAACCACTGCTTGATGAAGAGATTGGAGAGCGCGGCGCCCAAACGGCCTGTCCAGTTATGGACCGTCAGATTGTCATCGAAGAGAATACGCCCGAAGGATATCCCCGAGACGATATCATCGCTTTCGCCCTTGAACCACCCGATGAGGTATGAGGTGAAACCGAAAAAAAGAAAAACAGCCACCAGAAGGAGAAAAGCACCTGTGACTTTCTTAAAGCGTTCCCACGACGGCCTGGCATCATGTGTCCTGCCCTTGGCAGACACAGGCCTGGCCACCGTCTTTTCTTTCTGAAGCACATTCCTTTTTATGGTATTTTCACCGGCAGGCATGAGAAAAACATTACGAGGTTAAAAGAATGACAACCCTGCAAAAATAACAAAAATAAGCGGTCATCCTACATATCGCCGCCACCGAACATGTTCCGCAGCTCTTTTTCGGTGACCTGCTTATATCCGTCGGGCACCTTAAAAATATTTTTCTTCACCTTCGACCGTTTGATGTCTATAGCTGTAAACACCATGGCCACCGGTCCTTCCTTTGCTGAAAATAACAAGGGAAAACCGTCCAAGCCCTTGTATCTGCTGCCGAAATCAATGTTATCACCGGTAATTTCCCTCGTATAAAAAACCTCCATGTTCATTGTTTTTCCATCCTCGTCTGTGATGACCATCTGAGCTTTTTTGCAGGAATATCCGGCTATAACCCTGATAGTATCAAAGTAAGTGATCACCGGCACCGGCCGTTCGGCGGCTTCTTTTTCCATTTCCTCTTTGGAAGTAATTATAGAAAATTTCTGCCCCATGATATCGATCAGAGCTGTCCTGGTCCCGGCAACGGCGTCAAGTATCTCGACCTGGTTGGTCATGGGACTGGTGATTACATTTTTTCTCATGTCTTTCATGATATAAGTGGTCATTTCAACCGGCAAGGCAGCCCTGACGGATGCGTCGAAGCTGGCACTGTCGGGATAGGTGATGGCATAAGTGATAACACCGCTGAAGGGTTTGTTTTTCTGCGCCTGAGTGACCATACTCATGCCCAGAATAAAAATCAGAGTGCCACAGGCGATCTTCATTGTTTTCATAATTAATTGCACGTTAGTACTTGTCAGATAAATAATGATGTACGTTTTAACTTCAGTGAATGATCCTGAACAGTTTGTTCCATCTGACCTTGCCCTGGAAAAGGGTTTTGTTTTTATCGAGCGACAGCCAGACGAAGACGGCTTTGCCGACGACATGGTCCTCCGGGACAAACCCCCAGAAACGGGAGTCGGCGGAATTATGCCGGTTATCACCCATCATCCAGTAATAATTCATCTTGAAGGTGTAAGCATGGCTTTCCTTACCGTTAATGAATATCTTATCGCCGTCGATCTTCAGGTCATTATGTTCATAAACGCCGATGATCCTTTGATAAAGGCAGATGTTAGTGGTATTGACGGCGACCGTTTTGCCGCTCTCCGGGATGACTAAAGGTCCGAAATTATCTTCGTTCCATTTATAGACCGAATCATAGGGGAAGATATAGGGGGCCCAGTCGCCTTCCTTGTATACCACCCGTGTCACGTTCACCACATTGTTGTATCGTTTTATCTCCTCCACAGCCTTGTCGGTGAGGGTGATGAGGAACTGGTTGCGGTTGAGTTGCTTGACTTCTTCCGTCACTTTCAGCCGTTCGAGGTTTAAAGGATTGATAGGTGTGCCGTTGGTTTCGACTACATACTTATACTCCCTGATGCCGGGAGAGTGTAACACTTTGCCGTTGATGTATATCACCTGTTGTTTCATCTCCAGCGTGTCGCCGGGGATGGCTATGCAGCGTTTGATGTAGTTCTCCCTCTTGTCAACAGGCCGGTAAACAATATCGCCGAAGTTGTATTTGTCGGTCCACACCCTTTCCCTGCCAAACTGCCTGATGAGGGTGTAATAATCAGGGTTCTGCACTTTAAGCGCCACGGTATCACCGTTGGGGTAATTAAAAACAACGACATCATTGTTTTTAACTGTCTGAAAGCCCGGAAAACGGTAATAGGGAAGCTTGATCCATTCGACATACGATTTACGTGTCTTGGAGAGCGGCATCGTATTGTGAACAAAAGGAAAGGAGAGGGGCGTGTTGGGTATCTTGGGACCGTAATTGATTTTGCTTACAAAGAGGAAATCACCGACCAGCAGGGTCTTCTCCATCGAAGAGGTGGGGATGGTATAGGCCTCGACAATGAATGTGCGGATGATGGTGGCGGCAACGACAGCAAAGATAATGGCGTCGACCCATTCACGTGCCACTGTCTTTTTTATTTTAGGTCTCCTGGCCGGGTTGAGGTATTTTTCCTTGGCCGAAAAGCCCAGATAGGGGAGGTAGATGTAAGGGAAAAGCACGGCGAGGGCCTGGTTTCCCAAATCATATTTCTGGTAGCATTTGGCTGTCTCCACCAGCATCAGCATCACCATGAAGGCATTGATGAAGGGCATCAGGAGAAAGAGATACCACCACAGGGGTTTTTTGATGATATGAAGCCATATATAATAATTAAACAGAGGTACAACCGAGTACCATCCTTTGTATCCGGCATCTTCATAGATCTTCCAGCCGAAGACGGGGAAAAAGATCAGGATCAGTAAAAGAATAATCACGAGTTCCATGTCATTATGAAATTAAAGTGAGACTATCTCATGTCGTCATTTGAATGTCATTGTCAGTGATAATCCGGCGCCACCGGGTCTGGCGTACAGGTTGCTATGGTCAATATGAGGTTCGATATGCAGGGACAGGTTATCGCTGACGTCGAAATTCATCAGGTGAGCGTCCACCGAAGCATCAAGGATATTTAAAATGTACCATACACCGCATAATATCCATGATATTTCAAGATTTCGCTCATAGTAATCTTTACCCGACTTCAACTGGTCCACCGAAGGATATTTGTAAATGTAAGGATTATCGATCGGCACGGTGTCGTTACTGACCTTCCAGATATAGGCCTCCTTGAACTTATGGTACTCGGTCGAATTCTGATTAATGAAATAGGCGAACACGCCAAAACCGGCATAAATGATGGGTATCTTCCAGTATTTCTTATTATAGACTTGTCCGAGACCCGGGATGACGGCAGAAAAAATGGAAGCTTTAGCGGGGGAATGCTTTCTGACATTGCTGGTGTCGCCTCTGTTGGTGAGAGTATCCTGTGCCTGGACGGCCTGCCACATAACCGTTATCGTCAGGCACAACAGCAGGAGCCGCCGGATATGGGATGAGTGCAGGAAATACAGAGCGTTATTTAGCGTCCGTCGCACGGTCATTCATTTGTTTTGGAGGAGAGCGTATATCCTCGACAGCTCGGCATCGCTTTTAAAAGGGATAACGATAGTCCCCCTGCCTTTATTATTTCTTTTGATTTCCACCGCTGTAGCGAGTTTTTCCGACAACTCCTGTCTCATCTCACGAAATATGAGAGGCAGGGGCTCGGGTGTTTTCCTGATCTTGTGCAGCGGTTGCCTGTCGAGGTTGCGCACGATACGTTCGACCTCACGCACAGGGAGGTCTTTCTCGAGGATGGCTTTCAGGATGTAAAGCTGACTTTCGGTGTCCTCAATGTTGATAAGTGCGCGCGCATGACCCATGGTGATCCGCTCGTCCCTCAGGGCCACTTGTATCTCAGCCGGCAACTTGAGAAGACGGATATAATTGGTGATGGTCGTGCGTTTCTTACCCACCCTCTCGCTGAGCTGTTCCTGGGTGAGGTTGCATTCTTCTATCAGGCGCTGGAAAGCGAAGGCTATCTCGAGGGGGTTCAGGTCTTTGCGTTGTATGTTCTCCACCAGTGCCATCTCCAGCATCTGATGGTCGTTGGCGACACGTATATACGACGGTATCTCCGTCACGCCTGCCATGATAGCGGCACGTAGCCTGCGCTCACCCGAGATGAGCTGATACCTGTCATAACCCAGCTTGCGGATGGTGATGGGTTGTATGATGCCCTGTTCACGGATGGAGGCGGCGAGATCTTCCAGCGATGCCTCCTCGTAACGGTTGCGGGGCTGAAAAGGATTGGCCTCGATGACACTCACAGGGATGGTGGCAATGGCGCCGACCACATAGTTGCCGGAAATGTCCCTGGAGGTGATATCGGTGTCGGGACTTTCCAATAAAGCACTTAACCCCCTTCCCAGGGCTTTCTTTTTTTCTTTCATTCCGATTGTCTTATATGTTGTGTTATATTGCTTTTCACCAGGTTGTTTTTCTGCAGTATCTCCCTGGCAAGGTTAAGGTAATTAATGGCTCCGGTGCTGCCGGCATCATGCATGATGATGGTCTCACCAAAGCTTGGGGCTTCGCCCAGACGTGTGTTCCTGTTGATGATGGTCTCGAAAACCATTTGCTGGAAATGTGTTTTGACCTCTTCCACCACCTGATTGGCAAGCCGCAAACGGCTGTCGTACATGGTCAGCAGAATGCCTTCAATGTCTAATCCCGGATTTAAGCGCAACTGGACAATCTTGATGGTGTTGAGCAGCTTGCCTAAACCCTCCAGGGCGAAGTATTCACATTGCACCGGGATAATGACGGAGTTGGCCGCAGTGAGCGCATTGATGGTGATAAGACCCAGTGAGGGCGAACAATCGATAATGACAAAATCATATGATGTCCTTATCTTATTGATGACGCGCAACATCATCTTCTCACGGTTAGGCAGGCTGATTATCTCGATCTCGGCACCGACAAGGTCAATGTGAGCAGGTAGTAGATCCATGTTGGGCGTGGATGTATTCAGAATGATGCCCTGGGGTTCCACATCATCAATGATGCATTCGTAGATGCTTGTTTTGATGTTCCTGGGGTTGAAGCCCACGCCTGACGTGGCGTTGGCCTGGGGATCGGCGTCGATGAGCAGAACACGATATTCCAGGACAGCCAGACTCGCACTCAGATTGATGGCCGTAGTGGTCTTACCGACACCTCCTTTCTGATTGGCAATAGTAATGACCTTTCCCATAAATTATGCGATGGTTGAAGAGGATGTAAAAATAACGAAAAAAGCTGTCCTCGCAGACAGCTTCCAATAAATGTTATGAACACCGTCATTTGCCCGGCTCCTCAGGCTCGGAGTCAAGATCATCGAATTCAACGTGTGTGTGTTTTTTGCTCAGTTCATCAATCGATTTGTCTTCCAACGATTCTTCCCCTGCGGTGGTGATATTCTCTGCCACCTCCTCACGCGCTTTGCCGGTATCAATAAAACCAATCACATCATTCAGACCGTTGAGAAATTTTTCAAAGTCTTCCTTATATAAAAATAATTTATGTTTCTCATAAAAGAATGTGCCCTGGTCATTATTGAATTTTCGTTTACTCTCGGTGATGGTGATATAGTACTCATTCGAACGTGTTGCCTTGACATCAAAAAAATAGGTTCTTTTTCCCGCCCTGACAGCCTTCGAAAAAATTTCATCCTTTCTTTCTTTGTTTTCCATCTCTTCCATGATAGGTTATATTAGGTTTGATAAGGCAAAGTTAATTAATATTATTAAAAATCAATACTACCATAAGCATTTTTATAGGGATGGCCTATTTTGAATGTGACCGACTTCAGATAAAAAACAAAATCATGCGTCTTTGACATCCTTTGAAGTTTGCTTTGGAAAATTATATAATTTTACCGCCGGTAAGGATATTGATTTGTTTGATTCAGTTCATTATTTTATGTTAAGCCGAAGGCTGCTCCGCATCAAAGTCATGCAATCATTGTATGCCCGCAATCAGTCGGAACAGGCTGACCTGGCCGGCGGTGAAAAGGAGCTGATCAGAAGCATCGGCAAGCTCCACGATCTGTTTATTTACCAGCTTTCCTTTCTTGCCGGCATCTTCGTTTTTGCACGTAAAAGGATAGAAGATGGCAAATTAAAGCTGTTACCCACTTACGAAGACCTTCATCCCAACACGAAATTTATTGACAACCTCCTTATCGGTAAAATACTGATGAACAGGGACTATCAGCGGCAGGAGGATAAACTGAAAATATCATGGAAAGAACAGGAAGAGATGTTGAGAAGGATATATAACGGTTTCCGTGCCGGTGAAGAATACCGTGCTTACATGGCTGTTGATGGCAGCGACTTCGTACGTGACAAGGATATCGTTATCGCTCTGTTTAAAAATTATATCGCTCCTGACGTGATACTGCAAAGTTATTATGAAGAAGAGAACATTTATTGGGCTAATGATTATCCTGTGGTGAACCTCTTTGTGCTAAAATGCCTGAAAGCCATCGGTGATGACTGGGATGAAAGTGCATTGTTGCCTGATTTCAGTGAGGAGCAGGGTTTCGATGAATCGCTTGACTTTGCCCTGGAGCTATACCGCTCCACCATACGCAAGGGACCTGAATATGAAAAGATGATCTCGGCCAAGACGCTGAACTGGGACATGGATCGCATCGCTCATGTTGATATGATCCTTCTGAAGATGGCCGTGGCCGAGATACTGGAATTCAGCTCCATTCCCGTTAAGGTGTCATTTAACGAATACATCGAGATCGCCAAGGAATACAGCACACCCAAAAGCAAGATCTTTATCAACGGGGTCCTCGATAAACTCATCGCCGAATTGCGTGGCAAGAACATGATAAATAAAAAAGGGAGAGGCCTCGTGGAATGAGACCCGAATTATGCTCTTTTTACCATCTTATGTCATGTAATCTGTCATAATTTCATACTTTTGCATTCTTAAATCCGCCGGAATGAGACCTCTGTTTTCAGCCTGTTACATCTTTTGCCTTATGGCCCTGGTCATTACGGCCGGTTGCAGTCAGGGGCATCGGAAAGGGGAATTACCTGCCGGCATCGTCAACAATCCCAATACCGCCTCGCATG
The DNA here is from genome assembly GCA_964628285.1 of uncultured Lentimicrobiaceae bacterium. Classification (GTDB taxonomy): domain Bacteria; phylum Bacteroidota; class Bacteroidia; order Bacteroidales; family JAGONC01; genus JAPLDP01. Next base: position 13,358 of record CAZVNP010000040.1, read on the forward strand.
AAATCAACACCGGCAATTTGCCCGTGATCACTTTCAGCAGCGATGTGCATGACTTCGGCAAGGTCATCGAAGGAGAGGTGGTGTCCTATTCCTTTAAATTAACCAATACAGGAAAATCGGACCTGCTCATTACCTCCGTCAGCACCTCCTGCGGCTGCACTGCTTCCAAATACCCCAAAGATCCCATCGCACCCGGGCATCAGGGTTATCTGGAAGTGACCTTCGACAGCGAGGGCAGGAGCGGGTTCCAGCATAAAACCGTTACCGTGCTGGCCAACACACAACCCAATACGACCACGGTTTCTATTAAAGCACAGGTCATATCACCTGACCAAAATTGATAACTCAATATTTATTCACTTAAATCCTTAAACTATGAACCATTTATTGAACGTCATCCTGATGACGCAACAGCAGGGGCAGGGAACGGGAAAAGGAGGCTACAGCTCACTTATATTTCTGGCCCTGATCATTGTCGTCTTCTATCTCTTTTTCATAAGGCCACAGATGAAGAAAACCAAAGAACAGAAGAAATTCAGGGAAGCCCTGAAGAAAGGCGACCGTGTGGTGACCATCGGAGGCATCCATGGTAAGATCGTCGAGGTGCGGGAGACGACTTTCATTATTGAAGCCGAAGGCACACGTCTGAAGATCGAAAAAACGGCCGTAGCCTCCGGCGAAACCGGGCAGGCCGAGGAGACCAAGTAAATCGTTTTTTCTGTTCATCCATAATATGAATCATATCACGGTTGAATGACCGGAATCCACAATAAATTCAAGAATTTCTTCGCCTCCAGATTCAGACGGCAGTTTTCGGTGTTCCTGATCTGCCTGGTGATCGCCGTGGTGCTGTGGTTCCTTCTCATGGTGCCAAACCAGAAGTCGCAACCCATCAAATACCCTATCGCGTTCACACACATCCCGGCAGGTAAAGTCCTGGTCAGTGTTTCCGAAAATTACCTTTACCTGAAATTTAACACACCCCATTTCAAGGTGATCAATGAAAAGTCCCTCCGGCGCTCCGTGCCGCTGAACGTCGACCTGTCGATCCTTAAGCTGAACCGCGTTGACGGTCATTATGAGTCGTCGTTGCCTACCGCTGAGCTGGTTACAATAATCAACGCCCAGTTTGGTACAGGGAAACAGATCACCGTCACCTATCCCGATACGTTGTTTTTTATTTTCAGGGACACCACACCTGAGAAAAAAACGGCTCCCCTTTCAGAGTTATCTCCCGGGGGATCACCATTTCGTGAAATGGCAAATGTTACTGACCTTGATCTCCTGAAAAAGGCCATAAAAAATGATTAAGGTCGGACTAACGGGAAATATTGGAAGTGGTAAGACCCTTGTTGCCGGGTTGTTTTCTGCACTGGAAGTGCCTCTGTATCATGCCGACGTTGAAGCCAAACGTTTTTTTCATGACGGGGAAGTCATAGCTGCCATCGTCAAAGCTTTCGGTCAGAGGGTTCTGGATGAAGACAACAGCATTTCAACGCGGCGGCTGGGTCATCTGGTCTTTAATGATGCTGAGGCCCTTACAAAATTGAATGCCCTGATACATCCACGGGTGTGGGATCATTTCAGGAAATGGATCCTCACGGTAGGATATGTGCCATACATCATCTTTGAATCGGCCATACTGTTTGAAAGCGGTTTCTACCGTGATTTCGACAAGATCATCACCGTCGCTGCACCCGAGAAATTGCGTATCAGACGGGTGATGGAGCGCGACTGTATGAGCCGCCGCGAAGTGACCGACAGGATCAGGAATCAGTGGAGCGAGGCAGAGAAAGTCAAAAGAGCCGATTTCGTGATCCGCAACGATGAAAAACATGCCTTACTGCCTCAGGTCGCCCGAATTCACGATGACTTAATGCAGGTATCCGGTAGTGGAAAGAAGTCGGTTGAGGCATCGTAAAACTTTATAAATTAACAATTAAATAACGGTTAATGCAATGGAAGATTTAACATTGGGTATCGGTTCGCGGGTGGTGCATCCTGAGTTCGGCCCTGGTGTCGTCATACAGGTCTATTCCGATGCTTACGATATCACTTTCTTTGACCATGGCACAAAACAGATTCTGAAAAGTTACAGCGGCATGAACGTGAAGGATTTTGTGAGCCAGGAGAACGACCTGCTGAGCTATGAGAAGGTGGAAAAACGCATCGTTAACATCATCCGACGTTTTTCCGACATGCAGGAAACGATACCAATGGCCAGGAAATGGACCGGCGGACGTCTGGTGCTGGAACCCGGCGACAAAAACGTCCTGGGCAAGGACATGCCCATCGATGCATTGTTCCACAAGATCGTCATGGTACGCGACCGCCTCCGCGTCATGGAGCAGAAGATAAACAGCAGCGACCTGCCTGAAGTCGATAAGATCGAGCTGCAGCAGTATATCACCCGAATCTATGGAAGTCTGACTTCGTTCAATGTGCTCTTTGCTGAAAAGGAGGATTATTTCGTGGGGGAAAGGGGGAATAGATAGTTGCGGGTTGCAGATGCCTGAATACATTTAGACCAGCAAACCTGCCGACCTGTAAACCCGCCGACCTGTAGACCTGAAGACCTGTAAACCTTTATCAGCCTGCCATCTATTTCTCATCGACGGGATATGCTCCAGCCAGCGCTTTGGCGCGGCGTTTCTGAATAAGGATACGCACCAGGATAAAGGTGAGCCAGAGGCTGAAGACACTCAGAAAGACATAGAGCTCAATATGTTTGAATTCCTTCATGTTACCATTGAACAGGTTGCCGAAGAAATATCCCACGAAGCTCATGAGCGTCACCCACACGGTGGTCATAAAGATGCTGAAGACGGCAAACTTGGCAAACCTGATCCGGCTCATCCCTATCAACAACGGGGTGATGATTCTGAAACCATATAGGAAACGGTAACTCAACAGGATGAGGGTGGGGTATTTCTCAACGTAATAATTTATCTTGTTTGAATGTTTCCGTAGTTTGGGACGTTTCTCCAGGACCTTACGGCCTTTCAGACGGCCCAGAAAGAAATAGAACCAGTCGGTGGTGATGGTGGCGATGATGCCCAGCATAACGACCAGGAAGATATTCAGATAACCTTCGTGCGCTGCAAAAGCAGATCCGATAATGACAATTTCTCCCTCCAGGCACACGCCCGCCAGAATTCCTAAGTATATAAACAACATTTGCATCAGGATGGTTGATAATTTAAAACTCCAAACTTCAAAAATTGAATGTTATTGTAAACAGGTAAAATTTTTCGGCCGCAAAAATAACAAAATATTATCACCGATGTTTTAAAACATTTCTATCCAGTTCATTCGCTAAGGGATGCGTTTAATTGTGTGTCATGAATGATAAAAACAAAGCACAGAGCGGATTTGAAGAATGCACTATCCCGTTGTGAACAGGTTGAAAACGAAGGAAATGGCATTTAAATAAAATCATAAAAAATTATAAAAGATGACAGGCCGCTCCTCCGGAGCACCTGGCAATAGATTATTTTTATAAACAACAAGAATTGTTAAATCAGTGTCCTGTTATTAACTGGATTTAGTTCTGCCACTGCATTTGTTTCATTGAAGCTTACTATCTGTGGCAAGTAATCAACTGGCTTTAAAACCTCTACTACATGTGCTCCGTAGGAGCCCACCGTCTGTAGCCGGCGGCCCACAAACCTGATCCCAAGCTCCGAAGGAGCGGCCCGTTAAGATGGTTCTGTCCTTTCAAACAATTATTCAATTCCTTTTTAGGGCGAAAAATATAAATACCCCTTACTTTTGCAATCCTGACAACCATAAAATCCAAACATCATGTTATCTGACAAGACCATCAATCGGCTGCGTGTTACCCCCGATCGTCAGATCCGCCTGCGCGACTTCGACACCGCTTTTGGCTTCAACGGGGAGCTCAAGGATCTCAAAAAATCAGAATTAAAAAGCAAATTCAAACAGGATCTGGAAAAAGACATCCAGTCTCTGTCCGACATGCAGGAGCTGCTTTATGCCAGCGGCACCTGCGGTCTGCTCATCATCTTCCAGGCCATGGATGCCGCGGGCAAGGACAGCATGATCAAGCATGTCATGTCGGGCATTAACCCCCAGGGGTGCCAGGTGGTGAGCTTCAGGCAGCCTTCGGCCGAGGAGCTGAACCACACCTGGCTCTGGCGCTGCATGAAAGCCCTGCCCGAACGCGGCCGCATAGGCATCTTCAACCGCTCCTATTATGAAGAGGTCCTCATCGTGAGAGTGCACCCCGCCATCCTCGCCAAACAGCAGATCCCTCCCGGAGAACGCGACGGCGCCTTTTGGCAGAAACGTTTCGAGGATATCAATACATTCGAACAACACCTCGTCCGTAACGGTACGGTGGTACTCAAATTCTTCCTGCATATCTCAAAACAAGAACAGAAAAAACGTTTTCTGGAACGTCTCCAGAATCCGGATAAGTACTGGAAATTCTCAGCTTCTGATATTGCAGAGCGGTCATACTGGGATGACTATATGAAAGCTTATGAAGAAGCCATCAACCACACCTCCTCGGTATGGGCACCCTGGTATGTCATCCCTGCCGACCACAAATGGATCGCCCGGGCACTTGTGGCCAATATCCTCGTCTCGGAAATACGTTCCCTCGACCTGCATTACCCCGTACCGTCCGATGATCATATGAGAGATCTGAAAAAGGTAAAGAAAGAGCTGGAGAATGAATCGTGACATGGGCTTGTCGGGACCGGACGGGACCAAGAAAAGAAAAACGACTCGCAGGAGTAGTGTGCCCTTGAACATTTGAAAAAAAATGGTGTTGACATATTAACAAAAAAACACAATATGTTATTTGATCTCCCTTTAATTGATAAGGTCTACCGGCAGCTTCCACCCAAGGTCGATAAAGCACGGCATCTGTTGCAGCGCCCGCTGACACTGAGTGAAAAGATCCTTTACGGTCATTTGTGGGTTACCCAAGCGGACCATGTGTTCATCCGTGGGCGCGATTATGTTGATTTCGCTCCCGACCGTGTGGCCATGCAGGACGCCACGGCCCAGATGGCGCTGCTGCAGTTCATGAATGCCGGCAGGGATAAAACAGCCGTGGCGACGACGGTGTACTGCGATCATCTCATCCAGGCTTACGCCGGTGCCGCCGGTGATCTGGAGAGAGCACTGGCACAGAATAAGAAAGTTTACGACTTCCTGCAGTCCATTTCCAATAAATATGGCATCGGCTTCTGGCGTCCCGGCGCAGGTATCATTCACCAGGTCGTCCTTGAGAATTATGCTTTTCCCGGTGGCATGATGATAGGCACCGACTCGCATACGGTGAATGCGGGAGGACTGGGCATGATAGCCATAGGTGTCGGCGGCGCCGACGCCGTCGACGTAATGGCCGGCATGCCGTGGGAGCTGAAGATGCCCGAGATCATAGGCGTCAGACTCACAGGGAAACCCAGTGGCTGGACAGCCCCCAAAGATGTCATCCTGAAAGTTGCCGGCATCCTCACAGTGAAAGGCGGCACAGGACGTATCATCGAATACTTCGGCGAGGGCACACAATACCTGTCGGCCACAGGCAAAGGCACCATATGTAACATGGGCGCCGAGGTTGGCGCCACCACCTCCATCTTCGCATACGACGACACCATGGGCCGTTATCTCACCGCCACCGGCAGGGAAGAGGTAGCCCGGAGAGCCGATGCTATCGGCTCTTATCTGAAAGCCGATGAAGAGGTCTACCGCGATCCGCAGAACTATTTTGACCGCCTGATCGACATAGACCTGTCGACGCTGGAACCCCATATCAACGGACCTTATACACCCGATGCAGCCTATCCCATCAGCGAATTCGTCATTATGGTCAAAGAAAAGGATTATCCCCTGAATATTGAAGTCGGATTAATAGGATCGTGCACCAACTCCTCTTACGAAGATCTCACCCGTGCCGCTTCGGTAGCCCGACAGGCTAAGGCAAAAGGGCTGGAGGTGAAGACGGAATTCATCGTCACACCCGGCTCTGAGCAGATCAGGTACACCACACAACGCGACGGTCTCCTGAAAGCTTTCGAGGAGATCGGCGGCGTGGTCATGGCTAACGCCTGCGGCCCTTGTATTGGCCAGTGGAAGAGAGTGATGGATGATCCGGAACGCAGGAACTCGATCATCACCTCCTTCAACCGTAACTTCGCCAAACGCAATGATGGCTATGCAGCCACGCACAGCTTCGTGGCCTCGCCTGAGATAGTCACGGCTATGACCATAGCCGGGCGTCTCACCTTCAATCCATTGACCGACACCATGCGTAATGTCGCCGGCGAGGAGGTCCGCCTCGACGAACCGCAGGGCGAGGAGCTGCCCGCCAGAGGCTTTGAGGTAAAAGACCCGGGTTACATCGCACCCAGCACGGACGGCAGCGCCATCAACGTCGTCATACATCCCGGCTCACAGCGCCTGCAGCGTCTGGAACCGTTCCCGGCCTGGGACGGTCACGACATGAAAGGATTAAACCTGCTCATCAAGGTCACAGGCAAGTGCACCACCGACCATATCTCCATGGCGGGGCCCTGGCTCCGTTTCAGAGGCCATCTCGACAACATCTCGGATAACCTGCTCATGGGCGCCGTTAATTTTTTCAACGGGCAAAGCAACCTCGTAAAAAACCTGTCGTCTGGTGAATATGACAAGGTGAGTAGCGTGGCCCGTTTTTATAAACAAAATCATATCATGTCGGTGGTCATCGGCGATGAGAATTACGGCGAGGGATCCTCGCGTGAGCATGCGGCAATGGAACCGCGCCATCTGGGTGTCGCCGCCATCATCGCCAGGTCGTTTGCACGCATCCATGAAACCAACCTTAAGAAACAGGGCATGCTCGCCCTGACATTCGCCGATAAAAATGACTACGACCGCATCAGGGAAGAGGATCGCATTGATATCACCGGATTGACAGATTTTGCACCCGACCGGCCACTCACCGTCATGTTGCATCATCGTGACGCGACATCGGAGTCATTCAGCATTATTCACTCCTATAACGAAGCCCAGATCGAATGGTTCAGGGCCGGCAGCGCTTTGAACCTGATACGCAGCAGATTGTCAGGCGGCAAATAATATCCGTCGTCAGTCACCGTTATTAATCTAATTTGAATAATTTTGCATGCAGATCTATTTCCTATCATAACCCTTAAGCCTGTGAAGAATTTCAACCGGTTTTCTCTGTTTATTCTTTTTATAACCCTGTCATCGGCGGCTTTCTCTCAAATCGGAGGACACGCTACTTACGAGTTCCTTAACCTGCCCAACTCGGCGAGGATCGGTTCCATTGGTGACAATTACCTGGTATCGAAAGACAACGACCTCAACCTGACGCTCACCGATCCGGCTCTCATCACACCCCAGATGAATAATAACTTTGCATTGAGCTTTGTGGATTACTTCACCGACATCAACTATGGCTACGCCATATACTCAAGGACTTTCAGGACGTTAGGCAGTTTCACCGGCGCCCTTCAGTTCATCGATTATGGACAGTTCACCTATGCCGATAACACAGGTCAGACCTCCGGCACCTTTACGGCTTCGGAATATGCCTTTAACATCGGATGGGGGCGTGAGCTGGATTCCAGCTTTTCCATCGGGGCCAACCTTAAAGCCATTTACTCCACGCTGGAGTCGTACCATTCGGTGGGCGTAGCCGTCGATGTTGCCGGCGCCTACCACAGCAAATCCGACTTCACCGCCTCACTGCTTTTCAGGAACATAGGCCGTCAGATCACCACCTATTACGGTGCCGACGCGGAAGCGCTGCCGTTCGAGATCGACGCCGGCATCTCCAAAAGACTGAAGTACGTCCCCTTTCGCTATTTCATCAATTACAACCACATCGAAAAATGGGATATGACCTATTTCGATCCCTCCAACCCCGATAACGTCGATCCTTACACGGGCCAGCCAAAGACCAAAAGCGGCATCGCCGATTTCGGTGACAAGCTTATGCGCCATATTGTCGTGGGCGGGGAGATATCACCGGTAAAGAACCTGAGTCTGAGACTGGGTTATAACTACCAGCGGCGCCAGGAACTCAAGATCAGAGAGAAAGTGGGAATGGTCGGCTTCTCATGGGGCGTGAGCCTGCGGATATCCAAATTTGAGATAAGCTATGCCCGCGCCACTTATAGCCTGGCCGGCGCACCGAACTTTTTCACCTTTACCTTTAATCCCTCTGCGTCGCTAAAAAAGAAACAACACCTTCCGGCCGAATAGATCGGGGGTTCTTTTTTTTCTGCCCGTTGCTTATTCTGCGTGGTTTGGCTACCTTTGGAGGATGAAGGGAGAAGCTCCATTTTATCAGGTATTTAAATGTACAGCACACTGACCCATGTATCTGCAACACCTGTCACTGGATAATTTTAAAAACTATTCTCAGGCCGGGTTGGATTTTTGCGATAAGATCAACTGCCTGGTCGGTAATAACGGTTCAGGCAAGACCAACCTCCTCGACGCCATCCACTACCTCTCATTCTGCAAGAGTTATTTCAACCTCATCGACACACAAAACATTAAACACGATCATGACTTCTTTGCCATCCATGGCACCTATATCCGTAACGGCCGTCATCACGACGAGATCGATTGCATCCAGCAAAGGAACCAGAAAAAGGTCTTCAGGCTGAATAAAAAAACTTACTCCCGTCTGGCCGATCACATCGGCTTATACCCGCTGGTGATGGTGTCGCCTTACGACCGTGATCTGATCAATGAAGGCAGTGAGATCAGAAGGAAATATGTCGACAGTGTGATCTCCCAGTTCGATAAAGCCTATCTCGACGATCTGATCAATTACAACAAGGCTCTCATGCAGCGTAATACGTTATTGCGGCAATTTGCCGAGAGCAGGAGCTTCGACAGGGCATCGCTGGAGATATGGGATGAACAGCTGGTCATGCTCGGGAAGAAGATATTCGAATGCCGGCAGCGTTTTTTTGAGGCGTTCACACCCATCTTCAGTCAGTATTTCGAGTTCATCAGCGTCGGCCGCGAAAAGGTCGGGATCGTTTACGAATCACATCTCCTGGAAGGTGACTTTCGTGAAATGCTTAACCAGTACATAGACAGGGACTTGTCGCTGGGCTTCACCGGCACAGGAATACATAAAGATGACCTGTCGTTCCTGATCGATAATTACCCGGCAAAAAAATACGGCTCCCAGGGACAGCAAAAATCGTTCGTCACCGCCCTGAAACTGGCACAATTCGATTATACACGAGACATCAAAGGATTCAAGCCGCTCATCCTCTTTGACGATATTTTCGACAAGCTTGACGAGATCAGGGTGAAACAAATCGTCAAGCTGGTGGCCCACGACAACTTCGGTCAGGTGTTCATTACCGACACCGAAAAAAACCGGATTAATGCCATCTTTACAGGCCTTGACATCGACTGCAAAATATTCGAAGTATCAAACGGATATGTAACTGAAATTAAATGATGGAATCTAAAAATGTATTTTACGATCTAACGATTACAGTCCCGCCGACTGCGGGAATCCACTTGGAGTTTATAACGTGTAATCCCACTTTTAACCGGCAACCCGCAACCTGTAACC
>CAZVNP010000040.1:23046-30138 GCA_964628285.1 uncultured Lentimicrobiaceae bacterium
AACCTGTAACCTGTAACCAACCCATGAGCTCCACCAACCAATACACCCTTAAACAAGCCATCTTTGAGCTGATAAAAACTTACGGGCTCGGCCATAAGCTCAACGAAACCCGTCTCATACATTCCTGGGAGAAAGTGACAGGCAAGATGATCACCAAACACACCCAACGGCTGTACATCCGGAACAGGATACTGCATGTCCGCATCGATTCACCGGCCCTTCGTCATGAGCTGATGTACTCGCGCCATAAAATCATTGATCTCCTCAACGCCGAAGTCGGCGAACGAGTCATCGATGATATCGTCTTTCGATAAAAATCCCGTCCTGCTAAAACTTCAAATATCGATACATCGTTATACCGCCACATCGTCCAATCTTTTATCTTATCCCGCACTCCAGCATCTTTTTCTCCCCGATAAAAGCTTCAATCCTGTCGCCGACCTTCACGGGTCCCACACCTTCGGGCGTCCCGGTGAAGATGAGATCGCCCTTCTTCAGGGTCATGAACATAGACAGGTAGGCAATTAGGCGATCAATACCAAATATCATGTTTTTCGTGTTGCCATGCTGGACGGTGCGGCCGTTAACGTCGAGATGAAAATCGATGGCATGAATGTCGGCAAGATCGTTTTTATTGATAAAGGGGCTCAGGGGAGCGGCATGATCAAAGCCCTTGGCGATGGTCCAGGGCAGACCCTTTGCCTTGCACACCTGCTGCAGGTCACGGGCGGTGAGGTCAAGACCGATGCCAATGGTATCATAGTATGATGAAGCACTCTCCACCCGTATATTCTTACCGGTTTTGCACAGCTTAAAGACGATCTCCACCTCATAATGTATCTCTTTCGAGAAATCAGGATAATAAAAGGGTCTGTCATGCAGCAGGAGGGAGGTGTCAGGTTTAAGAAAAAAAACAGGCTCCTCCGGCACAGGGCTGGATAATTCGTTGGCGTGCGCCACGTAATTGCGGCCGAGGCAAATTATTTTCATTTTGCTTTATTGTTAAAACTCCGCAGCCGGATAGCTGTGATCACTTTTTTTGTATACAGCGGAAAGGCGCTTTTCATCATCCAGTCATAATACTGGGGTTCTTTTTTAAAGACCTCCTCCACTTTTTGCCCCTTGTATTTGCCGAAGTTAAAGACTTCATCATTCTTGTCATTGAACACAATGTGCCCGACCAGGTCGGCATGGCGGGAGTAGTATGAGAACTCATCTAAAGCGCCGATGTCATTGACTACGGGGTAGGAGGGGACACCGTTGTTGCCGACATAGGGCACATCTTTGTATATGTCGAGCTGTGCCTTTAATATTTCGAAGGTGGCGAGGGCATCGGCTTCGGCACCGTGAGCTCCTTCATGGTCTTTTCCGCAGTAAAATTTATAGGCGGCCCGCAAGGTTCTGGGTTCCATTTTATGAAAAATGTTCTGCACATCTACAATCTTGCGGTTGCCGATATCAAAGTCGACATCGGCTCTGAGAAACTCCTCTGCCAGCAGGGGAACATCGAATTTCAGGAGGTTATAGCCGCCCAGGTCGCTGTTGTCGATAAAAGCTGCCAGCTCACCTGCCAGCATGGCAAAGGTGGGCTCGTCCCTGACATCGGCGTCGGTGATGCCATGTATACCGGTGGCCTGCGGTGGTATGGGGATGGTCGGATTAATGCGGTGGGTCTTGATTTTTTTAGTGCCATCGGTCAGTATCTTGACCATACCGATCTCCACGATACGGTCACTGGCAATGTTGGTGCCGGTGGTCTCCAGGTCGATAATTGTAAAAGGACGGGTCAGATGCAACTCCATGATGAAAGAATTTGATCGTTAAAAGTCATCCTGAACGGGATCATATTTCTGGTTACCGCAAGTAGTGAGAAAGTGGGATGATCCCGCCAGGATGACAAGCTTTATGTTATATGGTTGTGTTAATATCAAAATCTTCAAGATACCGTGCCACCTTATCTAAGTAGAGTCCTCCCATGGCGCCGTCAACGGCGCGGTGGTCGTACGACAGCGAGAGGATGACCACATGCCGGATGGCGATGACATCGCCACCGGCGGTTTCGAGCACCACCGGTCTTTTTTTTATGGCTCCTATGCCCAGGATAGCCACCTGGGGCTGATGGATGATGGGTGCCCCGGCGAGACTGTTGACGGTTCCGAAATTGGTGATGGTGAAGGTGCCTTCCTGGATATCGTCAGGATTGAGGGTGTTGCCGCGGGCCCGTCCACTCAGATCGTTGACAGCCTTGGCCAGCCCCAGCAGGTTCTTACGGTCGGCATCCTTGATCACCGGCACGATGAGGTTACCCGACGGCAGGGCTGTTGCTATACCGATGTTGATGCGTTTTCGCAGGATGATGCGGTAACCGTCGACGGAGGCGTTCACACCGGGAAAGTCTTTTAAGGCCTTAGCTGCCGCTTCGACAAAAACAGGCGTGAAGGTCAGCTTTTCACCCTCGCGCTCATAGAAAAGGTCTTTCATCCTCTCGCGCCATTTGACCACAGAGGTCACATCGGCTTCAATGAATGAAGTGACATGAGGTGCGACATGCTTCGACGTCACCATGTGATCGGCGATCAAACGCCGCATGCGGTCCATTTCCATGATCTGGTCGCCCTCGGCTGCCGTTACTTTTGGTACTTCTGTCACGACTGGCGTCACCACCGCGGGTGGCGGCCCTGCCGGCGCCACGCCCCGTTGCCTGACATAATCCAGCAGATCATCCTTCGTCACTCGCCCGTCCTTGCCGGTGCCGCTTATCTTACCGAGCTCCTCAACGGATATGTTTTCCTGCCGCGCAATATTTTTAACCAGCGGTGAATAAAACCGCCCGGAAACGAAGGTTTTTTCTTCCTCTGCCACCACGGCAGCGACAGATTTCTCGGCCGCTTGTTCGATACTTTTTCTCACACCGCCTCCGGCTTCCGGTACCGTCTTGCTTTCAGCCTTTTCTCCTGCCGGTTCACCAGCGCCACCCATATCGATCACAGCGATGACCTTTCCCACGGCCACGATATCACCTTCTTTATATAAAATCTCAGCTATGGTGCCCTCCACGGGTGACGGTATCTCCGAATCCACTTTATCGGTGGCTATCTCAACGAGATCCTCGTCCTCTTCAATGTGATCACCGGCCTTTTTAAGCCATCGGGTAATGGTGGCTTCAATGATACTTTCACCCAGCTTAGGCATCACAACCTCGAAACGTGACATGGTTTTTCAGGTATCAATAAATGCTCCTGTTAGTTGAAAAAATCTGATCCAACATTCAGATCATCCATAAATCATTATCAATGAGACTGCACTATCTTGACATATAACAACAATTCAACAATCCTGTCCGGCAAATGTTTACCTCATGCCATTATCTGCCCAGCTCCCTGAATCCTTTGAGCATGATGTTAAGCTCATTGGATATTTTATAATCACGCGCATAAAGCATGTTTAACCGGCTGATGGTCTCGCTGTCGAAATTGATGTTATAAAAGGCATCTGCCGGATTCAGCACCCCTTTTCTTATCGCGGGCAGGTTATGAAACTCCGACGCATGACTTGAATCGTATCCCGTCCACGATCTGGCACCGCAAAGAACAAGGAAGATGTTTTTTATCAATCCGGCAGGTTTTCTGACGATGAACAGCGACACCGGGAGGCTGGCGAACAGGAAGAGGGAGGCCATCAGGTCAAAAAAACGTTTGTTGCGCCTGTTGCTGGCATTGTCGATGGGGTTGATGTCGAGGATATAAGGATCACCCGAGGTGCTGATTGAATGGCTGCCGATAATGGACAGGCTTTCCGGCGGCGCTATTTTATAGTTGACCGACAGGTGTTTCAGTTCGGCCATGGCATCGATGATCCTTTCGGCAGTCATGTCTTTGGCACAGAAGATTACCTCATCGATCCTGTACAGGTTGATGATGTCCTGTATCTGATACAGGCTGCCTATGAATCCCTCCGTTTTTTCGTCGTTTTCGTTCACGCTGGCCAGGCCGATAAAGCCAGGGTTGATGTGTGTCTTCCTCAGCAGTTCGGCCACGCGTGTGGCTTCTTCCTGCCGGCCTATGATGATGAAACGCCCGCTTCTGTCGGGACCCAGTCTGAAATTCTTCATTCCCAGCACATGCAGGATGAAACGCAGGCCGGTCATGACGATCATGCCCCACAGGGCACCCAGGATGATCAGCGCCCTCGAATAACGGTAGGTCTCACTCAACAGCGCATATATGACCAGGATGGTGATGGTGCCTAAGAACAGACCCTGGTATACCTTGCGCAACTTCACGGGGCGGTCGTAGCCGCCACTGAGGTAAACGGCCGTCAGCCAGATCACGATATACAAAGGAATGGCTATGGTTATCAGGGCCACAGGATAATGGCCGCCGTCAAGATAAATGATGTTCTGCTCCCAGTAATGTGTGATCAGGTACAACCCGGCATACACCATCAGTGCATCGAGGATGGGCAGGTAAATGTTACGTGCAAAACGGCTCAGCAACGCCAGCAGGGCCCGGAAGTAAACGGCCAGGTGGATCAGAAAAGAAAAGAGACTGGCACTGCGGTGGGTGAAATGCTTCCGGGCAAAAATGATCATTGCATTGTAAAAGACCTTGACATAATTGATGCTGCTTTTTTTAGTGCTTTCACCCTTGTAATGTATGATGCGTGTTTTGGGGAAATAATAGTTCTTGTAACCCGCCAGCGTGATGCGGTAAGAAAGGTCGATGTCCTCGCCATACATGAAGAACGACTCATCGAGCAAGCCGGTCTTGTCCAGTGTTTCTTTTCGCAGCAACATGAAAGCACCCGATAAAATATCGACGGTATGAATTTCATCTTTGTCAAGATAACCCAGGTGGTACCTGCCGAAACGCTTTGACTTCGGGAACAGGCGTGCCAGACCGAAAATCTTATAGAAAGCGACGGCAGGCGTCGGCAGGCCTCTCTTTGACTCCGGGAGGAACTTACCGTCACCGTCAATCATTTTCACACCCAGACCACCCGCATCAGGATGATCATTCATAAACGAAAGAATTTTGGTGAAGGTGTCTTCCTCAACAATGGTGTCAGGATTGAGAAGGAGGATATAATCGCCGGCAGCACGACGGATAGCCTGGTTATTGGCCCTGGCGAAACCCAGGTTTTCCTTGTTTTCGATCAGGATGACCTCGGGAAATTTCTCCCTTAACATATGAACCGAATGATCGGTAGAATGATTGTCAACGACAAATATCTCGCTTTCAATGTCTTTGACGGCCTTGCGCACCGACAGCAGACACTGCTCCAGGAAATAGCGGACATTGTAATTGACAATAATGATCGAAAGTTTCAACGGTCCTGATATTCTATTGTTCTATTGTTAATTTCCGACTGCACCTCACCCCAACCCCTCTCCTGAAGAGGAGGGCTTGTAACTGCAAATTGCCGACTGCCGACTATTCCGCCGGCTGCCAGTCGGCAAAATATTCAATCACAATGTTCGTCTTGGGCTGAGTAACGTAAAACTCGTTCGAGTTGTAAGTCCATCCCATTGTTTTTGAGCCGCCGCCACTTTTTGTTGTGACTAAGTAACGGTTCGACAGGTTGCCTATGTACATGGCCTGGTTGCGTGGGGTCTCCTGATCGCCGCCACTGGGATCGACAGGTATCCAGCCATAGTTGGGCAGGTACACCTCCACCCAGCGGTGGAAGACATCATCCATGCTCGCATCGTCACCTCTCACCACCACTGATCCCACATAACGCGCCGGCAAGCCGGCGGCCCGGCACATGGCAATGTAAACGAAAGAATACTCCGAACACGATCCGTTCCCCCTGGCCAGAACGGCAGGAGCTGTGTTCCACCCTCCCGCCATCTCATAATACATGTGCGCTATGACATAATTGAAGATTTTCCTGGCCACCCAGTAAGCGTTCTTCTCATCACCCACAGCCGCTTTCACAGCATCCTGTATCACCGGATGATGGATCTGGTACTTTTCATTATCTTCCAGGTATAATGCCTTGATATCGGAAGGGATCTGATCGAGTGTTCCCACCTGGTCAGGGAAGATGAAATACCTGATCTGATAAATTTTAGCCTCCGTGATCATTTCTATTTCCCTGTTCTCTTCACCGGGGATGTTGTCAAAATGATAATGAGCTGTTTTTTGTCCCCATTTATCTGTGACAATGTCGGTATACGGCGGTGAATACCTGATCTCACCGATGATATCCTGTCTGTCGCTGTTGACAGGTATGGCGATGTGAACATCCTCGCTGATGACCTTTCCCGGTCCGTAGTTCGTTGTCAGGTGGGTGTATGTGATCCGTGCATGGCGTTCATTCAGGCGTATGAACTTCTCATTATCATGGGTGACGAGCTGGAACAGCCGGTCACTCTGGTCATCGAGAGCCCAGAGGTTATTACCGGCCATGCACAGGTCGGTGACAAATTCGCCGGGAGCCTCGGTTATTAGCAGCACGGCACCCGATTGTGGTTCGACAACATAAATCTCATTCATCAGTCTGTCGGAGACCCAAAGGTAACGCCCGTCATACACCACGCCCCAGGGGGCTGAGGCCGGAGCCTGTATCGCATGGATCGTCGTCCCGTCGTCAGGACTGAACTGTATGATCTGACGGGCATCGCTGTCGGCACACCAAAGGTAGGTGCCGTCCCAGGCCAGCCCGCGCGGTGTGGACGACGGCGACGCAATCGTTTTTAAAATGGTCCCGTCAGCGGGATCCACACGGTATATCTTGCCATTATAGTTCTCGGCCAGAGGAATGCCACCCTTGACATCGGCATTCCACAGAGCCTCACCGTCCCACGCTAATCCCATGGGCCAGTAAGCCGGTGACGGGATGCTCCGGATGACATCACCCGTTTCAGAATTAACACAGTAAAGCTTGTCGTCTTTGCGGTCGGCAACCCATAAGTTCTTACCGTCGAAAGTTAAGCCCGTACCATACTGCCCCGGGGTTTTATATGATTTTACGACCTGACCGGTGTAACCGGTGCAAAGAAAAGGCAGAAAAACCAGGGCTGCAACGACCGGGAGAAAAAACTTCTTAATCATCATGATTTATCGGTTATTAATAATGAGGTTCAAA
>CAZVNP010000041.1:0-30034 GCA_964628285.1 uncultured Lentimicrobiaceae bacterium
TAATACGGCTTTTACCGCCACGGCAACGTTGCAGGTTACTGGAAAATAGATATAGATACTTTATTATCTTTTATTTGAGCAGGTCGAACAGTTAGTTTACCTGATCATTTAGTATTTAAGCATTTTCTTAAATATATTCCTGAATTTTACGATTTTTGGAGCGATTACTTATGTAATGAATATAGCTGTCACAGGTGCCAGCGGTCATGTGGGATCCAATCTATGCAGGGAGCTGATCCGGGAGGGCCACCATGTAAAAGTTCTTGTCTACCATGATACAAAGGGAATAGAGGGACTGAATCTGACACTTGTCAAAGGGGATATCCTTGATGTTAATTCCCTTAAAGAGCTGTGCCGTGACGTTGAAATTGTTTTTCATCTGGCCGCCAGGATATCTATCGGAGGTAACAAAAAAAAGTCCATATACAGGACCAATGTCAGTGGGCCTGAGAACATCATACAATGTTGCCGTGAGATGGGTGTCAGACGGCTGGTTCATTTCAGCTCTATCCATGCCATCGACAACCGTCCCGCAGACCGGCCCCTTGACGAGAGCTGGCCCGCGGTTGATTCAGGGCGTCCTGTGTATGATCTCTCCAAATCTGCCGGGGAGAAGGTAATCATGGCAGCCGTCCGCTCAGGTTTTGATGCCGTCGTCGTTAGTCCTACAGCTATCATGGGCCCAAATGATTTTAAACCATCCTACCTGGGCCTGGCTCTGATTAAATTATACCTGAACAAGCTTCCCATGCTGGTGCCGGGAGGGTACAACTGGGTAGACGTAAGGGATGTGGTCCAGGGGGCCATCAGCGCGGCATTGCGCGGGCGCAGGGGCGAGAAGTACCTCCTCTCAGGCAGGTACCTCACACTGAAAGAACTGGCACGGATGATAGGAGACATCTCGGGAAACGGCGTCCCCAATATGGTATGCCCCTCCTGGATGGCACAAATAGGTGTTCCCTTTATCCGGCTGCATGCTAAAGTCACCCATACACAGCCTCTTTATACCACCGATTCTATAGTCATTTTAAAGGAATGCAACAGGTACATACAGCATTCCAAGGCAACGAAAGAGCTGGGATTCAACCCGCGTCCCGTGGAGGAAACCCTGGCCGACACATTTGAATGGTATAAAGGCAATGGCTTTCTCCCCTGAAAAGCTGCATGATGAAACGGATCATTATAACGACTCATTTCAAATGATCGCCTATGGCGTTTGATACCTATAAGGATTTTGTTTACGGCTGGATGATCTTTGCCATCCTGCTGTTGCCTGTTTTACTGACCGTCACCGCTCCTTACGGCCGTTATGCCACCAAGGACTGGGGCCCTTCTGTCAACAACAGGCTGGCATGGATCATCATGGAATTGCCGGCACTGGGAGTATTCGCTTATTTCATCCTGTCGGGAGATAGAGTACAGCAAACGGTAATTTGGATATTTTTTGCGTTCTGGTTGGTGCATTATGTCAACCGTGTGTTTGTTTATCCTCTGAGGACCAGGACGAGAAAAAAACGAATGCCATTGCTTATTATGTTATTCGCAATTTTTTTCAACACCGTCAACGGATTTATCAATGGTTACTGGTTCGGTTACCTTTCGCCATCATATCCTCTGGCATGGCTGAGAGACCCGCGATTTATCCTGGGTGTTGTCTTATTTATTGCCGGCGCTTATATCAACCATGACTCCGACCGCAGGCTTCTGTATCTCCGGGCAGGAGGAAAAACGGGTTATTATATCCCCTATGGCGGTTTTTTCCGCTATGTGTCGTGCCCCAACTTTATGGGTGAGATCATTGAATGGGGTGGTTTCGCCCTCATGACATGGTGCCTGCCGGCGCTGTCGTTCTTTATATGGACAGCCGTCAATCTTATTCCTAGGGCATTGGACCATCACCGGTGGTACCGGAAGAAATTTATCAGTTATCCCTCCGAACGGAAAGCCATCATCCCGGGAATCTTGTGATGAATTAAACAATGTCCCGGTAAACGGTGTTTGTTAGTTTTGGAAGATAAAAGATCATTATGATGATGCTTTCGGTCATTGAGACCGTTCAATGGCATTGCCTCCTTATTGATCAGGCTTCTTGTTTATCAATCATTGAGAGTCTATATTTGTAAATTGAATTTTTACACAAAAAAAATGGCCAGAAAAAAACTGAAAGAGCAAAAAGAAAACGCCAAACTGGTTCTGTTATCGGATATTTACCCTGACGAGCTGACCGTATTACCGGTAACCAACAGGCCCATTTTCCCGGGTATAGCCATACCTTTGACATTCACCGACAGCAAGTATGTCAAACTGATCGACAACGCCATTGAGTTCAATCACAGTTTTATAGGCGTTTCGCTGGTCAAGGAGGTCAATGAAGATGATTTCTTTGAGTCCGAACTATATGATACTGGCACTTTGCTGAAGATCATAAAAGTCATTCATAAAGAAGATAACATCATACATTTTTTTGCTCAGTCATTGCAACGAATACAACTGGTCAGCAAGAGACCGGCCGATGAGAATGAAAAGTGGAAAGTTCATTACATGGATGAATTAAAAGTGCCTGTCACCGAGGAGCTGAAAGCTTATGCCATGGCAATGATCTCCTCATTAAAGGAGCTCATTAAAGTCAATCCCATCCTTCAGGAACAGATGCGGTTATCATTATCGCAAATGGGATATGAAAAACCGGCACTGTTGATGGATCTTATTTCGACCATGCTTACCGCCGATGCGTCCAAATTACAGGAGATACTCGAGACATTTGATTTGTACAAGAGAAGCGAGAAAATACTGATCCTGATAAAGGAAGAAATTGCCGTGACGCAGATACAAGAGAAGATACAGAAACAAATCGAGGAAAAGGTCTCCAAACAGCAGAAAGAATATTTTCTCAGGGAACAACTCAAGGTCATCAAGAAAGAACTGGGATTGGAGAAGGATGACAAATCGGCCGAGATAGATAAGTTCAACGAGCGAATACGTAAGCTGACGCTCACCAAGGAGGCGTCGGAAGCCATCCATGAGGAGATGGACAAGCTGAGTGTTCTGGAACCCATTTCTCCAGAGTACCATGTCACGCGGACTTATCTTAACGTGTTGACCGAATTGCCATGGGGTATTTTTTCAGACGATGTGAAAGACATCAACAAGGCCAAAATCATCCTCGACAGGCAGCATTATGGTTTAAAGGATGTCAAGCAAAGGATCCTGGAATTTATCAGCACCATCATCAAGCGGGGTAAGGTTGCCGGCTCTATCATCTGTCTGGTGGGGCCACCGGGTGTGGGTAAGACTTCGGTGGGCAAATCCATTGCAGATGCTTTGAACAGGCAGTTTTACAGGTTCTCACTGGGAGGTATCCGTGATGAGGCGGAGATAAAAGGCCATCGCCGAACTTATATTGGAGCCATGCCCGGCAAGATCATCCAGAGCCTGATGAGGACAGGCACGGCCAATCCGGTCATCATGCTGGATGAGATCGATAAAGTCGGTGCCAGTTTTCAGGGCGATCCGGCCTCCGCCCTCCTGGAGGTCCTCGATCCCGAACAGAACAGCACCTTTCTGGACCATTACTTGGACGTGAGATTTGACCTGTCGAACATACTGTTTATCACCACGGCCAATCAGCTGGATACCATCCCACGACCGTTGCTGGACCGCATGGAGGTGATCCAGTTGCCGGGTTACATTTTGGAAGAGAAGATACAGATAGCCAAGAAGTTTCTCATACCCAAGCAACGCGAGCAGCATGGTCTTAAGGCCAGCGAGATCACCATCAATGATGCGGCTCTGACAGTCATGATCGACGGTTATGCTCGTGAAGCCGGCGTAAGAAGCCTTGAGAATCAGATCAAGAAAATCATGCGGCAGGTCACTTTCAAGCAGGCCTCCGGTAATAATACGAAGATGTCCATCACGGCCGGTAACCTCGAGGAGTTTCTGGGTAAGCCCGTCTTTCTCACCGAGCAGCTCTATGAGCGTTCCATCCCCGGAGTGACACTGGGGCTGGCCTGGACGGCACTGGGAGGAACCACGCTGTATATAGAGGCATCGGCAATAAAAGGATCCTCGGGAGGCTTCAAACAAACAGGTCAGCTGGGTAATGTCATGCAGGAGTCCTCAGAGATTGCCTATTCTTATATCCGCTCCATCATATCACACGATGACAAGGTCAAGGATTTCTTCGACAGTAACTTTATCCATCTTCATGTCCCTGCCGGTGCCACACCCAAAGACGGACCCTCGGCAGGCATCACCATGGCCCTGGCATTATATTCACTGGCCGTCAATAAGCCCGTACGTAAAGGCTTAGCCATGACAGGCGAGCTGACGCTGACGGGCAAAGTGCTGCCCATCGGCGGTGTGCGTGAAAAAACCATTGCCGCCCGCCGTGTGGGTATTAAAGAATTGATCTTCCCGGGTGAAAATAAAAATGATTTTGTCGACCTGCCCGATTATATCCGGAAAGGACTGAAAGTCCATTTCGTGGATGTGTTTGATGATGTTCTGAAAGTGGCTTATTCTGACAAATGAGGCATTCTGTTTCCGGAAAATAGTTTATTGTGTTTTGACTATTTTCCCTGACGTGGCCGCATCGCCCATCTGAAACCTGTAATAATAGACACCCCTCTCCCATCCGGATGTATTTAAAGTCATGGTGTGTGAGCCGGCATTCTGCATCCCTTTATCCTCAGTCATGATCACCTGTCCCAAAGCATTCAGAATGGACAGCCGGACTTTAGAACCATTGTCTAAGGAATAGCTGATATAGAGTATATCGCTCACAGGATTGGGAAAGGCCTTCACTTCAGACGTGTTTCTGACGGTAGTGGCTATACCCACCGGCAGCGATATGGGTGGAAAGATGATGTAATCGATCCAGCCACGGTCATAGCCGCTGGTGACGTAATAATCCTTGGCATACTCCCACTTGAGGGTATGGGTGCCGGTTGTCACGGCATAGGAGGCTTCAGACCACGCTACCGTCCCCGACCAGCTTCCCATCGGGTTATCATCGATATAGAATGTGAGGAAGTCATAACCTGCTTCGGAGGAAACTTTCTTATAAAATGATATCTGGTTGTCGACCAGCACATCCACGGTGATAAGCAGCTCTGACGACTGGTTGTCGTTGATGTTGCCTGACTGGGCGCAATAGGTGCCTTCATAAGGTAATGTTTCCGTTATCTCCCAGTCGGCATCGCCTCCGAAGGTCCACTCATAGGTGTCGAAGCTTGCCGATTCCCAATCTTCGAGGATCAGGCCGGCAGTCAGGTTGATAGGAACCACAACGAAATAATCACCGGCGGTGAGGGTGAAGGTGAGGTCAATCACCGTGCCCACCGGGGTCTGGTCGGAAAGGGTGATGTTGATGACCGCCTCGCCCGACGTATCCGGCTCGATGACACCGATGTCGTAAGAGGATGTATTCAGCGTGGCATAACTGCAGGTGGTGGTCACACTCAGCATGGCGTCGGGTGAAGCCGCATGACCTTTGTTCAAGCCTTTCATGACAATGTCGGCCGTTTCACCCGGGTCGAGACGGCCATTGTCATTGCCGGTGGTGGCATCGTCGATATGATCAAAGGCGACATCCAGTACAGGTGCATACACAGACATGACCCAGTTGGTGTTCCACGTGTTGGACGAATCATCCCACAGGGCGACACTGAACATGACGTTGTGCATGTCGGGAATGTCCGGCGATATGTCCACCGTAAAGGTTGAACCGTTGACGACCGAATCGGGTTCGATGTCACCGTAAACATATTGATCACTGACGATGACCACGCTGGTATCCTCAGTGCTCAGTGAGGCGGTGACACCCGGTGCGGTGTTGATACCCACATTTTTCACGGCAAAGTCGAGCATCACCTGCTCCCCATAGTCGGCATGGCCGTTGTTATTTCCCGTTTCATCATTGATGGTGCATCCGTTAAGAATGAGGTAAGGACCTGCGGGAGGTTGCACGATGGCATCCATGACCAGTGTCATCAGATTAAATCCCGTCACCACAAGTTTGGCCGTTCCGGGATTGAGGGACTGGTCGATGGTGACCATGCCTGATTCGTCGGTGACGCCTGAGAAGACCTGGTCGTCCTGCGACAAAGCCACGACAGATCCTGACACCGGTTCACCCTGTGATGTGACCATGGTCGTAAAGGGGGCTCCTACCAGGACATTGCTGTTACTGACCAGAATATCGGCCGGGGTGCTGGTTCTCATCTGCATCGAGGGGTCACCGAAAATTGTCCACGTCTTGGCTGTTTCCTGATCATCAATGCCGCTGGATTCGACGAGCATGAGTGTCAGGCCGTTGAACACGAATGACCCGACGGTGTTCCTGCCTTCGGTGGTGGTGATGCCATTCTGTCCGGGATAGAGTGAATAGTCATAGCCACCGGTCATGACATCCATGAAATAGTCCTGTCCCCGCATGGGTGGATCCCAGGGCTGGCTGATGGCGCCGGCCAGCATCATGGCGGCTCCCCCATTCTGTTTCTTCAGCCACGCCTCCGCAAAGCATTCTCCCGACTGGAAATCACCGTTATCGCAAGCCACCGAGATAATGACAGGCAGCTTGTCGCCGTTCTGCAACTGAGCTACATTGCCGTTGCTGAAACCGGTGGTATACCAGGATACCATCGAGCCGTGTCCGGTATAGTTCAGTATGCTGGCACCTTCTTCCACGGCCTGTTTGACCATGTTGCTGGTAGCCCCGGGGTCATAAATATTGGTATAGCCATCATAGGTGAAAGGATCGAGCTTATTATTGTAAATGACATCTTCATGCTGATAGTCAAATTCATTGTCGTCGCCGGGCCCCTGGTCCGACCCTATGCCGATGGCATGGCTGTACCATGTCGCTCCGCTCTCCGGAAATTTCTCGTAATTGATCACCTTATTCACCTGGGTCGTGACATCGGCAGGCGATGAGGCTGAAAAACGGCCCACGCATATGTCGGCGTAAATATCATTGCCGACGACACATCCCAGCTGGGGATCCATCGGCGACGAGCCGTTGAGGACATCCGACCTGACATCGTCCCAGTCGCCTACAAGCAGGACGTAAAGGATGTTATTGTCTTCATCATATTTTTGCTGCACGAGGTCTTTGACATTTGTTCCGGTGGCAACCACCTCTTTGTACACGACCATTCCTTTTTCGCTCTTCCACTGAATAAGCGTATCGATGGCATCCGAATCGCGCGCGGTGCAGATGACCAGCAGCGCACCATAATCTCCCACGGTCAGATCATAACGCTGGCCGGGGTAGTTGATGAACACCGATCGGTAAATGGCATCCATTTCATGGAGTATGTGATCGGAAGCCTTCGTCAGAGGATTGATAACGGGTTTGCTGCCGCTTTCGGTCAGACGCACATGTACTGTCCGGTAAAAACGCAAAACATGATTAACGGCATTGTACCTGAATGGGTACACATAAACACTCACTCCTCTGATATCCTTTATGATATAAGGATCGGTGAGCTGAGCCAGAGATTCGGGGTACCACCTGTCGACGAGGGAGGCCGGATTAATTTCATAGGGAATGGCGGACGGATCCTGATCCCTGTAAATAATCCCACGTGAGGGTAACAGCGGATGATCGAGGTCGTAATCAATGTAATCGTCACCATCCACCTGAAAACCGATATTTTTATCGGGGGAGATCATCACGGCTGCATGGACAAAAGGCAGTTCGGCAAAACCTTTATCCCGGGTGTGCACACTTCCGTCATAAACGATCTTGCTGTAAGTAACGCCGTCAATGGTGACCTCTTCGAGATGAAAGTCACTTATGCCGAACGTCAGGTCGTATGTGGAAGGCTGCGGTTGTTGAAAGGTTACATCAAAACCCTTATAACCAAACAACAAAGTAGCGCATAAAAAGAAAGCCGTTGTAAAAAGTAACTTTTTCATGATGAAGGATGATTTAGGTTAATGGATTATAATAAAGATGATAACCATTATCTTGTAAATGGCATAAAATGTATATGGGCATCAAAGATACTTTTTTTTGTATTTGATCAGAGAAATAAAAAGAAAGAAAATTATCCCTTGATCTTCATTTCCTTCTATTCAGCGGAAAATAAAAGAGGTCTGCCTGCAGCTTGCGGCCGGTTGGCGGCCACGCTCAGAAGGTGTTTCTGACGGCAGGCAGACCCAGGGCTTAGGGAAGGTGAGAAAGATAGCGGCTCATTCTATTCTGAAGTAGATGTATGTCAGCCACTTGGAGGTGTCAGGTTCGGAGGCCGGATCGGTGTAATAAACTTCCCAGGGTGCGCCGATGGCATTTATTTTCTTTATCGCCATGTATTTCTCCATAGCCGTGTAAAGGGCCCCTGTCTTGTCATACGAACCATAAGACGGAGCACAGATTACTTTTCCGGCTTTGATTTCGCCGGCTATGATGGGGCCTTCTCCGGCGGCAGGACCGGCAACGGGCACGCCAGCATCAAAAACCATGGGTTTGGAGGTATCCCAGCTGTACCACGATGAATAAGGAGGTCCGGTCATCTGTACCTGGTGTGCAGCGATGTAAGCCATGAGCTTACCATAGTCTTCCTGTATTCTCCTGCCGAGATCATTCACTGAGGCGGAATCTTTTATATATAAAACAGGCTGTGATTCTATTGCCTTGACCTCGAGGCCTTCGATAAAAGGCAATGTTTCACATAATTTTTTAAGCTGGGCCAGACCCTGATCAAAGGTTCTGTTCATCATGGCGGGCATGGCCAGCACGGCGTATTTTCCCAAGGGGTAAGGAAGGTCGATCATATCCATGGTCCAGGTGACCATCGTACCGGTGTCGGACGGTTGGAACTTCCATTCTGTTTGCGCCTTTTCATTGTTCATGAAATCAAGCGCTGCCTTGATATAGGATTGAGGGATACTCTCGACAATAGTCATTTTGCCATTGCCGCCGGTTTTACTTGTCCACCTCATGACCGCATTAACGCCCTCTTCGGGACCTTCGTAAGTGACAACCATGGTTGTGTCGCTGCTTTGGAAGGGTGACCATCCTGTCCACCCATGCAGATTATTTACCTGGCTAAAGATTTCCGACGCAGGACACTTCATGGCCATGGAACGTTCAACATGAACTTTTGCAGGCAGAAACAGCGGAATGATGAAAAAGAGGACCACAAGGACCAGAATAATGATAATGATGATCTTTAAAGTTTTCATAATCAAAGATTTTTATGGGTATACAAAACTGATCTGCTAAGTTAAGTCAAAAAAATTAAATATAAAAATTCATGGGATAATCATGAATGATTTTACCTGGTTTGTCTTGGAATAATGTGACGGATTTGGTCCATGTCTGTCCCCTGACCATGATAGTCATCAGCGATATAATCATAATGATGCCCGGGCATATTTTCCGGATCATGGTGCATCTCATCACTATGGATAAAAAATGAGATTAAGTGGCTAATTTAAAATGAAATAATAATAAAAACAAGTAAAAATGGCATTTCAATCCCTCAGGGGTGTTTTATTTGTTTTGTACCTTTACTTTTTTATTTAAGGACTTCGACAGGATAAAATCCGGGTGTGATGCGATTCAAGTCATTCAGGTTTCACCTGAGTTACCGAACAATCATCTTTGCTTTGATCATCATGGCCCTGACCCTGGCCGGGGGACTGATCATTGTAGCATACACCTATAAGCTGCAGGAGAGCACGGCCAGGATCATGGACACCAATGTGCGGAGCCTGAAAGCAGCTCATGAGCTGGAAGTGGCCCTCTTCGACATGCGGGGTCTGATCTTCAACTATATCCTTGAAAAATCGCCCAAATGGGTCGATTCGATGAATAAGGTGGAGATACGATTCATTATTTCATTGAACAGGGCGACGGAGTCGTCCAATACCAAAGAGGAAAGCACTCTTATCCAGCAAATGTCGGCCCTTTTTTTCAATTTCGAGCAGGATTTTAAAAAAGCGGTTGCATCTTACAGGATGGGTTACATCACCAAGGCCAATTCATTATTGCTGCATGTGAACGATGACCTCTTCGGCACTATTTACGATAAATGCCGACTATTTATACAGTTGAACGAAAAAGACCAATCGATTTATCAGGGCAAAATCAAGCGTGTCAATGACAACATGAGGACGGCCATGTACGGATTGGGCTTTACGGGCATTGTGCTGGGGATTATTTTGGGGTGGGTGATCTCACGGATCATTCTTACCCCTATTTATGAGCTCATTCTAAAGGTGCGTGGCGCTACCGAAGGCGAACTCGTGGAGCGCCTGCCCATGTCACCGGGCAGGGAATTGAAGCAGGTCAACAGGCATATCCAGAAACTGGTGGTTCGTATCAATGAGGCGCATGAAGAACTGGAAGAAAAACGACGGCTGCTGGAACGGTCCAACCGCCTGGCCACACTGGGAAAAATGGCCTCAAGCATTGCCCATGAAATAAGGAATCCATTGACAGCTATAAAAATGCTTATTTTTTCAATGGCACAAAACAAGGAGACACCTAAAGACATGCAGTCTGATCTGACCATCATCAGCAAAGAGATCGAACGCATGGATAAGTTCATACAGAGCATGCTTAAATTTGCCCGGCCCGGGGAGCCCGATTTCAATCCTACCGACATTAGTGCGGTCATCAGGGAGACCTTGTATCTGCTGGGACCACGCCTGCGTCAGAACAAAATAGAACTGGCGGAGAAGTACCATCCCAGGGCCACTCTTCTCCAGGCTGACTCAGACCAGCTCAAACAGGTATTTATGAATATCATCCTGAATGCCATTGAGGCTATGCCCGATGGCGGAAAACTAAGCATTGACACACATCTCACCGAGGTACCTGTCAATGGCGAGATGAAGAAGGTAGCCTGTATCAATATCATCGATACAGGTACCGGCATCTCCGATGAGATCAAAGATACGCTGTTTGATCCTTTTGTTAAAAAAGACAAGGACTATGGCACCGGCCTGGGATTATCCATCACCCAGCAGATCATTGAGATGCATCATGGCAAAGTGATAGCCTCCAACAATGAGGATAAGGGAGCCTGTTTTACCATCTATTTACCGTTAAATTTATGAATGAAGGTGATGTAAAAACGATTTTGTTCGTCGATGATGAAGAGAGCGTGAGATATTCTTTCAAGAAGTTAATGAATAAGCCTCCCTATCAGGTGAGTGATGTCGGTAACGGGCAGGCCGCGCTGGATTTTTTCAGTCAGGCGATACCCGATCTGGTGGTGCTTGACATTGAGATGCCCGGCATGACAGGTCTCGAGGTGCTGCAGCGGATAAAAGAGATATCACCCATAACACCTGTACTGATCATAACAGCTTATGGCACAAGTGAGCGGGTGATCACGGCCATGAAATACGGCGCTTATGAATATCTGGAGAAGCCTTTTGATGTGCCACGGTTGAAAGGATTGATCGACGAAGCCATCAGGGCGGGACAGGCGGGAAAAAAAGAGATCACTTTTTTCTCAAAGAGTGCGGGTGACTATGCTGTGGGTAAAATCATAGGCAGCAGTCCGGCACTCAAAGAGGTCTTTAAAATGATCGGGCGCGTGGCCGCCAGCGATGCGAATATCCTTCTGGTGGGCGAAAGCGGCACCGGCAAGGAACTCGTCGCACGCGCTATCCATCAGTACAGCAACCGTAGCGACAAGGTATTCATCCCCATCAACTGTGCCGCTATTCCCGACACCCTCCTCGAGAGTGAATTGTTCGGACATGAAAAAGGGGCCTTCACCGGTGCCGTGGCCATCAAAACGGGTAAATTTGAGATGGCCGACAAAGGGACCATTTTCCTCGATGAGATCGGTGACATGAGCCTGACCATTCAGGCTAAGCTGCTCCGGGTGCTGCAGGACGGCACCTTCGAAAGGTTGGGAGGATCCTCGCCATTGCATGTCGATGTGCGTATTATCGCCGCCACCAATAAAAATCTGGAGGACGGCATCGCCTATAAAAATTTCAGGGAGGATCTTTACTACCGCCTGAAAGTGATCACCATTACGCTGCCCCCCCTGCGCATGCGTAAAGAGGACATACCCGAGCTGGTGCGTTACTTCCTGACGAAATACGGCTTCGAACTCAACAGGCAGTCCATCGCTGTCACCTCAGAAGCCATGGAACATCTTATCATGTACGACTGGCCGGGCAATGTGAGGGAACTGGAAAATGTTCTGAAGAAAGCCGTCTTATTCTGCAAGACCAGTATCATCACCCCCGATCTTCTGAAGGAAGATCTGAAGTGCACCGCCTCAGAACATACCATTATTTATCAGGATAACAGGCTTTCCGTTGTGATACCTTCCGATCTCGAGAGCCATGAAGGACATTTATATGATAAGGTCATGGACGATGTGGAGCGGAAACTGATATCGCATGTGCTTCAGTCAACACGCGGCAATCAGGCCCGGGCAGCCAAAATGCTTGGCATTTCACGTGTTATGTTGCATGAACGCCTCGAAAAATACGGCCTGAAACCTGAAAGTCTCTGAGACCACGGCCCGGTAACATATTTGATAACACATTATGGCTTGGCTTCAGGTGTAAAAATTTTTATCTTGCCTGATCATTTTTTTTACACATTCTGACTTCACCGGAGGATGAAAAAGCAGGGATGGTTTTTCGAGGTGGTTGTCATACAATTATTTATATTATCATCTTTGTTCTGGCATAACTGTTGCTAAGAGCGCGCCGATAAAAGACCGTGTTCGACACGCGTCATTTAAAAAATCAGGTCATAACTGTTTAAAAACTTAAAAAGGAGATTAAGATGAAAAAACTGGTTCTAAATTTAATGGCCATCAGTGCGATCGTATTATTGTTCGCCGGGTGTGCAAAAGTTCCCGAAGAAACCATAACGGCTGCTCAGGCTGCTGTTGACTCAGCAAAAATGGCCGAAGCCGACCGTTATCTGCCACAGGATTTTATGGCTTTGCAGGATACCCTGAAGGCAGCCATGGCCAATGTGGAGGAGCAGAAATCCAAATTCTTCCTGTCACGTAACTATGACCATGCCAAGCAGATGCTTGAAAGTGTCATCAGCGGTGCCGCCACTCTGAAACAAAACACCGAAACCAAGAAAGCTGAAGTTCGCCAAGCCGTCCAGGACACACTGGCAGCCGTTCAGACTGTCCTTACCGAGGATAAGGATCTGCTAGCGAAGGCGCCCAAGGGGAAGGAAGGTAAAGCCGCTTTGGAACAAATTCAGAATGACATTACCGTCATTGAATCTTCACTTAATGAAGTGAACACACTCCTTACAAACGGAGATTTTCTGACCGCACAGGATAAGGTCAATGCAGCCAAACAAAAAGCCGACAGCATTAATGCCGAATTAAAAGAAGCTTATAAAAAGGCAGGAAGACGTCTCCCATAGAGAAATAAAAATTCCGGTTAAAATATTCCTTCAATCCGGACGTTTAAAAGATAAACTCGGTTAATTCAGCGCTTATATGTCTTCATGACCAACAAAAGATCATCATCGTGTTGGTAGTGTATTCTGACCCCGGAGTCATCACATGAACTCCGGGGTTTTTATAATTTAATTCTGTCAATGGGAAAAAGAAGACGAAGGTTCAAACGAATTGTTCTTCTGTTTGTTATTATTTTATTGTTGGCAGCAGCAGGTATGGGAACAGTGGCTGTTCTGACCCCGCGCCCCCCGATGGAAGAAATCCACAGGTGCCAGAAAGCCCTCAGTGAAGCCCAGCGGAACGGTGCCGAAGAATATGCCCCTCATCTCTATAATGATGCACAACTGACTTATGAAAAAGCCATGAGGGAGTGGGGCTACCAAAATGAGAAATTTTATCTGGCAAGAAATTATGACAGCCTCAAAAAATTTATCAACTTAGCGGAACAAAAAGCCAGGGAATCCGAACAAAAGAGTTCGTCACTTCAGTCATCGCTGAAGGATATGGTGGAATCCGAGATTAAGGGGATACAATACAACATCAATAAATTCAAGAACTTCTATGCCGACCTTCCCTTGAGCAAGTCGCTGCATCAGACCTTCACCAGGGGACAGATACTGATCTCGGAGGGTAAGGAGGCCTATGAACGTGGTAATTTGCAGGGTGCTGCCGAGAAGCTTAAAATGGGAAAGGAAATGATCCTTCGGGCCGACAAGCAAGTCGAAAAAATGCTCACGGATTATCTTGAAGATATTCCCAAATGGCAGAGATGGACAAATGAAAGCATAGAGTGGTCGAAGAATAACCATAAATGTGTGATCATTATTGAGAAAATGGCACACACATGCAGGGTTTATAAGAACGGCAGCCTGAAATACGAGTTCATAGCCGAATTTGGTAAAAATTGGATAGGCCATAAGCATTACAAGGGAGATTATGCCACCCCTGAAGGAAAATATCAGATTGTGAAGAAACTGGGGACCAGACACACCAAATATTACAAAGCGCTGCTGATCAATTATCCCAGCGATGAAGACAAAGAAAACTTCAACAAGGCAATAAAAAACGGAAGTCTGTCCCGCGGGGCCAAAATAGGTGATATGATCGAAATTCACGGTGACGGCGGCAGGGGCATCAACTGGACAAACGGTTGTATAGCTCTGACAAACAAGGATATGGATAAGCTGTTCGATTGTGCGGAGGCAGGAACCCCGGTCACCATTATAGGATCACTGAGAGACTTGCCGGCATTAAAAAACTAACAGGCTATTCGAATCATACGATGCATGACGAAAAGCATAATAAATCCATGAACCGGTTCATTGAGACAACGACCGTACCGGCATCCGGGGACAGGCCTGTCCGCCGCAAGGCATGGCCACTGATGGTATCGGGTCTTGTTGTATCATGTGCCATCGTTCTGATTATACTCGCTTTTTCGCCTTCGGTGCAGGAATTCTTTCTGATCCTGAGCAGCAAGCCGGATAAATATGCACGGCAGGATATGCCGGATATAAAAACGTTAACCTCGGTCATCAGTCAAAAAGAGAAATCCCTTGTCATGCTGCAACGCAAACTTGACAAGTTTGTCCCCTCCGCACCCTTTCTGATCATCAATACCACTGAAAATGAATTTGTCCTAATGAGCCGCCAGGCGATCCTGCGGCAGGGCATCTGCTCGACGGGCAGTTATGTTTTACTGGATGCCGGCAAGGATAAGCAATGGATATTCAAGACGCCACGGGGCATGTTCAGGATACAGAATAAGACGACATCACCGGTTTGGCATAAACCCGACTGGGCGTTCATCGAGGACGGATTGCCCATCCCTCCCCAGAATTCGCCTGACCGCTATGAGAAGGGTGTCCTCGGTGATTACGCCCTGATACTGGGGCATGGCTATATGTTACATGGCACCCTGTATAAACGGCTGTTGGGGATGCCCGTCACACATGGATGCGTCAGACTGAATGACGACGACCTCGAGGTCATATATAAAAACCTGCAGATCGGCTCAAAGGTTTATATTTATTGATAAGACAACAAAAGCATTCTATCGGCAGCATCATGGAACACGACCGCAACGACAACCATCCGCATGACAAAGGTACCGGCAGAGGACGCCTACATAGAGCATACCCTTTATCCATTCTGATCCTTTTTTTTATCATCCTGATCGTTCCTGCCGTTATAGCGCTCTATCTTTTCGGTTCTCTTCCGTTAAAGCATTCATCTTACTTCCGTCACGCAGCCGACACCACTGCCAAGGCAAACAAGCTTACGGGCGAGGAGCGGGCCTTGTCCGATAAGCTCTTCAGACTCGAATTGACAGAAGATTTCCTGAACGCACGGTTGAAGCTGGCTCAAAGTGATTCCGTCGGGATCTCCATTAATTTGCCCGACAAAGTCGTGACCATGGAGATCGAAGGTGTGATGGTGCGAGAGTGTAAGATACTCGATTACACGATCACCAAAGGGTTCAGCAGGTTAACACGAGACCGGCTGGTAACCTGGCTCTCCGATCCCTTTACATTACAGTCTTCCGTTTCGACGATTCTTAAGGCTCCTGTCGTTTACTTGAAAGCCCCTAAAGATACCACCGAAGCCAATGAGCAACAAACGGCACCGACGCTGCCTGCCGACACGACGGTTTATTTCAGGTTGTTCTTCGACAGGAACCTGACCGTCGATATCAACCAGGAAGAAACGCCTCCCGCCAAAGGTAAAAAAACACGTTTTAAATTCAAGCTCCATAACCGTTATTTTTCTGCCCGCGAGGCTTTGAGAGCCTTATTCCGGCCGCAGGAATCGCCTTATCATTTCTGGATAAGGCTGAAACTCTCGCGCGAGGATGCCAGGATCATTTACCGTGCCCTGCCTGAGCATGGCCTCATGGCCCTGAGGCTGGAATAAACAGATATCATCCCCCGCTTAATGAAAAACATCTTTCCGTTATCATGATGATAACAGATAAATGACTATCTTTAATCATTCATTTATCATAGCATTATCCTATGGCTTCACCTGTCAGGCATCATCTGAAGCTGATCAGCGATGACCCGTGGCTGAAACCCAATGAGGCTGATATCGTGGCACGTTATGAGCGTTACAGGGACAGACTGTCCCGGATAAAAAGAGATCATGGCAGTTTGCTTCAGTTTGCCGACGCTTACCACTATTTTGGCATTCAATATGACCGGCAGCGCCGTGGATGGATCTACCGTGAGTGGGCGCCGGCCGCCAAAGCGCTGTTTCTGACAGGTGATTTCAACGGGTGGAAGCGTTTCGCACATCCCATGACGCGCACTCATGACGGCATATGGGAGATATTCCTGGACAAGGAGATTTACAGGCACCGTTTTATCCACGGGAGCAGGATAAAAGTGGTTGTCGACACAGGCCATTCCGTCAGGGATCGGATCCCGGCTTACATACGCCGGGTGGTACAGGACGAGGTGACAAAGGATTTTACAGGACAGGTGTGGCTGCCGCCCCCTTTCGACTGGACAGGCGATCATTTTGATATCGGGCATCTGAAAGAATTGCTGATCTATGAGTGCCATATCGGGATGGCTAAGGAAAAGGAAGGCATTGGCACCTATCTGGAATTTGCCGCCAATATCCTGCCCAGGTTACGCGGTTCCGGTTACAACACCCTCCAAATGATGGCTGTACTGGAACACCCTTATTATGGTTCCTTCGGATACCATGTCTCGAATTTCTTCGCTCCCTCATCGCGCTTCGGCACCCCTGAAGATCTGAAATACCTCATCAGGCAAGCTCATGCCATGGGCATGGCCGTGATACTGGATATCGTCCATTCACACACCATTAAAAACATTAATGAGGGTCTCAATGAATTCGATGGCTCCGACGACCAATATTTTCATAGCGGTGACAGAGGCACCCATCCATACTGGGACTCACGTTTGTTTGATTATGGCAAGTGGCAGGTGCAACAGTTTCTGCTGTCAAACCTGAAGTACTGGATGAAAGAATTTCATTTTGACGGCTTCCGCTTCGACGGTGTCGGTTCGATGTTGTATTTCCATCATGGTGACGAAGTCATGGACCGGCGGGAAAAATATTTTACCGAGGGTGTTGAATGGGATGCCGTGACCTACCTGCAGCTGGCCAACAAGCTCATTCATACTCTCAACAGACATGCGGTCACCATTGCCGAAGACGTCACGGGCATGCCCGGATTATGCTATCCCATTGAGGAAGGAGGCATAGGCTTTGACTACCGTCTCGGCATGGGCATCCCTGATTTCTGGATCAGACTGCTGAAAGAGCAAAAAGATGAAGACTGGGACATCCATGAGATGTGGAATGTCTTGAACGACCGCATCCCGAATGTCAGGACGGTGACCTATTGCGAGTCGCACGACCAGGCACTGGTGGGTGACAAGACCATTGCGTTCTGGCTCATGGATAAGGAGATGTATTATCACATGCATAAAGATGATAACGACCTCGTCATCGACAGGGGTATCGCCTTGCATAAAATGATCAGGCTTTTCACCATTTCGCTTGGCGGACAGGCTTATCTTAATTTCATGGGTAACGAATTCGGCCATCCCGAATGGATTGACTTCCCACGGGAAGGCAATAACTGGAGTTTTTTTTATGCCCGCCGGCAATGGTCGCTGGTCGATGACCCTGCTTTGAAATATGACTACCTGAACAGATTCGACAGGGCCATGCTGAAGATGGTCTCTGAAAACGATATCCTGAACACCGGCTTCGCCGGGCAGCTTAATATGGATGAATTAAACAAGACCATCGTATTCGAACATAATCATCTGATCTTTATTTTCAACTGGCATGTGAGCCGGTCCATCATGGATTATGAATTTACCGTTCCTGAGCCGGGAGAGTACCGCATCATCCTCAATACCGACAATGCAATTTTCGGCGGTCACGGGCGAATAGACGAAAGCATAGGTTACTTCACACAATATAATGAAACGACCGCCACCCACACCCTGAAGGTATACAACACAAACAGAACGGCTCTGGTATTGAAAAAAAAGGACGAGTGACAACAGATAGGCCGGAAAATTATTCTCTTCCGCTATTTTTCATTTTTTCATGATACGCGGTAGCTTTTTTCAACCTTTCCTCGTATGCTTCGCGTATTCGTCTTCCGAAATGAATACCTGCTTCGAACATTTTGTCACCTATGGCCCTCACGGGCAGCACCCTGGAGGTAGTGCCTGTAAGGAAAGCCCCGTCAAATGATGTCAGATACTCCAGCCGGACAGGTTTTTCTACAATTGTAAATCCAAGCTGTTTACAAATGTCAATAACATGGCGGCGCGTGATACCGGCCAGCACCCGGTTTACCGGCGTGGTGGTGATGCGGTTCTCTCGGATCAGAAAGATATTCGTACGGCTGCCCTCGGTAATATAACCGTTTCCGTCGACCAGGATCACCTCGGTGACATTCTGGTCACTGATAGCCTTGTCGGCGGTACGGCGGAAATCCGGATTAAAGAATTTAATGTTCGGATTGAAACGTTCGGCCTGTAACAATCCCGCCGTAATGCCGTGTTCCCGTACTGCCCGGTCATACCGGAATGGAGCAATGTAATGTGACGTGTAATGCCTGGGCTCTGAAAAAATAAAACTGATATTGATGCTTCCTGTGACCGCATGGTTCAGTGTCATGACCTTCATTGCCGTCTGCATGATGGCATCCCTGTTCATCCAGATACCGAGGTGAGCCAGCGATGAAGAAACAGCCAGGCGATCGAGGTGATCGTCGAAGAAGAAGAATCTTTTATCCTGAAATCCAAATACTTCGTAAAGCGTCGGTCCCTGTTCATAAAAGGATAAATCGTATGAGCCGGCCGGCAGCACCTGGTCATCACGGAGAAACACCTTTCCTGAAATTGTTTGCATGATCGCTTGTGTGTTATATATTGTCAGTTTTAAAATTGTTTTCCCTTCGGACGAACGGTGCCGTTAAGATGCCCCCTCCCCTATCCTGGCTATCTTCTGTACGCCCTTTACCTTTTTAAGATGCCTGACCAGAAAATCAAGTTGCTTGTTATCCCTGACGAAGACTTTGATGATCCCTTCAAATTTACTTCCTTTGGTGTCAAAAGAAATGGAGCGCAAGTTAAGCTTCAACTGGTTGGATATCAGATCCGATATCCGGTTCACCAGACCCAGGTCATCTTTTCCTGTCATTCTGAGACTGGCCAGGATAGGTGCACTGTCATTTCCCGTCACCCACCGCGCCCGGATGATGCGGTAACTGTATTTTTCACGCATCTGAGCTGCATTGGGGCAATCTTTCCTGTGTATCTTGATTCCCTTGCCTACGGTGATAAAACCAAAGATCTCATCGCCATATACCGGTTGGCAGCATTTGGCGAACTTATAATCCTTCAGATCGGCGGTGCCTCCGATGATCAGCAGGTGATCGTCAGCGGTGGCCGGCAGTTCAGGATGCTGGGCGATTGGCTGCGGCTGTGGCAGTTTAGTCTCCTCTTTGACGGCCTCTGTCTCCTCCAGACACTCCCGGATCTGGGTCATTGCAATCATCTCGTTGGCGATCTTATGATATAACTCCAGCGGATTGGTGAGCTTAAAGAAGTCGAGTAAACGGTTGAGGGTGTCATTGTTAAAGGGGACTTTCATCTGGTTCATCTTCCTGAGAAGCAAGTCTTTACCTGTATTGGCATCCTGGAATGCCTGTTCATTCAGTGACCGTTTTATTTTAGCCTTTGACCGCGGTGAAATAACATAATTAAGCCAGTTGGGATTGGGTTTCTGAGCTTTTGATGTAAGTATCTCAACCTGATCACCATTTTGCAGCACATGTTTCAGCGTGACGAATTTATTGTTCACTTTGGCTCCTGTGCAAGTATTGCCGATGTTGGAATGGATATGATAGGCGAAATCGAGCACAGTGGACCCCGCGGGCAGCTTTTTCAGATCACCCATGGGTGTGAAGACAAAAATATCGCGTGAATAAAGTTCCCCTTTAGCGGCCTCCGGTGCCGGGGCTGTACCGTTGACTGGATTTTCCAGTTTTTCACGCAGGGTGACCATCCAGGCATCCTCATTATCATAGAAGGCTTTCTCCTTGTAACGCCAGTGTGCTGCACCACCTTTTTCTGCCACCTCGTCCATGCGGCGTGACCGGATCTGCACTTCCACCCATCGTCCTTCAGGGCCGACGACCGTCGTGTGCAACGCCTCATAACCGCTGGCCTTGGGCGTGGTGATCCAATCACGCAGACGCTTGGGATTGGGTTGATAGATATTGGTGACAATGGAATAGACCTTCCAGCAATCGGACTTTTCATCATCCACCGTTTTCTGAAGGATGATGCGTATGGCAAAAAGGTCGTAGACTTCGTCAAACTCGACATTTTGCTTGCGCATTTTGTTCCAGATGGATGAGATGGACTTAGTGCGCCCTATGATCTTGCATTTGAAGCCTTGCCTCCTCAATTCCCGTTCAATAGGCATGATAAACCCCCCGATGTAAGCCTCCCGTTCAGGCGTTGTTTCCTGTAGTTTCTGTTCCAGCATATGGTAAATCTCAGGAAAGGCATACCGCAGCGATCTCTCTTCCAGTTCCGTCTTGATGTTGTATAATCCCAACCGATGAGCAATGGGCGCGTAAACCATGGAAGTTTCGCTGGCTATCTTCTGTTTGACGGGAGGCGGCATCTGATCGAGGGTGCGCATATAATGCAGCCTGTCGGCCAGCTTGATCAGGATCACACGCACATCATCGGATAGCGTCAGCAGAAGCCGGATGAAGTTCTCGCTGTTGAGCGTCGTGCGCTCCATCGAGAGCCTTGAGATTTTTGTCAGACCCAGGATGATGTTGCGGACCTGGTGACCAAAACGTTCTTCCAGTGCCTCTTCATCATAACCGGAGTGATTGATGATATCATGCAGCAGTGCACTGACGATGGACACCGTGCTCAGTTCCATCTCCTGCACCACGACTTTGGCTACTTCAATGGCATGTAACAGATATTGCTCACCCGATTCATTTTTCTGCTCATCATACTGTGAAACGGCAAGTTCATAAGCCTGGCCAACGATGGCAAGATCTTCTATGGAGAGGAAATCTTTGCACATGCGAAGCAGATCTCTGTATTTTGGTTCCGCTACCCAGGCCATGACCGATATCAAATAAAGAGTTAATGTAATTTTATCACTTTGGTTTTCTTTCCGGGTGTTGTGCCTGGTTGTCCACTGTTATAATATGCTCCGGCCTGAGGCAGGAAGGCTTGCAGTGCTTTGATCCTGTTCTCATCATTAGGGTGTGTGCTCAGAAACTCAGGCGGTTTGGCACCACCGGTTTGTGCCATGCGTTGCCAGAAAGTGATGGCTGTGGCCGGGTCATAGCCCGACATAGCCATGAAGACCATACCTAATTTGTCAGCTTCATATTCCTGTTTTCTGGAGTAGGCCAACACACCCAACTGTGAGCCGACGCCATAAGCCGTGAGAAAAATGTCTTTAGTGGTCTGTGGTTCTTTCTGCAGGGCATACTCGAGCGATATACCGCCCAGGTATATCGCCAGCTGTTCCGTCATCCTTTCATTGCCGTGCTCGGCCACGGCATGACCTATCTCATGACCCATGACCGTGGCGATACCGTTGTCGTCACTTGCCACCGGCAGGATGCCGGAATAAAAGACGATCTTCCCTCCGGGCATACACCAGGCATTGACGGTTTTGTCATCCACGACATTGAATTCCCATGTGTATTCAGGTATCCGGTCCGACATGTTGTTCTGCTGAAGGAATCTCCCCACCCCCGATGAGATTCTGTCACCGACCTTTCTTACCTGCATCACACCGGGATTGGAAGCCGGCAGAGGCGGATGCTGCGCCAGGAATTCCTGATAACTGCTCCGGCTCATACTGAGAACAACATCATTGGGTAACAGTTTGAACTGCTTGCGACCTGTGATTGGCACCCTGGAGCAAGAGATGACCGTCAGCATCAAAAGAATGAATCCAAAGATCAAATTTCGTTTCATCATCATATTGAATGGTTAAGAATGACAGTTATTGCCAGACTGCAAAAATACTCAAAAGCTGACCCATTTTTCCCTCATGCCTTATCTTCTTCACAATGACCCTCAGCGGTAAAACCATTAAAGTCGTATTTTTGTTTGTTATCTCATATATGGAGTACACTTCTTTTATCGCGGCATTGGAGGATCGTTTGAAGAAGCCTTTGCCCGGGGTGGCGGTGCAACTGCAGATGGCTTCTGAAGCGCGGTTTCTGCCTTCGGAGGACCTTCCGGATCCGGCTGATGCCAGAGACAGCAGCGTGTTGATCATGCTCTATCCGGACCATGAGGTCATTAAAACGGTCTTCATCTTACGTACCTCCTATGAAGGTGTTCACAGCGGTCAGGTGAGCTTCCCAGGAGGGCAACATGAAGCCGGTGATGCCACACCTTACGACACGGCCCTGCGCGAGGCTCAGGAAGAAACAGGTGTCGATGTGAACCACCTGAAGATATTAGGTAAGCTCACCGACCTGTATATCCCTCCCAGCAACTTCAACGTTTTTCCCGTCGTGGGCTGTTTCTTTGAGAAACCCTTCTTCACTATCGACAGTAACGAGGTAGAGCGCCTTATCGAAGCGGACGTTTCGGAGCTTCTGAAAGAAAGGGTACGTAAAAGAACCCGAATGGTTATACGTGGTTATAACGTCGGTGTGCCTTATTTCGACATCGAAGGAACGGTGGTATGGGGCGCCACCGCCATGATACTGAATGAACTACTGGCGGTGATACGTGAAGTGTACGTGCGGGAAAAATAATTTGACTGACAAACACACCTATCGTATTTCCGTTATTTGTTGCGGGTCTTTCGCTTTATGTCTTTCGCTCTTCGCTACTCGCCAATCGAAGAGCGAAGAGCGATTTTTTAATTTTACCCCCATTCTCTCGCTACTCGCTATTCGCTTCTCGAATTTCGATTTCATAGCTTATCTCAGCCGCCTGACGAAGCATGGCCGACACGCCGCAATACTTATGCTGCGACAAGTCAACGGCTCTTTGAAGTTTATCCTTAGGAAGGTCTCTGCCACAGAACACATAACCGATACGGATATGTGTATAAACCTTAGGATGCTCCTCGGCCTCTTCAGCTACAATCTTAATATCAAAGGCTTCGGGGAAGACCTTCATTTTATGGAGGATGGATATGACATCCATGCCTGTGCATCCGCCCAGTGAAGCCAGCATGAGAGGCTTAGGCCGCGGTCCCTCCTCCCTGCCTCCATGCTCGGTGGCGGCATCGATGATCACATGATGACCGCCGACCCCGGCATCAAAGACCATTTCTTTTACCCATGATACATGAACAGTGTGATCCATAATTGATGATTTAGCGGTTCAACGAATGGTAAAAATAACCGACACCCTGTAAGAGCGTCCCGGCATCGGATAATACTGTATGGTCTGGTAATCGGCGTTCCAGACATTCAGGATGTCAATTTGTAGTGACAGGTTATTGCCGAGAACCTTGAAATCGTGGCTTAATGTCACATAACCCAGGTTATTGGGCGGAAGGGACTGGCTGTTATCGCTGTTGACGTACCGCCTGTCAGTATAATGATGAGTATAAGAGAGCTGTGTTTTCATGAATGTCACCGATAGTGATGCCGAGGCAATGTTCTCCGGGACATAAATAAGCTGTTTGCGGAAAGAGACATCTATGTCGGCCTGGTTGGTGGAGCGTGACAGGGTGTATCCTGCATCGAAGTCTACCTTTGTCCTGCCTGCTTCTACTGTCATATGACCGTTGAGTTCCAGTCCCCTGGACCATACTTTTTGTATGTTTTGTGGTTGCCATAAGGTAAAGGTCTCATCCGTCGGGAGCCAGATAATCCAGTTATCGATGGTGGAGTTATAGGCTGTGAGCACAAGTGCAGGTTGCCATCTTTTGCCGGCCTGCAGCCATTTAAAAATAAGTGAGCCTTCTTCATTCCAGCTTACCTCGGGACGAAGATCGGGGTTGCCGCCGGGATTCCAGTACCTCTCATTGAAAGTCGGTTGCCTGAAGTTTCTCGAGAGGCTTAGTTTAACCGAGATCATCTTCCACAGCGGCCCTTCCAGTCCCAGTGAGGGCGTGAAGGGCTCGGTATCATCCTGTGTCCATCCCTTGCGGATGATAAGGGCCGACTGCCAGTTGATGACCGGGATGAGGTATTTCACGGTTATATAGCCTGCCCCTTGTGTTTGCTGTTTTGGACCGTCATAGTACCCTGAACGGCCTGTTTCGTGACGGATATCTATCCCTGCATTCAGGCTGAGACGGTCGCTGATGATTTTCCTGGCCTCGGTCTGGGAGACCCATGTATCGGTTGTTATTCTGGAATCGACAGAATAGAAGTCGGTAATTTCAACATAATGAAGGAAATCGTGGAGGAAAGCGACCGTTGATCTGATCGTGCTCCGGGACCAGATCTTCTTCCATGACATCATTGTTCGTAACGATTGATCCTTTTGTGAGGCTGTGCCGGCAGGATAATTCAGGGGTGAAGGTACATCCCTGCGGGTGTTTTGTGCCCAGATATCGACCGTCAGAAAGTTGGAGCCCTTAAAGGCACGGCTGATCTGCTGAACAATGCCGGCCCCCTGGTTACGGGCATTCTGCCGCCGTTCCACCGGGTTATTTTCTTGGGTCGTATTCCTGAATTTAAAATCATTCTGCGCCTGATGATAAAAAAACGATGTGGAGGTGACCCATTTGTCGCCGGAGACCATAACCACGCCGTTACCCGAAAAATCACCGAAGCTGCCTGCACTCAGATCAAAGGACAGGTATTTCCTGTCGTTAAAACTGAAGTTGTTATCAAGGTGTACGCTGCCACCGATGGTGCCGCCGCCGAAAACCGAGCTGGCACCGCCATATTGTATTTCGACATCCCTGAAGAAAATAACAGGCAGCAGCGCCATATCGGTGAGGCGGGTGGTGGGGGGGCTGATGGATATGCCATTCCAGAAAAACGCGGTATGGGTGGATGAGGTCCCGCGCAGCGACATGGTAGCCAGACTTCCCAAACCGTAAGTGTTGACAAGCACCGGCGTTTGTCTGACGAAAAGATCTGACAGTGTCCCTGTTCTGGCGCGTTCCAGGGTCAGCGAGTCGAATTTTTCAACATATAATCCCACGGCATTGTCGCTAAGACGTGTGGAAGAAATGTTGACAGCCCGGAGCAGGATGACGCTGTCATTTTCCGGGGATTGACCGGTACAGATGATACTGCCCAGCAGCAAACAGATGATTACACCGGTGAATGGTAAACTTTTTTTCATGTGCCTAAGTCATTACGTACACCATACATCTATGATTCAACAGGAACAAGGCTGACAGGAAAAAGATTGAATAAACACGGGCTGAATAAGCTGTTTATTCATTGCTTTTAACCCGAAAGCGCTGAATGATTGAATCGCATCGGCAGGTCTTCTGACTCACTCCCCTTTTGAATGCCTTCCCATCCCGAAAGTATTAACGGACAGTGGCCGGATTGGTTCAAAAAGTATCAGGAGTTCACAGCAGCGGGTACTGTTCAGGAATTCCACCTGATTCCCTCTTGGGTGCCCACACCTGAAATGGTATGAACACGCCAATGCATGACAAAGGTAACATAAAATGACCAGTCTTCAACACAATAATCAGATAAAAATTAACATTTTATACACAAGAACTGACATTGATTGACTGATAATCGACAAGAAAAAACTTTTGTTTGGAATAATTATTTTATATTTACAGCCTGAGAACGTTAATAATTTGAATCATACTTTTTACAGTCAAATGAAATATCCCAGATTATTACTCGGTTGTGTTGTTTTCGTTGTGTCTGTTTTTATATTTTCTTCCTGTGCCAGCAGTTCAGGTGGCTTCACCAAACACCCTTCATCCTATTCCAAAAGCAAAAAAATTTCACGATCACATTCCGGCAGGATTATTAAACATTCCAAGATCGTCCCCAAAAAATATATCATCGTCAATAAAAAGCAAAAAAAACCGCCAAAATAGGAACAAAGGTTTTTACATCGTCGGAAGGAATACTCTTTCCTGTACTTTAGTTTTCAAGAAAAATTGCATTATCCGGTCATGTTTCAGCATCTCTTATATAACTGCATTTGGCAAATTATTTTTATGGCGGCTTAATTGCCTCATATTGAGAGACTAATCAACAATTTATGAGATTGCTGCGTTATTTCATTGAATTTATCATAATGTTTCTGATCATGGGATGGTTTAATTCGTGTTACGTGGTTCGCTATTTTACCTGGAATTTCGCAGATGTCAGAGATTACAGAAGGTTTCCTTACAAGACCATTCAGAACGCTCCGCCTGTCTTTGATTTTCATGTTGCGGCCAAGCCTGTGACATTCAGTATTCCCTCATCCTACAGACGAAAAAATGCCGGTGAATCATTTGAAGATTTTCTGAGCCGTCACAAAACCACGGCATTTCTGGTCATCAGGGATGACACCATTCTGTACGAGCGTTATTTCCATGGTTACCGCCACGACTCGGTGTTCCCTTCCTTTTCGGTGACCAAATCCGTTCTCTCCTCTCTTGCCGGTATAGCCTTGGGCGAAGGCTCTTTGAAGAGCCTTGAGCAGACTGTATCGCAATTCCTTCCGGTGTTGAGAGATGAGCGTTTCACGCGATGCACACTGGAAGACCTGCTGAACATGCGTTCAGGTATAAGATTCGACGAGGGTTATTACAATCCTTTCGGCGGCATGGCCAAATTTTATTATGGCACCGATCTAAAGCGGTATGTCGAACATCTGAAAATGAAAGAAGAACCCGGGTTGCAATATAAATACGCCAGTTGTAATGACCAGGTGGCCGCTTTTATCCTCGAATGTGCCACAGGTGAAAAGTTGCCTGAATACCTTGAAAGCAGGTTATGGAAGCCCATGGGCATGGAGGCGCCGGCGATGTGGAACACCGACAGTCCTGATCATAACAACGTCAAAGCCTTCTGTTGTCTGAATGCCCGTGCCATTGATTTTGCCAAATTCGGCCGGCTGTACCTCCGGAAGGGTGAATGGAACGGTGTGCAGCTGGTGCCGCAACAGTGGGTGGAACGTTCCACGTCCATTATCAACGACTCCCGCGACAGCCAGGGTTATGCTTACACCCTCGGATGGAGGGTGCTCGACGACGGGTCGTTTTTTGCAAAAGGCATACTCGGACAGTACATCTATGTCGACAGGGCAAGAAAACTGATCATTATCAGGTTCGGTAAGAAATATGCCGGTATCGACTGGGTCAGTTTTTTCAGATCGTTATACGACCAGCTCTGATGCCTTATTTCACTATGGTGCCATGTTTATATTTGGTGGTCTGTACTACATTGCCCTGGTCATCATATTCGATCCAGGTGCCGTTTTTTTCGCCATTCACGTATTGCCCTTCCATCTTGGTTTTTCCGTTGTCGAAATAGTCTTTGTAGGGACCTGACTCCTGACCGTCCTGATATTGTTCTTCAGACATCACGTTGCCACTTTCATAAAACGTTTTCTGGATACCGTCGAGCAAGCCGTTTTTGTAATTATACTCGG
The DNA here is from genome assembly GCA_964628285.1 of uncultured Lentimicrobiaceae bacterium. Taxonomy (GTDB): domain Bacteria; phylum Bacteroidota; class Bacteroidia; order Bacteroidales; family JAGONC01; genus JAPLDP01. The sequence continues at coordinate 28,013 of CAZVNP010000041.1, forward strand.
CGATCATATGGCCTTGTTGGTCGTACCATTTTGAAATACCGTTTTTTTCGCCGTTCAGGTACTGTGTCTCTTCCATCAGCCGGCCAGGTGCATTTTCATAGTATATCTGTTTCAGCCCGTTATACAGTCCGTTGAGGAAATAGGCCAGTGATTTTTTAACACCACCCCTGTAATATTCGACCTGCATCCCGCTGAGCTTGCCGTTCTTATAATTCTCTTCCGACATAAAATAACCCCTTGAGTCGATTGAGATAGATATCCCGTCTTTTTTACCCATGTGATAGTTCTCGATCTGGTTGAGCATACCATCCTTAAAGTGAGTGACCCAGGTACCGTTTTTCAGGCCGTTGACATAATAACCGGTGGAATAGGTGTTGTTATCCTGTTCCTCCCAGTAACCCTGTTTCAAACCATTTTTATCCGCCCGGTTAATTGTGTCGTTGACTGCCGACCTGGTTTCCTGGGCTTGCAGGCTGACCATAATCCCCAGGCACATGAAGATAAGTGCAATCGTTTTTTTCATCATCCTGAATTGTTTTAAAGTTTTATCCGCCGAAATTAAGAAAAAATGACAGATTCTCAATGTTCCGCCAGGCCATAAAGATCGTAACTATCTGCTCCGGTTATTTTTACATCAAAAAAAATTCCTGTCTGAAGTTTTATCCCGGAGGAAAGTATCAGTACTTCGTTATCCACTTCCGGTGAATCATGTTCAGTCCGGCCGATGTAGTGTTCACCTTCCCGGCCGTCGATCAGCACTTTTAATGAGTGGCCTATTTTCTTGCGGTTGAGTGCAAGGGAGATACCTTCCTGCATGGCCATGATCTCGGCTGCTCGTTGTTTTTTAATGTTTTGGGGTATATTATCCTTCAGAGCGAATGCGGGGGTCTTCTCTTCATGTGAATAAGTAAAGACCCCGAGTCGGTCGAAGCGGCATTCCGCGACGAAAGCTTTCAGTTTGTCGAAGTCTTCCTCGCTTTCGCCGGGGTATCCTGTAATGAGGGTCGTACGAAGGGCTGCCTCAGGTAAAATCTTTCTGATGGCATCCAGCAGATGACGGATACCATCCGCGGTCAAGCCCCTCTGCATCGACCGCAGGATCCGGTCGCTGATGTGTTGCAATGGTATATCAATATACCGGCAGATGTTGCCGTGTGCTTTTATGACATCCAGTAACTCCATTGGGAAGGCGGCGGGGTAAAGGTAGTGCAGACGTATCCATGCCAGTCCCGCCACCGTGGTCAGCTTCTCCAGGAGGTGAGGCAGCATCCGTTTGCCATAACGGTCTATGCCATACCATGTCAGGTCCTGTGCAACCAGTATCAGCTCTTTCACACCCATGGCCGCGAGACGGTGTGCCTCGGCGAGGATGTCTTCCTCCGGACGTGAGACATGCCTGCCCCTGATGAGCGGAATGGCACAAAAAGAACATTGCCTGTCACAGCCCTCGGATATCTTCAAATAAGCATAGTGACGCGGCGTTGTCAGGATACGCTCGCCCAGGAGCTCTTTACGGTAGTCACCACCCAGCACGGTGATTATCTTTTCATGCTCAGCCACACCGAAGTAACCATCCACCTCGGGTATGGCTTTTTCCAGCTCTTCACGGTACCGTTGTGAGAGGCATCCCATCACGTATATTTTCGTGTGCCCGGCACCTTCCCGCGAGGAGGTTTGCCGCAGGATGGCGTCGATCGATTCGGCCTTGGCCTCCGTGATGAATCCGCAAGTGTTGATGAGAACCACATCATGCCCACCGGGAGAGTCTTCAGTCAGGACAACGAAGCCGTTCACCTCAAGCTGCCGCATCAGGATCTCCGTATCGATTCTGTTCTTGGCACATCCAAGGGTGATGATACGCACTTTGCGCTTATGCTCTGTTTTTGTTTGCAAACGTATGGGTTGGGATGTATTCTGATATAACTCCATGAAACGGGAAAAAGTATGGATGATATATTTTCTTTATCTTTGAACCTCATTATTAATAACCGATAAATCATGATGATTAAGAAGTTTTTTCTC
>CAZVNP010000042.1:0-29176 GCA_964628285.1 uncultured Lentimicrobiaceae bacterium
CTAATAAAATATTTGGATTTGTACCTGCAGGAATGGAAAAACTGGGATGGAAGAATTTCAGGCAAACAGATTTCTGGCAGGATGCAGTAAAAGCATTTCCCGGAACCGGGAAAGAATTTATGCCGGCACTTAATGAAGGCTCTTTCCTGCTAATGCCCACAAGTATGCCCAATTCCAGTGTTGAAAAGAATATTCAATATGTTGAAATTCTTGATAAGCGCCTTTCAAGAATTCCTGAGGTGGAAGTTGCAGCAGGCAAATGGGGAAGGGTCAATTCAGCTTTGGATCCTGCACCGGTACAGATGTTTGAAAACACAATCAACTACAGGCCTGAGTTTATTCTTGATGAAAATGGACATCGAATGCGCTTTAAAGTAGATAAAAAAGAACGGTACCTTTTGAAAGGAAATAAAATATATGATCCGGTCAAAGACGGTTTCCGTGTTATCCCTGTTGATAGTCTCATTCCTGCAAAATATGGAGAATATTTCAGGCAGTGGAGGCCTCAGATTAAGAATCCAAATGATATCTGGAATGAAATTGTAAAAGTTACTGATATTCCGGGATTGACCTCCGCGCCTAAGTTACAGCCAATTGAAGCCCGTCTTACAATGCTTTCTACCGGGATGCGTGCACCAATAGGATTAAAAGTTTATGGCCCCGATTTAAATTCCATAGAACAGGCTGGTTTGGAGTTTGAAAAAGCATTGAAAGAAGTTCCTTCTGTAAAAGCTTCGTCAGTATTTTATGATCGTGCTGTTGGCGCCCCTTATATTGAAATAAAACTTAATCGTGATGCAATGGCGCGTTACGGCATGACAATCAGCAATGTTCAGGATGTACTACAGGTCGCCGTGGGGGGTATGACTTTAAGCACTTCTGTTGAAGGACGTGAACGCTTTCCTATAAGGGTTCGTTATGCCCGCGAATTACGTGATAGCCCGGAAGCCTTAAAACGTATCCTTATACCTGCCATGAATGGGACACAAATACCTTTATCAGAAATAGCAGACATCCACTATACAAAGGGAGCCCAAATGATCCGGAGTGAAAATACCTTTCTTACAGGTTATGTGATCTTTGATAAGCAGGAAAATAAAGCCGAAGTAGATGTAGTGGAAGAAGCTGACAAAATTATTAAACAGGACATACAAACCGGTAAATTAATGCTTCCGGTAGGTGTGTCTTTTAAATTTGCAGGAAATTACGAGCAACAGGTCAGGGCTACAAAACGATTGGAGATAGTTATCCCAATCAGCCTGATGATGATATTTCTACTGCTTTTCTTTCAGTTCAGGACAGTAACCGCATCATTTATTCACTTTTCGGGAGTATTTGTTGCATTTGCCGGCGGGTTTATAATGATTTGGCTTTATGGTCAGAGTTGGTTCCTGAACTTTTCTGTTGCAGGAATAAATATGCGTGACCTGTTCCAGATGCATACAATAAATTTAAGTGTGGCAGTGTGGGTAGGATTTATAGCTTTATTTGGCATAGCCACTAACGATGGTGTAATTATGGGGACCTATATTCACCAGGTTTTTGAAGAACGGCATCCGTCAAATGTCCACGATGTAAGGGAAGCCGTTGTAACAGCTGGGAAAAAACGTGTGCGTCCGGCAATGATGACTACCGCAGTTGCAGTTATTGCCCTTCTGCCTGTATTAACATCAACAGGAAAAGGATCAGATATAATGATTCCCATGGCTATTCCAACGTTTGGCGGAATGCTCATACAAGTTATGACAATCTTTGTTGTGCCGCTATTGCAGGCAATTTGGAGGGAAAATGATGTGAAAAAATCAAAATTGTAATTATGAAGTATAAAATAGAAGTAGGCTTTTCAAAGCTTATGCGGATGGATGTCTCCCGCCGATGGCGGAACGAACCCTCAGGAAGCTGGCTTTGGTTGTGTTTAGCAAGTGTAGCCAGATTCCTGAAGGTTGGCATCTGTGGTGACTTTTTTTTGTTTCTTTTTTTGTGTGGTAGACAAAAAAAGAAAATAATTAAAAAAGTTTTGTTGGCATTCATTTTTCCAGTGTTATTTACCAATAATATATTTTGCCAAACGGATTCTCTATATACCTATTTATCTATTGCTGCTAAAAACAATCCTACTGTACTTCAACGCTTTTCCGAATACCAGGCTGCCTTGCAAAGAGTTCCCCAGGCAGGCAGTTTACCTGATCCGCAATTAACAATTGGTGTGTTCACAAGTTCCATGGAATTGGTTATGGGAAACGAGGTTGCAGATATTAAACTGATGCAGATGTTTCCCTGGTTTGGAACTTTAAAAGCAGCTAAAGATGAAATGAGCCTGATGGCAAAAGCAAAGTACGAAACTTTCCGGGATGCCAAATTTCAGGTTTTTTATGATGTACAAAACACTTGGTACGATCTGTACAAAATAAACCAGGATATTCGCATATCGGAAAAGAATATTCAAATCCTGAAAACTATTGAACGGTTAGCATTGGTCCGGTTTCGGTCTTCTGGTTCAGGTGGAAGCGGAACTCCGCCTTCATCAATGAATTCAGGCAATACAGCACAATCACAAGGTTTAAACTCTGACCCTTTAGAAATACAAAGTATGAGAGGCGGACAGTCCTCTGTACCTTCGTCAGGTATGGGTTCTTCTTCCCGGGAAAATTCAATGGAAGCAAATTCAGGAAGCACAGGGCTGGCTGATTTATACCGTATTCAGATCGAAATTGGCGATCTTGAAAATAATATTGCTTTGCTTAAAAACCAGCAAAGTACAGTTGCTGCAAAGTTTAATAGCTTTCTAAACCGGCCTGTACAATCGCCTGTAGCTGTTCCTGATACGTTAATGATTGATACCCTGAATGTTTCTTTGCTTTCAGTTTCGGATAGCATACTTAAATATAATCCGATGTTGGGAATGATTGATTATGAAAAGCAATCTCTTGATGCACGAAAAAAAATGGTCACCCGCATGGGTTATCCGATGTTAGGCATTGGTGTAGACTACTCTGTAATAAATAAAAGTTCGATGGTAACAGATCCAATGAACGGAAAGGATATGGTTATGCCTATGGTATCAGTAACTATTCCCATTTACCGGAAAAAATACAAAGCAATGAGGTCTGCGGCCGATCTTTCAAAGACTGCAACCCAATTCAACTATAATGCAACTTCCAATTCTTTGCAAACAGAATATTACCAGGCTTCTCAATTGTACCAGGACGCAGATCGCAGGATGAAGCTTTATTTAAACCAGTATGATCTGTCAAATAAAACGCTTGATATAATGATAAAAAGCTTTTCAGCTTCAGGCAGCAACCTGACAGATATTTTACGGGTACGGCAGCAAACACTCGATTACGAATTAAAACAGATAGAAGCTGTTGCAGATTACAACACGGCAATTGCCTGGTTGAATAAACTAATGGCTGTTTCACAATATTAAAATATCAAAGTATTATGAAGAATTTAATTTCAAATAAATATGTCCGTTATGGGCTTTTTGCAATAGGAGGATTATTCCTTGGATGGCTGTTTTTTCATTCTCCCAAAAATTCAACGGAGAATCAGCAAGCCTCAGTTCTGGAAACCAAAAAAACTATTTGGACATGCGCTATGCATCCCCAAATCCGTATGGATCATCCTGGCAAATGTCCTATTTGCGGTATGGACTTAATTCCGGTTGGCCAGGCAGATACGGCATCTGTTGATCCAAACGCTATACAGCTTACTAAAGAAGCGGCAGAGTTGGCTAATGTACAAACCTCTGTAGTTACGAGTCAAAAACCGGTAAAGGAGGTTCGTCTTTATGGAAAAGTGCAGGCAGATGAACGCTCCATTCAAAGCCAGGTAGCTCAGTTTTCAGGCCGGATAGATAAACTTTACGTTAATTTTACAGGTGATACGGTAAAAAAAGGCCAGCCTCTTGCATTAATCTATTCACCGGAACTTATTACAGCACAACAGGAATTGATCGAAGCAGCTAAAACAAAACAATCTCAACCTGAAATATATGAAGCTGCAAGAGAAAAATTGTTTTTATGGAAACTTACAGAAAAGCAAATTAATGCTATTGAAAGTTCCGGTAATGTGCAAAATGATTTTGAGATAGTATCAAACACAAATGGCATTGTTACTTTAAGATTAGTAAATACCGGTGATTATATCCAACAAGGCACAGTTTTGTACAATGTTGCTGACTTATCGCACGTATGGGTGTTATTCGATGCCTACGAAAGCGATCTTCCTTTCCTGAATATTGGTAATACGATTTCATTTACTACTCAGGCCTTACCGGGTAATACATTCACAGGAAAAATATCATTCATTGATCCGGTTATTGATCAGGCAACCAGGGTAGCAAAAGTCAGGGTAGAGATAAATAATGAACCGGGTTTGCTAAAACCTGAAATGTTTGCTACCGGTATAGTTAAAGCTAATTTGAATCAATACAAAAACAAACTGATTATTCCACGTTCCGCAGTTCTTTGGACTGGAACACGTTCTATTGTTTACGTTAAACAGCCGGATATCAATGAACCCGTTTTCAAAATGAGAGAAATTGAATTGGGTCCATCATTGGGAAACAGCTATGTTGTGCTCAATGGTTTGAACGAAGGAGAAGAAATAGTTACCCAGGGAACTTTCAGTGTTGATGCATCAGCACAGCTGGCAGGTAAACCCAGTATGATGAACCCTGAAGGTGGTGTGACCAATACAATGCCCGGAATGAACATGCCCGGAATGAAAATGAACGGAAAACAGGCATCTGAAGTCCCAAAGTCACAAAAACACAATTGACTTATGCTTAGCTCATCACCGGATGAATATTGATGGCAGGGACAGACAAACATTTCTCAATTTTCTTTGTTAGGATACTAATAGTCTGCAATTATATGTAATGAGTTAATAATATCATTTTTAGCACATTATATGAATAGAACATCGTTGCAAAGGGTACTTATTAAAGATGAAACTGATAAAGGCCTATATCAAGAGCAGAAAGATGGAGGACGTTTACAATGCCCTCAAAGCCGGAGGATATAAAAGCATGACTATTGTCGATTGTGAGGGAACCGGTCAGTATACCGACCAGGAGCAAGAGATCATCAGCGATAAGTACCCCTTTGCTGAATCTTATCCGGTCACAAAACTCGAAATATTGATACCAAAAGAAGATGTATCCAATGTAGTCAGCATTATAAGAAATTCAGGCAGGACAGGGTATCCCGGCGACGGGATGATCGTTGTTTCACCCGTGGAGGATGTATTTAAAATAATGACGGACGATGAGGGTATCAGGTTCATATGATACGATACTGTAAACATAAATAAGAGAGCGGCAGGCAGGATAAAATGAGGATGTCCTGCCGTATAATAAATCGTTTAACAATAACCGGAGGAAGTGAGTATGAAACGTATATTTCTATTTTCGTTGGTAATAGCCCTTATGGGATTATGGTCTGCTGCCAGTGCCCAGATGATGGGTACTTATGGACAGGACTCTACTTACAGTGGGTGGGGTATGCATCCGGGTTACATGGGTAACAACTGGATGTGGCACAACCAACAAGGTTACAATAACATGGGCAACGGGTATATGGGTAATAGTATGCAGAACTGGATGCCGGGAATGCGTTATATCAGCCGCCACCGCTTGTCAAGCTCTCTGGACTTACTGGAGCCATATATGTGGATTGTCAACAGATTGCCGGCACTTCAGGATCAACTGGCGCTGTCGCAGGAACAGACAGGAAAAATAATCGACATGCAGATGAATTTCCTCAAACAAAAAATTGATCTGGATGCGTCCCTGATAAAGGGTCAGATTAACCTTAAACAGTTGGTTAAAAGCGGCGCCTCGCCTGATGCTATTGCTGACCAGTTGACGAAGTGCAATGAGATGAGCACCAGGATCGCCATGGGCGCGTATCAAACGGCGCTGAACATGGAAGGAGTGCTCAATACCACTCAAAAACAACAATTGAATGATATCGTCACTGAAAATTTTCCCAGCGATATCATGAGTGGCTATATGATGAATTATTAATTTTACAGGAGGTTATTATGTATATGTACGGATTGCATCATGGTTATGGCATGGGTTTAGGCTGGTTCATGGGATTCGGTTGGATATTCGGCCTGATCGTTATAGGCCTGGTCATATGGCTTATCGTCACCCTTGCCAATCAAAACAAAACAAAGATAGAAAAAGGCAAGTCACCGCTTGACATATTGAAAGAGCGCTATGCCAGGGGTGAAATTAATAAGGAAGAATATCTCGATAAGAAAAAGGATTTGACCTCATGACAGTTGGTCCAGTTAAAAACGGGGCAGTGAAATATTACTGTCCCATGAGATGCGAAGGCGACAAGCTTTACGATGCTCCCGGGTTCTGTCCTGTGTGTCACATGAAACTCATACCTCTCGAAGAAGGCGGAGAAGAGGGCGAGCACGGTGATCATCCGGGGCACGGCATGACGGCGGTGCCTCACGGGCACATGGCTGCACCGTCGCCATCTCACCATGACAGTGCCGGTAGGCATAAAAAAGAGAGCAAGAGGGTATACTCATGCCCCATGCACCCCGAGGTCAAGAGCGACAGACCCGGCACATGCCCCAAATGCGGCATGGATCTGATAGCTGAAACGGGTACGCCGGCAGAGGAAGAGAACAGAGCCTACAGGAAAATGCTGCAGCGCTTCGTGGTAGCGGTGGCCTTTACTCTCCCTGTGTTTCTCATCGCCATGGCAGGGATGATCAAAACCATCCATTTGGAGAGCGTCATGCCTGTAAGAGCCTGGCACTGGATTGAGGGGGTGCTGGCCCTGCCTGTCATTATTTATGCCGGCGGCGAGTTCTTCAAACGCGGCTGGAGCTCCGTCATCAGACGGTCGCCCAATATGTGGACACTGATATCGCTGGGCGTGGCTGTTTCATTTCTCTTCAGTGTCATAGCCCTGGTTTTTCCGGGTATTTTCCCGCCCCAGTTCAAAGATACCAACGGCAATGTGGGGTTGTATTTTGAAGCGTCCACCGTCATCCTCACCCTGGTATTGCTGGGGCAGGTTCTGGAATTGAGGGCGCACTCCCGGACCAACTCAGCCATCAGGGCGCTCCTCGATCTTGTCCCTCCGGTGGCCATCCTCGTCAAGGATGGTAAGGAGACAGAAGTGCCACTTGACGAAGTGGAGGCCGGCAACATGCTGAAAGTAAAACCAGGAGGTAAAATACCTGTCGATGGTATCATAAGTGAAGGCCATGCCGTGGTCGACGAAAGTATGATCACGGGAGAGCCCATCCCTGTTGACAAGGTTACAGGCGACAGGGTGACAGGTGGCACTATTAACGGCAATACTGTGTTCATCATGAAAGCTGAGAAGGTGGGCAAAGACACTTTGTTATCGCAGATCGTCGATATGGTGAACGAGGCGAGCCACTCACGTGCGCCCATACAGAATCTGGCCGACAAGGTATCGGGATATTTTGTCCCCATCGTGGTGGGAGTGGCTGTTGTCACCTTTATCATCTGGGCTTTATGGGGTCCGGCGCCGGCTTATGTGTATGCCTTCGTCAACGCCGTCTCGGTGCTTATCATCGCCTGTCCCTGTGCTCTGGGCCTGGCCACACCCATGTCGGTGATGGTCGGTACGGGCCGTGCCGCACAATCGGGCGTGCTGGTGAAAGACGCCAAGGTGATCGAGCAGATGACGAAAATAAACACCCTGATCATCGATAAGACAGGCACCCTCACCGAAGGTAAGCCGTCACTCAAGACTTACCGGTCTTTTAACGGGATGAGTGACGATGATGTATTACGAATCGCTTCCTCGCTGGAAGCCAACAGCGAGCATCCCATTGCAACGGCTGTCGTGAGGGGCGCCCACAGGAAAAAAATATATCCTGAAAAAGTAGTGCAGTTCGAATCGATCACAGGTAAAGGTGTCAGTGCCGTTTATCAGGGTAAGAAAGTGAGCCTGGGCAATCACCGTATGATGGAGGAACATGCGGCCATCATCCCTGCCGACAAGGTAAAAATGATTGACGAGATGCAGAAGGCAGGCGAAACGGTGATGTACCTCATCGTGGACGGCAGCGTTGCGGGCGTCGTTAGTGTTGCCGACACGATCAAGGAAACCTCTTATAACGCTGTCAGGTCATTGCAGAAAATGGAGATAGAGGTTCATATGCTTACCGGTGATAATGAACTTACTGCGGAGGCTGTCGCCCGTGAGTTAAAACTCGACGGATACAGGGCAGGATGTCTTCCCGAGGATAAGTATAATGCGGTAAAAGCGTGGCAGGATAAAGGGAAGATAGTGGCCATGGCCGGCGACGGTATCAACGACGCTCCTGCCCTGGCTCTTGCCAATGTCGGAATAGCTATGGGCGCCGGCACTGATATAGCCAAGCAGAGCGCTTCCATCACCCTCGTCAAGGGTGACCTGAACGGCATCGTCAGAGCCCGCGAGCTGAGCGGTGCCGTCATGCATAATATCCGTCAGAACCTGTTCTTCGCCTTCATATACAACACCATCGGCATCCCTATTGCCGCCGGTGTCCTCTTCCCCTTGTTCGGCCTGCTGCTCAGTCCCATGATAGCTGCCACCGCCATGAGCTTCAGCTCCGTATCGGTGATATCAAACGCCTTGCGCCTGCGCAGGAAATGAAAACATCATTTAAAGCTTCTTCCTAAAGCTTTCGAGACCTCGACAGAAATCATTTCCCCCGATTCAAGCCGATTACTCAGAGAATGCATTAAAGTGCCCAGTTCCTTCTTTTCTTTTGCATTCAGCAGATGATTCAAAACATGATGAGCACCCACCCGGAGGTAAACGGACTGGTTTTTATTGATGACAATATGCAATAAAGGGACAATGCTCCGCCGGCCAATTTTTATCAGCCCTTCGGCAGCGATCCACCGGATGTCACTTTCATTGTCTTCAAGCAATTCAAGCAAGACAGGCATGGACCGTCTGCTGCCTGTCAGCTCGATGATCTTGGCGGCTTCCCAACGCAGTACCCTGTTCTTTGACGCTAAAAGCCTGTAGATCTGCGGCAAGACATCCTTTCCCATCACCATCAGGGTCTCCCTGGCCTTTTTACGTGTGAGGGTGTCGGAATCGATCAATCCCGGGATGTGGGCTGCCACATGTTCATTAAAAGTTGCAAGATCGATGTCTAATTCAACAGGATCAGGTGTTTTCATAAAAAATGATTGTAACGGTAAGTAACAACATAGCGGCTCTGAATGGTTGAAGCCGCCGGCCGGTCATAGTGGCATCGAGCAGCTTCATTTCCCTCGCCAGACGTACTTCCGCTTCAAACTTTTTCAAATCGGGCAGTTTATAATTAATCATTTTCAACGAATGACGTTGTAAATTTAAGCCGGCCGACAGGAAATTGCAAACAATACCCTTTGCAGTTTGTTTCGCAAAAAAGATGTTATTCCATGCCTTATGTCAGTAATACCGGTTATTTTGTAACAATGGATGAGGATGTTTTGTTTTTTATCCCGATTATTTATAATTTTAAACAGTGAAACAATCTCCAATATCCATGGACCGTAAAAAAAACAAAACCTTCTGGGTGATCATCATCCTGATGATTGTACTTGTCGCGATACTCTATCTCACCACTTATAAGAAAACCAATTATCAGATCGTCAGGTTGAAAGGAGCGGAATCGTATGCCAACTATTCAAAATCCAATGTCACCTGGTGGGCCGGGAATACAGCCGACAGCTTGTCGGCATTGCCCGTGTTCGATAAAGATCTCATTTACATGATGAAGGGTGATGATTTCACGTACAGATATTTAATGACCGATGGCCGTGACCTGAAATTCAACATGGAGGGATTCAAATATTTTTTAAACGGTCATCTGATCGCCATTAATATAGACGAATCGGAACGTTTGCGAGAGTGGCTGGAGCATCTTGATGCCCGGGAGATAAAAGACCTGCGGTCGCTTTATATCAGCGGCGATATACCGGATGATTACGTCAACTACCTCAGCGAAATAGCGGTCACCAAACCCCGTCTGGGAATCATTCTCGGCGGCAACAGCCTGAATGCGGATAAGTTATTTGACATTTTTGATCCTGAATGGCTCTTCGCACCCGGTTTTACCCTGGACAACAAACTCCTGGATAAGATCTTACAATCTAAGCATCTGGATCTGATATGCATGAACATCAACACACTGGATGAGCTGAACAGATTGTCCGTTCTTCCCGATCTCAGGACCCTGATGATCTATGACATGCGACAACCTGCCGATGGCGAGACCCTCGAACTGAATGATCATTTGGAGTCACTTACCTTAATAAAAGCAGGGATTAAGAATCTCGATTTTCTGCGGCATTCTTCTTTTCTCAAAGAGCTCTATTGCTTCGGATGCGACTCGTTGACCGATATCAGCCTCTTACGTGATATTAATACCCTGAGGTTTCTGAGTTTTGCCATGTGTGACAGCCTGACCGATATCACGGTGGTCAACCGCATACCTTCGCTATTATGGTTTTCATTTCCTGTTAAAACGAGGCAGGATGCTTTTAAAGCCTTCTTCCCCGCGCATAAGGATATCAGGGTCATCGAGCTGACCGGCTGCATTAACATCCATGACCTTCAACCCTTAAAGACCTTAAAGCACCTCAGGGGTCTGATCATTTCGGGTATGGAGCCGGATACGACCGCCTTGCCTGTGATGAAGAACCTGAATTACCTGTCTTTGCCTGATAAATACCTTGAGAGCGATTCGACGCGTCTTGCCCGGCTGCATGCCACCATGCCTTTCACAACGGTCATTCCCAACAGCGTGGGCGGGCTGTGCCTCGGATCGGGGCGGTTGTTGCTTTTTATCCCGTTGCTGGTGCTTGTGGGAGTGATCTTTATTCTCATCAGAAGAAGATGATCATAATTCGTGACATCCTGACAAAACCTGGCAGATCAAAGTTATCGGTGGCCGTTGAATCCGTTTTATTTCTGGGCGGTCTGTTGTCATTCATCTGGTTCCCGCTCCATTCACATTTTTCTTTTCCATGGGGGTTATCCTTTCTGATTGTTCCGGCATTGATAGTGGGTATCTATATCCGCTCTCTCAGGGATTTTCTCACTGTCTTCGATATTCGGGCCATCACCCGTAGAACGGAAATGTATCTGCCCGTGGTTTTCCTGACAGGGCTGCTTCTTGGCATGCTCTATCGCGAATACATCCACCTGCCGGTATTCCCGTCGAAGCTGACATCATTTGCCGTGACGGCCGCCGCCATCGGGGCGGTTGAAGAACTGTTATTCCGCGGTTTCCTTCAGGCACAGCTCAGGAAGATAAACGTAACCGCATCGGTGGTGCTGGCCACAGCGGCTCACACGGCATATAAAGTGACCTTGTTTGCGGCACTGCAAAGCGTCTTTAAGACCGACTTTGTTTTTTTGCTTATCTGGACGTTCCTCAGCGGATTGATCTTCGGCGTCATCAAGGAATATTCGCGCAATGTCATCTTCCCCGCCACCGGACATGTTGTGTTCGATCTGATAGTTTATGGCGGCAGCACGCTGACTCCCTGGTGGGTGTGGTAAAAGCTCAATTCCCGCTTCCGGAAAAAGCATGACGATGCCGGCCTGCCGGGAAGAAAGTGATGTGCTCAATGCCATCTGAAGATCCGGAGTCCGGCAAAAAAGAACACCACACCTATGGCGAAAAGAATGAGGGAAGGCAACGCTATGCCTGCAAAGCCTGCACCTTCGATGAAAATGCCTCTCAATCCATCGGCGAGGATGGTGAGAGGCAGTTTTTTTATTACCGGAATGGCCCAATCGGGGAAGTTATGATAGCTGAAAAAGATACCGGAGAGAACCATCATCGGGATGACCACCACATTAATATAGCCGTTGCCTATCTCGGTGTTGGCCGTGCGGGATGAAATAAAAATGGCAATCCCTGCAAAAGCAATGTTTCCGGCAAGGAAAACAACCAGCAGGGCGGCGACGCTGCCCTGAATGGTGATGCCGAAAACAATGGCGGCAAAAAGAAAGAGCATGGCCGACTCAATGAAATTCATGCCTCCCCTCACGGTGACCATCGAAATAAGAAAATGGGATTTTTTCATGGGCGTGGCGACCATGCGCCGCAGTAATTTCTTGGACCGTTTTTCAATGATCGTATAACTCAGTCCCCACATGGTCGACATCATCACCCCCATGGCGATAAGGCCGGGCACCAGGAAATCAATGTAACGTGTGCCGCTGACGGTGAGCGGGGCGACATTGTCATTGCTCTGGCTGATGACCGATCCACCGGGGCCGATGATCCGCGAGAGCTTGAGATAGGTCAGTTGCGCATCGGGGTTGAGTGGATCAAAATGGTACCTGATACTGTCGTCCTGCTCCGTCATCACCACGCTCAGATTACCACGTTTTAAAAGCACCATGGCCTGCTGCCACGTGGTTTTGCGGAATAAAAAGGTGGTGTTGCCCATTTTCTCGTCAGGGATGGTGATCTTATACAGAGTCGTGGTGTCGCGCAGTGCCTGGGTCACGGTGGTATGTTTAAGGAAATCGTCTATCAAATGATTTTGGGGTGGCACTGTATACTGTCCCGTGGTGGCTTCGACGATGGCTATGTTGCTGACCACGTTGGCTTTCTGGGTGAAGGCTATGCCCAATCCAAGCGACATGAGCATGGGAAAGACGATGCCCCAGAACAGCACGCCCGGTTCGCGGATGGTCTCCCAGAAATAGGCGGAGATAAGCTGAAACAGCTGTTTATATTGGATGATCTTATTCATGCAGATGCCGGCCGGTTAGTGAGATGAACAAGTCGTCGAGGGTTTTCCTGCGGCATTCCAGGTGCCTGAGGTGCGCTCCCCTGTGTTTTAAAAATTCCAGAAAACCAGGCAGGTCGGCTTCGACCTGATGAAGGGTCAGCAAACCTTTTTGTGTCGCCGGATCCCAGTGATACGAAAACGGTGATTCATGTTGCAGGGTTTCAGGAGAAGGGCTATCGTCGCGGAAGGAGAACTCGATGGTTGTAAATTCATCGTCCTCTAAGAGCAGCTGGTTCAGGGTGCCCTCCCTGAGGATGTTGCCATAGTCCATAATGATGATGTAATCGCACAGGCGTTCGGCCTCTTCCATATAATGGGTGGTGAGGATGAGCGAGGTCTTGGATTGCTCCTTGAGCCTCAGGAGTATGGACCACACCTCGCGCCGAGCATTGGGATCCAGACCGGTGGTGGGCTCGTCGAGCAGCAGTATCCTGGGATTGTTGAGCAGGGCCAGCCCCAGCGCCAGCCGTTGCCGTTGTCCTCCCGACAGATGCATGACATACGCTTTTCTTTTGTCCTCCAGCCCCACCAGTTCGATGACCATGGCGGCCCTGTCCTGCCCCAGCCCGAAAAAACTGGCAAAAAGACGCAGCGTCTCCCATACCGTCAGCCTCTCGACAAAACGTGTCTCCTGCAACGATAAACCGATGACACGGTGCAGCTCATCCTCATGACCCTGCCAGTGTTTTCCAAGGATCAGAACCTCCCCCTTGTCGGGTTTCTGTATCCCTTCGATCATCTCCACCAGCGTTGTCTTACCCGCACCGTTGGGACCCAGAATGGCGACGAACTGACCCTGCCCGATGCGCAGGGTCACATTCTTCACCGCCTGTACGGTCTTGAACGATTTGCTGACATTCTTCACCTCTATGACCGGCGAGCTGTTCATGATTGTTTTATTGTTGAATGATTGATTGTTATGTAAGAGTTATAACAATCAAAAGCATGAATTGGTCAAAGAAGGAGCGAAAATAGTGAAAAGTGCGATTAAAACCTCACCCCCGACCCCTCTCCTTAAAAGGAGAGGGGCGTTGTGTTGCCATGCCTTCACCTGGGGCTTCACCCCGGGCTGTTGATTGCCGCCTTTCAGGCGACACCATGATGTTCCAATTCAAACGTCGAAAATGAAAAGTCGTATCTCATCCAATTATATTATTATCGATATATAACTAAGCCCCGAAGGTGCGACATGATTACAGTCCGCGGTGATCATTCCCTGCTATAATCATGTCATTTTTTGGGGATTGTCGCATATAAAATGCGGACCGAAAGAAATCCCGAATCAGTAAATCATTCCCCCTCTCCTTCCAGGAGAGGGGGTTAGGGGGTGAGGTTTTGTAATTTGTGATTTATTTTGTATTTGTGATTTGTGATTTTCCGTAATTTCGCGCCCTTTATCTCAATACTCAAACCGGAATGCTACTCACGAAATTGCGCAATATAGGCATCGCCGCACATATCGATGCCGGTAAAACAACGGTAACGGAGAGGATACTCTATTACACAGGCACGAACCGTAAAATAGGTGAAGTGCATGATGGTCAGGCTACTATGGACTTCATGAAACAGGAGCAGGAACGGGGCATCACCATCGCCTCGGCGGCCATCACCTGTTTCTGGAAAGATTTTCAGATCAACATCATCGACACCCCGGGGCACGTTGATTTCACTGTGGAGGTGGAGCGTTCGCTGCGCGTCATCGACGGCATGGTGGCCGTATTCTGTGCCGTCGGCGGCGTGGAACCCCAGAGCGAGACGGTGTGGAACCAGGCCGACCGTTACCGTGTGCCGCGTATTGCCTTCGTCAATAAGATGGACCGTCCCGGCGCCGACTTCGGAGAGGTCATCGCCCAGATGAACAGTCATCTCGACGCCAACGCCGTGGCGCTGCAAATACCCATCGGAACGGAAGAGGATTTCAGCGGTGTCATCGACATTATTGAACGGACAGCCCTGCTTTTTAACGAGTCCGGTAATGTAGAATCCCCTCTGCCCGATGGTTACCGTGAAGCTTGTGAGAGCGCCCGCGGCCGTCTGGTGGAGAAGTTGGCCGAATATGACGAGACTGTACTGGAGCTATTCCTGGAGGATCAGGAAGTGACGGCGGAACTGTTGAAGAAAGCCTTACGTGACGCCACGCTGAAGCTGCTGGTGACGCCTGTTTTTTGCGGCGCCGCTTACAAAAACAAAGGGATACAGCCGCTGCTCGATGCCGTCACCGACTATCTGCCCTCACCCGTCGACGTGGGGGCCGTCGTCGGCACCGACGTCGACGACCCGGAAAAGGTCCATTCACGCAACCCCTCTGCAAAAGATCCCTTTGCGGCTCTGGCTTTTAAGATCATACACGATCCTTTCGTGGGGCAGCAGACATTCATCAGAATCTTCTCGGGAACGCTGAAGGGTGGCATGCAACTGCTGAACTCGACCAAAAACAAATATGAACGCACCGGACGCATTTATAAGATCCATGCCAAGGACAGGGAAGAGACCGGTGAAGGAGGCCCCGGCGATATTGTGGCGCTCATCGGGATGAAATATACCAAAACCGGCGACACCTTGTGCGACGGTCACCACCCCCTGCACCTCGAGCCGATACATATTCCGCCGACGGTCATCGAGATGAGAATAGAGCCACAGTCAAACAAGGATCAGAGCAGGCTCGGCGAAGCCCTTGGCAAACTGGCCAATGAGGATCCCTCGTTCACCTTCAGATACAATGATGAAACCGGTGAGACCATCATGGCCGGCATGGGCGAGCTCCATCTCGAGATCATCGTCGACAGGCTGAGGCATGAATTCAACGTCGCGGTCGAAACGGGGGAGCCTGCCGTGGCTTTCAGGGAGACCGTGACGGGCGAAGCGGAATCGAATTACAGGCACGTGAAGCAAACCGGAGGCAAGGGACAGTATGCCCATACGGTACTTCGCGTCGAACCCAATGAGGGTAAAGGTTATGAATTTATCGATAAGATCAGGGGCGGCGTCATCCCTGCCGAATTCATTCAATCGGTTGACAAAGGTATCCGGAAAACACTCGAAAAAGGTATCCTCGCCGGTTATCAGGTGGTGGATGTCAGGGTGATTCTTCTCGACGGCAGCTTTCATCCTGTCGACTCATCGGACATGGCCTTTCAGACCTGTGCCTCGATAGGCTTCAAACAGGCCTTCATGAAAGCCGGCCCCATACTCCTTGAGCCGGTCATGAAAGTGGAGGTGAACACCCCTGATGAATACATCGGCGATATTGTCGGCCACCTCAACCGCCGCCGTGGTAAAATCCAAGCCATGCGCCGTTACCGGAAAGGATCGCAGAAACTCGCCGGTATTGTACCCCTGATGGAGATGTTCGGTTATGCCACGCAACTGCGCAGCCTGTCCAGCGGCAGAGCCTCCTACTCGATGGAGTTCCACAAATACCTGCCTCTTCCGCAAGCCTTGCAGCAGGAGGTCCTCAAGAAAATGGCGACAGACAAATAAATTATGACAGGGCATCTTCCGGTTGTGTCCCCGTCAGTAATGATGATTCGCTGAGCCTGGTGGCCAGGTAAAGCGAGACGATCATCAGGACGGTGAGGCCCAGCAGTGAGAGCGTCATAGAGCCCGTGGAAGGGGATTTATACAGATCCATCCCAAAAATAAAGGCAATACCGGATATCTGGCCCGTCAGCAACAGTAATCCCGTGGAGGTACCCTCGGGAGCCGGGTAAGCTATCTCGGCACCATACTGAAAGCCAATGGGGCCGGCACTCAGCAGGAAAAATCCCATTACGAAAGCCGACACGAGCAGGAACCAATAGCTGGTGGCATAAGTAATGCCCAGCAGGCCCAGACTGGAAACCGCCAGTGCCAGCATGATGAAAGGAACGCGGCGACGGTAACGGTCCGACAATGTCGACAGGATCGCAGCGCCTGCGATGCCGCCGATGACCATCAGCCCGCCGGCCATTCCCGCCTGCGTGATGGTGAAACCACGGGGACGCAGGATATCTTCTATCCACGTGGTGACGGCATTGAAAACACCCAGGCCGATAAAGAAGATGATCATGAGCAGGATGAAATTTCTTTTATGCAGTGACTGCCGCAGGCCGTCGAAAACGAGTGACCGTTCTTCCTGCCCGGGCGGACATGCCGGCGTGGGCGGATGCTCACGGGCCAGGATCACAAACAACACGGCGCTGACGATCGCTATAGAACCATAAACGAAAAGCATATCCTGAATGCCGGAATGAATGACGAGAAAGGGCGTGACGGCCATGCCGGCGATGATGCCGACATACATGGCCAGCGAGCCGAAGCCTGTCGCCGTGGCACGCTCACCAAGGGGAAACCACCGCGCCGCCACCTTGGTCACCGCGTTAAGGATGAAAGGCTGCCCGACGGCGATACCGATCTGTGATAGCAAAACGAGGGTGTAATTGGAAGCCCATAAGCCCCGCGTGAAGCCGAAAACACCCGTCAGCACCGCCCCGATGCTCACCGCCGTGCGGAAACCATAAGTGTCGATGACCCAGGAAGCCGGGATGGAAACAAAAATATAGACGATCATGAAGCTCATCGACAAAAGCCCTATACCGAGATCGGAAACACCATAGAAGGCAGCGGCAGATCCCGTTATGGGGGCAAAAGTGATCCAGAGTAACTGGTTAACAATGACCACCAGCATGAAAGCCATCAGAATGACCCAACGGTAACGGTATACCTTAAAACTTTCCTGTTCCATAACAAACCGGTTAATTATTTTGTTATACTGTAAAAAATCCCTGTAATATTACGATAAATATTTTTCAAACATTCAATTGAATCCATTTTAACGATAAAAAATCACAGGATATGAAAATAGGACTGGCTCTCGGCAGCGGCGGTGCCAAGGGATTTGCGCACATTGCCTACCTGGAGGTCCTCGATGAACTGGGTATACCGGTCAATGCCCTGGCCGGCACCAGCATGGGCGCTTTCATCGGGGCCTATTACGCCGGTGGAATGACCGGAAAGGAATTACATGCTCTTGCCAAACGCTTCACTCTCCATGACTTTACCAAGGTGTTCGACCTGAACAGATTGCGTTCTCCCGGCCTGATACGTGGCAGGAAGATAGAAAAATTCCTCCGCGACACCTTACCTGTACAACGTTTTGAGGATCTTAAAATACCTTTGAAAATTGTTGCCGCCGATTACTGGAACAAGGAAGAGTATGTTTTTCAAAAAGGCGATCTTGTGCCGGCTATCAGGGCAAGCATTTCCATACCCGGACTGTTCCAGCCTTATGAGTACAGGGAAACATTGTATATCGACGGTGGTGTGATCAATCCCGTGCCTTTTGACCTGTTGATAGGGAAAAACGATTTTATCATCGGGATTGATGCCAGCGGTGATGAGGTCATCCTCAGAAAAAAGCCTCCCCATGCCTTGCAGATGCTGCACGATACTTTCATTATCATGCAGAAAGAGATCATCAGGCACAGGGAGATAAACCATCCCATTGATATCTATTGCAAGCCCAATCTGTCGGGATTCAGGATACTGGAATTCCATAAAGCCGAGGAGATCATTATATCAGTTAAGAACGATGTGGAGCAATTCAGGAAGGAACTGATCTGGAAGGGCTTGCCGGCACCGAAAGAAACTCCCGTCAAACTTTGATGAAATACATGTTCATCGTCCCTTTGCCCTTCACCTCCAGGGCACCTCTTTCTTCAAATTTAAACTGATCCCTGACGAGGTTATAGGTCACCTCCGAGACGTTGATGCGCATGGGCTCGGAAGAGGCTTCCATGCGCGATGCCGTGTTGATGGTATCGCCAAAGACATCATAAATGTATTTCTTTATCCCCACCACGCCGGCGATGACAGGCCCTGAATGAATACCTACGCGCATGCGCCATTCAATCTGCGATTCGAGGTTCTTCTTCTCAAGATACTGCACCATCTCCACGCTGGCTCGAATGATCTGTACGGCGTGATCCGGATTTTCTTCGGGCAGGCCACAAACCGCCATATACGAATCACCGATGGTTTTAATGCGCTCACAATGATGATTCTCTATAATGTTATCAAAGGCAGTGAAAATATTGTTCAACTCCTCGATGAGTATCTTGGGTTCAAGTTGTGCCGACTGTTCGGTGAAGCCGACGATATCCGAAAAACATACGGTCACATGCTGATAGAGCTGGGGCTCTGTGCTGCCTTTTTCCTTAAGGTCATGAGCGATGCCGGCAGGAAGGATGTTCAGCAGAAGCTTTTCCGATTGATCTTTTTCCCGGCCGATGATCTGATTGTCACGTCTTTTCTGTCTCAGGCTCAGGTAGATAACAACAGCCAGCAAGACCAGCAGCCCGATGATGCCGATGAGTGAGTTTCGGTATATCCTGTCCTTTTTAATCATCAAAGCCTGGATCACCTCTTTCTGCCTGAGCAGGGTGATCTCATTGTCTTTTTTCTCGGTTTCATACCTGAGCTGGAAATCGGCGATCTGCTTGTGTATCTCCTCTGAATACAGGGTATCCCTGACGGTAACATACTTTTTAAAGTAATTCAGCGCCTCAGGAAAATTACCCGTGGCGGCATAGATGTCGGAATATAACAGGTAATTGTTCTTGAGCTGGTCTCTCAGATCGATCTGTTCGGCTATCTCACTGCTCTGTGAAAGGAATCTGATCGATTGATTATATTCGCCCGTAGCCCTGTAAATTTCAGCCAGGCTGGCATAGACGGCCGCAATGCTGACCTGCCGTCCCATTTTCTGGTATATTTCCAGCGCCAGACGGAGGTATCTGATGGCCTCATCATACTTCTTTTGCCCGGAATAGCTGGTTCCGATGTTGGCATACAGCACGGCGATCATGTCATCGTTTTTCTGCTCACGGGCCATGGCCAAAGCTTCATGAAAGTATCCCAGGGCTTTATCGTATTGATTCTTCTGATTGTAAATAAGACCAATATTGTTCAGCCGCCGTGGTATCTCCCCTGTTTTCCCCAAAGCCCTGTCGATAGCGAGAGCTTCTTCGATGAACCGGATGGCTTCGTCGTTCTTTCCCCAGGCCTGGTACACGAGCCCTATGTTATTCAGCGAGACAGCCATGCCGGCCGAATCTTTCAGATGTTGCTTAAGCCGGAGGGAATTTTTATAGAGAAGAATGGCCGAATCATAACGCCCCCAGGAGTCATAAATGGAGCCCAGGTTGTTGTACGACTTGGCAATATCCTGAGTATCCCTGTTTATTATGTCTAATGCCAAGGCTTTATTGTAATAGGTCACCGCGCTGTCGTAATTGCCCAGCTTTTTATAAGCCAGGCCGATGTTACTGAAGCGTGTGGCGATGTTTTTGGCATTGGCGGCTTTGATATCTTCTGCCAGGGCCTTTTTATACCATTGAATGGCTTCATGGTAGTTGTTCATCAGATAGTAGCAGATACCGATATTGTTGAGGCTTTCCGATATTTTGTTCATATCAGGTCGTGCCGAGGACTGCTCAGTGCTGATAAAGGAAAGGTATTTTTCAATGGCTTCAGGGTACTTGCGCTCGTTGATGAGTGTATAGGCCTGTTTGTAATCGGTGAGGGTGTCGGTGCCTGTCTGGCCATGTAAAAGAAACCGGCAGGAGAGCAGGAGAAAGCCTAAAACAAACAATCCGACGGAAAACCTCATGTTACAGGTAGTGGTGTTCAAATGACATAACACATTGACACGACGCATCAGAATGTCACCAGATTCAAGCCCGACAGTTTGAATTTAATGATGGACGAAGGATCGGATCCGGGGCCATAAATAAGACCTTCATTGTCATCCTCCAGGCGTATGCCCGATCCTCCCGGTTCATCCGTCATGCAATACACCTCCAGAACAGGCGGGTTGTCGTTGCGATGATTGAGGAGAAAGTTTTTTATCTCCAGCCTGTTGGGTGGGGAGTCCACATAATGTGTATAGATCTGGAAGTCAATGGCGCCAATACATCTGGGGCTGACCGGTATGACGGCCGGCACGACATATGAGGGTGAGGCCGCCACGCTGCCTTCATTCCATCCCATATATGGAACAGCGGCAGCTATTTTCTGTTTCAACAGGGATAGATGCATGACGAGACCCTCCAGAAGTTTCTCCATATCACCCCCACCTATCACTAGACCTTTGGCATTTTGTATCATGGTGGCCGGATCGCCTTCGGTGATCAGCCTGACATTTACTTTAGCCAGGGCAAAGAGCTCGATGACATCCCGGATATACGTATTATAAAGGCTCTCATTGTAAGCATACGGAATGAAAAGAACCTCATTGACGCGGGCATCCGTAAATCTTCTTTTGATCTCCGGAACGAGAAAGTCGGAAAAATTGAGGATACCAAAGCCGGCATCCAGGTTGGTAAGGGTCATTCTTCTTTTCATGATGATCATTCTTTATTTATTTAATATGAAAGGCGTTCATTGAAAAATTTATCAAATATAATGATACATTGGACAAGGTGCAAATATTTTGTTTTGAAAAATCATAAGTGGCTTGTTTTTCCTTTTGATCTCGCTCCTAAATCATGTATGAACCCGGCCGTTATCTTTTTCGCAGACTTCCCGTGATGGTTGTTTCAGAAGGAGATTAACGCGTGTTACCCTTGGCGAGTGTAAATGAGAATGTCGATCCCACGCCCGGTTTGGAGCGCACGTTGATGGTTTGCTGGTGTGATTCGATGATGTGCTTGACGATGGCCAGACCCAGGCCCGAGCCGCCCATGTTTCGTGAGCGGCTCTGGTCCACGCGGTAGAAACGTTCGAACAACCGCGGCAGGTGCTCCGCTGCGATGCCGATGCCATCGTCGGAGACCTCCACCAGGATGTTCTCATCCATATCGTAGAAGCTCATCTTGGTGCGGCCTTCGGCCTTGCCGTATTTGATGGAATTGTCGATGAGATTGATTAGCACCTGTTTGATGCGATCCTTGTCGGCATGAACAAGAACATGCGTGTCCCTGCCGACACCATCCTGAAAGATAAGACGGATGCTGCGTTGCCTGGCTTTATCCTCCAGCAGGTCATAAACTTCATGTGACAGGGTCACAATGTCGAAAGTGGAATAGTCGATGCTGAGTTTCCCTGTCTCCAGCTGGGCGATGACCTCCAGATCTTCCACAATGGTGATCATCCGTTCCACGTTTTTTTCTGTCTTATAGAGATAGACTTTGTTGACCTCAGGGTCTTTGTAAGCCCCCTCCAGCAATGTCAGCACATATCCCTGAATATTGAAGATAGGTGTTTTGAGCTCGTGCGACACGTTACCCAGGAACTCACGGCGGTAGGCTTCCTGGCTGCGCAACTTCTCAAGCTCATCATGCTGCTGAACAGCATGTTTCATGACCTCCTCGCTGACGGCGTGAATGGGATCCTCCTTCAGGCTAACCTTTAGATGTTTCTCGGCCCGGGACAGTTTGAGGGTATGGATGGTCTTATAAACCAGCTTGATCCGGTCGCGTATGTATTTCTTAAAGATGACGGAGAAAGCAAAAAAAGAAACGCCGAACAGGACTAAAGCCGGCAAGACGAGGATAAGCCAGTCGATATGCGCGTTCACAATCAGGCTGATGATGCAAAAGGTAACCAGATAAAATACAAGAATGACAGCTGACGCCAAAAAAACCAGTTGATATGGCTTTGGATTTTTCATTTTTCATTTTTCATTTTTCATTCTTCATATTTATACCCTACCCCCTTGATGGTCTTGAGGTTATCTGTTCCCAGCTTCTCTCGTATTTTGCGTATATACACATCAATTGTCCTTTCCCCCACGAATACGTCATCGCCCCATATCCTGTGGTATATCTCGTCCCTGGTGAACACCCTGTTGGGTTTGGAAACGAGCAGCGAAAGCATTTCAAACTCTTTCTTAGGAAGTATGATTCTTTTACCCTTATAATATACAAGGTATTTCTCCATATCCACGGTCAGATCACCGGCGGTATAAACAATGCCTGTCGATTCTTCTGTCCTGAAACGTCGCAGCAGGGCGGCGACCTTGCTCACCAGCAGCCGGGGCTTGATGGGCTTGGTGATGTAGTCATCGGCACCCGCTTCAAAGCCTGCAATTTGCGAATAATCTTCATTTCTGGCCGTGAAATAGATGATGACGCTGTCGCGCAGCTCTCCGATGGCCCTGAGCTCACGGCATGTCTCGATGCCATCCATGCCCGGCATCATAATATCCAGCATAATCAAATGAGGATGTATCTGGCGGGCGGTGGCAATGGCATCCTGGCCGTTGGTCGCCGTGGCGGTCTGATACCCTTCCTTGCGAAGGTTATACCCGACAAACTCCAGGATATCCTCTTCATCATCCACGATCAGCACCTTGAAGTCGGCATTATTCATGGGTCGGTGTTTTATGCTTTTTTCGTTTGTGACGTAATACTTTAGCTTCAAGGAAGAAGATGATCTCTTCCGAAATGTTCTTGATGTGATCGCCGGCCCGCTCAATCTTGCGGAATGTCGAGAACAGATGCAGAAGATTTCTGGTATCTTCAGGGAACTCACCGATGAGTGACAGGATGATGTCGATGGAGTTTTTATTGTGTTCATCCAGTATCCGGTCTTTCCTGAAGATGCTCATGGCCAGGTCACCGTTCTCATTCTCGAAGGCCGCCAGGGCATCTTTCAGCATCCCAATGGTGGTATCGAAGATAAGCATGAATTCGGTACTCTCCAGTGATTCCTTCCGGAAGGGTTGCTCGGCATCCCTGACGATTTTGGCAATACCCCATGCAAAATCACCTATGCGTTCAAGGTTGTAATTGATCTTAAGGACCGCCAGGACCAGACGCAGATCATTGGCTACGGGATTATACAGCGCCAGGATGTTTTCGCAGTCCATGTCCACCTTCAGCTCAAAGGCGTCGATCAGCTTTTCAGTGGTGGCTATGTCGCTGATGATGTCCTTGTTAAAATGCTCCATCGCCTCATGGGCCCGTTCCAGCTGTTTGATCACCAGCTCCCATTCATCGACAATATCGGATCTGAGAATCTGAAGTTCCGTCTCAAGATGAGTCATTTCTTTGTCATTTAAATTCAACTTTACGAAGATACTCATAAACACGATGATCAAAATCGGCTGTCCGGTGAATTTTCACTCGACATAGGTATATCTTCCATACTATTCTGAAATTCCGGACAGGATACAAAAAAAGCAAGTATATGTTAAACCACTCTTAAATCAGCATTAAATTAATGTTAGAGGTTGATCATCATTGCCTTGACCGTTGTTGATTTAACACTAATTTAATATTAATGAAATATTGAGGTTATCTGGCCTTATTTTCTTTGCTGCAAAATTGATAACGAACGGATGAAATCCAGTCATACATGCACTCTCTTTTTTACAATATTAATAACCTGATGTTTATAAGAATTTAACAAAAAATTATTCATTCATTAAATCTATGTTCCAATGAAAAAACAAATTTTCCCTGACTTAAGCAGATCAATCAGGAGGCTGTTTTTCCTGATCATTTTATTTGCCATGACCATACCTGTTTATTCCCAGAAAACCGGTACGCAGCAGCCTTCGGAGTTCAAACCCTCGGGCAGGGTATGGGGCTACACCTTCGGTGATTATTTCTGGAAACTGCATGCAGATTCCCTGGGCAGGGGCAATACCCAGTATTCAGGCCTGGCCAGGGATTACGATGCCTTTCAGTTTCGCAGGATATACCTTGGTTATGATTACGACATCAGTGAACATTTTTCCGCTTCCGTACTCTTGGCATACGAAGGCAACACCGATGTGCAGGGTGAACGTACGGTATTCATCAAGGCTGCCAACATCCGCTGGAAGAATTTCATCCATAACAACGACCTGGTGCTCGGACAATCCTCCACACCCTTCTTTGCCACGATGTCGGAATCGGTATGGGGCTACCGCAGCATTGAAAAAACCATCACCGATATGCGTAAGATATGCAGCTCGAACGATGTCGGTATTGCCTGGATTGGTAAAGTCAACGATAAAGGTGATTATGGTTATAATTTTATGCTCGCCAACGGCACGGCTCAAAAACCCGAAACCGACAAGTATAAGAAAGTATATGGTGAATTATATGCCAGGTTCATGGACCAGAAATTCATCATCGATATGGCGGGCACCTATGAAAAAGCATCAACAAAGCAATCCAAAACGGCAATAAAAGGATTTGTCGCCTACCAGTCCGATCCGGTAACGGTAGGCGTGGAGGTGTTCAGCCAGACACAGAAGGCAGCTGCCATGGATACCACGGCCGGCACTGAAAATGCTAAAGATGTCAACATTATTCCCTTCGGGTTGTCGGTCTTTGTCAGAGGCCAGATCATCGCAAACAAACTCAATTATTTTGCCCGCTATGATAATTATAATCCGGATACGGATTACAATGCGAACATTTTATATTCATCCGGTGGATTCAGTGACAAGGAGAATTTCATCACGGCCGGTTTTGACTGGATGCCCATAAAAAATGTCCACCTGATGCCCAATATCTGGTACAATTCATACGGCAGCATGAAAAACAATGTCTCAGGCAAGGCCAAGAATGATTATGACATGGTCGCCCGTATAACATTTTACTACATTTATAAATAATCCGATTAATAACTTATAAACTATTGAAAATGAAAACACAAGCTCAGATTATTTTAGGTATTACCGCATGGCTGGTTTTAGGTTTCTTAGGTACCACGCCGTCGTTGTCGGCACAGGAAAGTGTAAAAGAGCTCATAGGGGCCGGGGCTACGTTCCCCTACCCTCTTTACTCGAAGATGTTCGATGCATATTATAAGGAAACCGGTGTGAAGGTCAATTACCAGTCCATCGGATCAGGCGGCGGCATCAAGCAGCTGGAGAATAAGACCGTCGATTTCGGTGCTTCCGACGCCCCGTTAAGTGACGATGAGATGAAAGCGATGCCGGGAGCGGTCATCCATATACCCACCTGTCTGGGTGCCGTCATGATCACGTACAACCTGGAAGGCAACCCTCGGCTGAAGCTGACACCCGATGTCATTGCCGATATCTTTTTGGGTAAGATAACCAAATGGAACGACAGCCGCATCACCTCCCTCAATCCGGGGATTAAGCTTCCGGCCATGGCTATTTCCGTTGTGCACCGTTCCGATGGCAGCGGCACCACCTATGTCTTTTCCGACTACCTCAGCAAGGTAAGCCCGCAGTGGAAGAGCAATCCGGGACAGGGTAAGGCTCTGGACTGGCCCGTGGGCATAGGAGCCAAAGGCAATGAAGGCGTCGGCGGCATGGTGAAACAGATCCCGGGTAGCATCGGGTATGTCGAGCTGGCCTACGTCATGCAGAATAAGATACCTGCCGCCCTGGTGCAAAACAAATCAGGCCTGTTCATCGAAGCCTCACTGCAATCCATCAGCGCTTCGGCAGCCGTCAAGCTGCCTGACGATCTCAGGGTGTCATTGGTAAATACGGATGCCAAAGACGGCTACCCGATAACCAGTTTCACTTACATCCTCCTTTATGAGAACCAGCAATATGACAACAGGCCTGAAGCAACGGCCAAAGGAACGGTCAAGCTGATCCACTGGATGATCACCACAGGCCAGCAGTATGCCACTCCTCTTATCTATGCACCACTGCCTAAGGAAGCCTCCGAAGCAGCATTGAAACGTCTGCAACTGGTCAATTATAACGGGAGATCACTCATGTGAAAATAGTTTCAATGTCAGGGAAGGTGTCAGAAGAGGGAAATGAACCTCTTTGACACCTTCTTTCCATTACCGGACTAAAACATTTATCTTTGTTACCTGTTTGAAAACCAGATCGATTCTATACCGGAACTAAAGATCGGAGTTATTACGTTTCACCATTGAATTAATGCCCGGACAGACCAATCAAAAAAGTGCAGTAAAAGGATTGATAATCCGTGAAACTCTTTTTCGCAGGACATTATCCTTATCGGCTCTCCTCATCATCGTCCTGCTGCTATGCATGTTTCTTACCCTGCTGGTTTCATCACTGCCCTCAATCAAAGCGCTTGGATTAAAGTTTATTTATGGACAGACCTGGGATCCCGTCGCCAACGAATTTGGGGCTTTGCCTTTCCTGGTAGGCACCCTCCTGACATCGGCTCTCGCCATCCTGATCTCCACTCCTTTCTCCCTGTCTCTGGGTCTTTTCCTTGGAGAATATTATCCCAGGGGATGGTTCAGCGGTCTCATTAAAAATGCTGTGGAGCTGATTGCAGGCATTCCGTCTGTCATTTTCGGCTTCTGGGGCATCTTCACCATTGTGCCGCTGGTCCGGCATCTGGAGATAAAGATCGGTGTGGCACCTTACGGTGTGGGCATCCTGACGGCTTCCCTTATCCTTTCCATCATGATCATTCCTTTTTCGGCGTCACTCATCCGGCTGGTTGTCACCATGGTGCCGCGTGAGCTGAAAGAGGCTGCCTATGCGCTGGGCGCCACACGTTTTGAGGTGATCAGGTACGTCATTATCCCCTACATCCGTTCAGGCCTGTCGGCAGGCATCCTCCTGGCTCTGGGAAGAGCCTTGGGCGAGACCATGGCCGTCACCATGCTTATAGGTAACACCCATGCCATCCCAAAAGGCCTTTTTGATACGGGCAACACCATGGCCAGCGTCATCGCCAATGAGTTCACCGAAGCCACCGGGCATGTTTATTTTTCGGCCCTGATCGAGACAGGGCTGCTGCTCTTTGTAGTCACGACCGTTATCAATATCATAGGTGTCAGGATCATCAAAAGGTTCGAAATGTGATGAAAGAGAAAATCAAATTCCGTGAATCGCGTAGCGGGGCTTTCAGGGCCCTGGTCATCCTGCTCACCGTGGTGACGGTCGTGCCGCTGGTTGCCGTCCTGTATTATATCTTCAGGAAGGGTATCTCGGTGATCGACTGGCATTTTCTGGTCAGCCTGCCCAAGCCTGTCGGTGAGGCCGGCGGCGGCATCTTCAATGCCCTCATCGGCAGCATCCTGATCATCATTATGGCGGCTGTCATAGCCGTACCTCTGGGTGTCACCTCAGGTATCTATTTCAGCGAGAATTCAAAGACCCGGATATATAACATTGCACATCTTTTCGTTGATGTGCTCCAAGGCATCCCGTCCATCGTCATGGGCATCCTTGTCTACCTCTGGTTCGTTAAACCCTTCGGGCATTTTTCGGCCGTATCGGGGAGCATCGCGCTGGCATTCATGATGCTGCCCTCCATCATTAAATCGACGGAAGAGACACTGAAGCTGGTTCCTCCCACGCTCAAGGAAGCTTCGCTGGCACTGGGTGTGCCCTATTACAAGACCATTCTCTGGGTTATCGTGCCGGCAGGACTGAGCGGCATACTCAACGGGATCATCCTCGGCGTGGCCCGCGTCGCAGGCGAAACGGCTCCCCTGCTCTTCACCGCCTTTGGCAACCCTTTCCTGAGTGCCAATATCTTTAAGCCCATCGCCAGCCTGCCCCTGATCATTTTCAATTATGCCATCAGCCCCTATGATGAATGGCACCGCCTGGCGTGGGGAGCAT
This sequence comes from uncultured Lentimicrobiaceae bacterium, assembly GCA_964628285.1. Taxonomy (GTDB): domain Bacteria; phylum Bacteroidota; class Bacteroidia; order Bacteroidales; family JAGONC01; genus JAPLDP01. Next base: position 28,329 of record CAZVNP010000042.1, read on the forward strand.
CCTTTATCCTCGTCGTCATTGTTTTGACATTAAATATTCTGACTAAACTGGCAGAGAGAAAATGGAAAGTTCAATTCTAAGAACGGAAGACTTTAATGCCTGGTTCGGCAGTTCTCATGTGCTGAAGAACATCAACATTGAGATTGAGAATAATCAGATCACGGCCGTCATGGGTCCTTCAGGCTGCGGCAAATCGACATTCATCAGGTGCATCAACCGCCTGCATGAACTCACCGAGAATGCCACCACATCAGGTAAGATCTTTCTCGATGACAAAAACATTTACGAATCCAACCCGACCTTAATCAGGAGGAAAATGGGCATGGTCTTCCAGCATCCCAATCCCTTCAATACCATGAGCATCTATCAGAATGTCATCTCCGGATATACCTTGAACGGATATAAGCTGTCGAAATCAGAGAAGGACGGTCTGGTGGAAGAATCCCTGAAGCAGGCGGCACTGTGGGATGAGGTGAAAGACACACTGCATAAAAAAGGAACCTTCTTATCGGGCGGGCAGCAACAACGCCTGTGCATTGCCCGCTCCCTGGCTATGAAGCCCGAGATATTGCTCCTCGACGAACCCACCTCGGCACTGGATCCCATATCCACCACTAAAATTGAAGACCTGCTCCTCGATCTGAAAAAAAATTACACGATCATTATCGTCACGCATAATATGCAACAAGCTGCACGGGTGAGCGACAAGACCGCTTTCTTTTACCTCGGCGAACTCATCGAATATGATGTGACAAAAAAGATATTCATCAACCCGTCCGATACGCGGACACAGAATTATATTACGGGGAGGTTTGGTTAAAGGTCTACAGGTCGGCAGGTCTACAGGT
>CAZVNP010000043.1:0-28066 GCA_964628285.1 uncultured Lentimicrobiaceae bacterium
TCCGAATGAAACATTACGAAAATTATGCTGTATTATTTAGGTCGTCATGTATAATAAATCTTTCAATAAGGTAATAATTTGATTTATATATTTTTTTGATAATATAATAATTTTTATTTTGAAAGCCGTAAATGATAATATTTAAATCAGTAAGTTCCAATTTTCTTTTGAACTTAATGAGGTCAATAAAGCTTTTTTCTCACAAAATTATGACATTTAAGCATATTAAATTCATTTAATTTTCCGTATAGGGCAATTCGTTACCTCTTCGCTCCACCACAGACCCATACAAGCGGTTTTCCCGCATACGGTTCCTCTGAATACAGTTTCGCTAAAGAATACTGCGATATATCTTGGACTTGAGTAACGGATTCCATTCTTCTATCAGCTTTACATACTTTTCTCAGTTCCATCGACGCTTTCCTCCATGGCGATTCAGCCAATAATGGAGCCGGCGCTTGGTCTGTTCACAGTAAACGTTTAATTTTCTATTGTTGAATGTTATTCCGTAATACTCATAATGCCCTCTCAGCTTTTGGTTCACCTCAATAATGGATAAATCCTAAAAAGTCAAAGCTTCTTGGCTTTTGTCCATCCTTCTCATCAAATTCTATCAGCCTCTCTTTATATAGTATTTGTAATGGCTGGTGTTGCGACTTGCCCGGTTTGAACCCGTACGACGTGTCGTAGGATATTTCTTCATTTTGTGTATCAGCCGTACTCTCAGACTTGGACCGGACAATTTGACCTCACTCTTCACAGACATATAGTGCTGCTCACATCTATTCGACAATGTAAGCTCCATGCCAAAACTGTTCATTTTGGAGCTTTATAATACAGCTTTTACACTCCCTGTGCACGCTTCGTGCAAACATCTCTGCTTACTACGGAATATTCGGTTTTGGCTGCCGGTTAAGCTTTACCAATCAGGATTGTTCACCTGAAGGTATCCTTCGATCGGTTTCAAAGAATTTTCTTATTCCCCTCTCATGGGCTTAACTTGGCGCGACGACTTTCGACGTTCGAAATTTTCACTTCGAACATCTAACGTCGAAAATCGACAATCGACAATCAGCCCCCTCACCTTCCAGGAGAAAGCCTGTCCCGCTGAAAAGCGGGAGGGCAAGGGGGTGAGGTCATAATGAAAACTTCCCGATAATATCTAACAGCCATTCCGGGATGACTCCCAACAGGAGGATGACGGCGGCGATGACGGCCAGCACCACGTGGCCCAGAAAAGGCAGCGCCGGCACGTTTTCTTTACCGGTGCTGTGGAACATGGTGGCGACGACCCTCAGGTAATAGTATAATCCGATGACGCTGTTGACGATGAGGACGAAGGCCAGCAGCCACAGCCCCGACCCGACACCTGCCAGCACCAGGTAAAACTTGGCGATGAAGCCTGCCGTGATGGGTATCCCCGCCAGCGACAGCAGGGTGAGTGTGAACACGATGGCTATCCAGGGCCGGCGCCAGAAGAGGCCCCTGTAATCATCGAAGCTGTCGGCGTCGCGTTGCACAGTTGACAGGATGGCGATGACGCCGAAGGTACCCAGCGAGGTGATGATATAGGCGATGAGGTAGAAGATGGCCGCCTGGATGCCGGCGGAAGTGCCGGCCAGCAACATGATCAGCAGGTAACCCAGGTGGGCGATAGAAGAATAGGCCAGCAGCCTCTTCATGTTGGTCTGGCGCAGTGCCAGAAAGTTGCCGATGAACATCGACAGGATGGCGATGACGGTGATGATAACGACGAGGGCATGGTTCTGATGCCCCCTGATATCCACGAAGAAACGCAGGATGACGGCGATCACAGCACCTTTGGATATGGTGGCGATATAGGTTGTGACCGGTGCCGGGGCGCCCTGGTACACGTCGGGTGTCCACATATGAAAAGGAGCCACCGCCAGCTTAAAGCCCACACCCACGATGATCATGCCGGCGCCCACCATGATAAAGGGTGACACAGCCTTCGCCGTCACGAAATATGAAGACAGCTCATTGAAATTCATGGTCCCCGTCCCCGTGTAGACCAGTGCCATGCCAAACAACAGAATAGCCGCCGACACGGAGGCCAGGATGAGGTACTTGACACCCGCTTCGACGGACTGGTCACGTTGCCGCAGATAGCCGATAAGAATATACAAGGTGACGCTCAGTGTCTCAAGGCCCAAAAAAAAGGTGACGAAATGGTTCGCCGCCGCCAGGATGGAAGCACCCAGCGCCGAGACAAAAAGGATGATAAAATACTCTTCCTTCACAACGCTCTGCCGTCGGAAGTAAACATATGACAGGATGGTCACCAGCATACACCCGAACAGGATGATGCCGGTGAAAAGATAACTGTAAGTGTCGAAGATGAACAGCGGAGCGATGGCATGAGGAGCATACGGCATGACATAAGAAACTGACAGGAAAGCCAGCAGGAACGCCAGGAACGAGAAGGCAGCGATGACCGTATAATTCCTCACGAAGGTGATTGTGACCATGATGAGGATGGGCGCTACCGAGATGATCAGTAACGGTATGAGGCATATGAAATCCAATCCTGTCATGATCTGTTTATTTTTGTTCCGCTTCAAACACGGCGGGCAGATAAAAGGTGTTCTGTTTGTCTTTCACCTTTCCCTCCTTCAGCACATAATGGGCTTTCGCCTCGAGCGATTTTGCCAGTGCCGGTTTAGCCGTATCCAGCACCTGTTGCGGTGATACGCCGAGGTATACGATGGCGGCGACCATCACACCCATAACGAAGGCCTCTCGCAAATTGAGGTCGTTCATCTTCAAGGTCGTATCAACAGCGCCATGAAACACTTTCTGTATTATCTTCAGCGAGTAGATCGTAGCCACGATGAGGCCGACGCTGGCGATGACAGCCATGAGGATGTTGGTCTGGAAGGTGCCGGCCAAAATGAGGAATTCGGCGATGAAGTTACCCAGTCCCGGCAACCCCAGTGATGCCATGGCGAAGACGAGACCCATGGCGCCCAGGACCGGAGTCTGATGCCAAAGCCCTCCCATGCGGGCTACATCGCGTGTGTGTATCCGCTCCTGTATCTGTCCCACCATGATAAAGAGAGCCCCTGTGCTGATGCCGTGGGCGATGATCTGCACCATCACGCCCTGGTAAGCCATCGCATTGAAAGCAAAGACACCGAGCATGATAAAACCCATGTGGCTCACGCTGGTATAAGCCACCAAACGTTTAAGATCGGTCTGAGCAAAGGCCAGCTTGGCGCCGTACAGGATGCCGATCACTCCCAGCACCATACCCAACGGTGCGAAAGTGGCGGCAGCACCGGGGAAAAGAGGGACGATGAAACGCAGCAGGCCATAGGCTCCTGTTTTCAGCATCAGGCCTGCGAGGATGAGGCTGCCGGCCGTGGGCGCCTCGGTGTGGGCGTCGGGGAGCCAGTTATGGAAGGGCACCACGGGCAGCTTCACCATGAAAGCCATCAGGAAACCCACCATGACAATGAAAGCCACCACGGGCGACATGGTGGTGCCCAGCAACGCCTGGTAATCAAAGGTGTAAATGCCGGTATGCCGGCCGTGGATGAGATACAGGGCCAGGATCGACAGGAACATCAGCAGGCCGCCGGCCTGGGTGAAGATGAAAAATTTGTAGGAGGCATAAATGCGGTTCTCATGGCCCCAGATTCCGATAAGAAAGTACATGGGTATGAGCATCAGCTCCCAGAAAAAGTAAAACAGGAACAGGTCCATGGCAAGGAACACGCCGGCGAGGCCTGCCAGTATCCACAGGATGTTGAAATGGAAAAAGCCGACGTTTTTCTGTATCTCTTTCCATGATATGAGCACGGCCAGAATACCGAGGAAGAAAGTAAGGAACAGCATCATCACGCTCAGGCCGTCGAGGGCCAGGTGAAGGCTGATGCCCAGGCGGGGTATCCAGGGAACGTTATAATCGATGAGCCAGGTCCCCTGGCCATAGGTGTGGTGCAGGGCAAAGGCGATGATCAGGATGACGGTGTCGGCCAGAAGCGCTGCCAGGGAGATGATCCGAGCTACGACGCTATTCCATTTCCCCGTGAGCCAGGCCAGCAGCCCTGCGGCCAGTAAGATGAGTATCAGAACAACCAGGATCATAAATACAGTATAATGGTTACTACCAGGACCACTCCGATCGATATGGCCATTACATACCACCGCAGCCTGCCGGTCTGGGTGCGGGTCATCACGCTGTGCATGAAACCGGTGACGGCGGCTATGCCGGAATAGAACAGGTCGATGAAATCCTCTTTGTCTATCTCGGAGAGCCATACGACAGGCCGGACGAAGAGCCTGTCGTAAAGCCAGTCAAATCCCAATCCCATGTATAAAAATATGCTTACTGCACTCCTGCGGAAAGCCTCGGCGAAGCCTTTTCTCTTCAGGAACAGCACATACGCCGCATAGATGCCTGCCAGTGAGACGATCCCAGAGATAACCTGAAAAAACGTTTCCATATGCATGCCGGGATTCATCACGACATGCGGCAGCGTTTTATCGACAAAAGTGGAGAAAGGGTGAAAGTTACCCATATTGCCGGGCAGTCCCACGAATCCCCCAATGACCGACAACGTCGCCAGAATAGATACCGGTATGAGCGTGGTCAGTCCGGGTTTGCGGGTAATGGCCGTTTTAGCCTCTCCGAAAAAGGCGATGAAGACCATCCTGAAGGTGTAGAGTGATGTCAGCAGGGCGCCTACGAGTCCTGCGAGCCACAGCCACGGGCTGCCATGCTCCGACGACCAGGCATACCACAGGATCTGGTCTTTGCTATAGAAGCCCGCCGTTACCAATGGCAGGGCGGCGAGGGAGGCGGAGCCTATGAGAAAGGTGATGAAGGTGACGGGTAATTTTTTTATCAGGCCTCCCATTTTGAATATATCATGTTCATCGTCGAGGGCCACGATGACTATGCCGCCGGCGAGGAATAAGAGGGCTTTGAAGAAAGCATGGATCATAAAATGAAAGATGGCTGCGGACCAGGCTCCTATTCCGAGGGCCAGGAACATATAACCTATCTGGCTGATGGTGGAGTATGCCAGCACGCGTTTCAGGTCGTGCTGTCCCAGGGCGGCGAGGCCGGCCACCAGCAGTGTGACGGCGCCGATGATGGCCACGGTCATCTGCACGGCAGGAGCCAGGGTAAAGAGGACGTTTGTGCGTGCGATGAGGTAGACGCCGGCGGTGACCATGGTGGCGGCATGGATGAGAGCGCTCACCGGTGAGGGGCCCGCCATGGCGTCGGGGAGCCAGGTCTGCAACGGCAGCTGTGCCGACTTGCCCAAGGCACCACCCAGCAGCAGCGCGGCCGAGGCCACGGCCGGCGGTGACCCTGCCACCCATTTCAATGACGCCTGCTGCATGAGATCCTGTATATTGAGTGTGCCCAGGTTGACATACAACAGGAAGAGGCCTATGATCATAGCCGTATCGCCGACACGTGTCACGATGAAGGCCTTGCGCGCCGCATAGCCGTTGGCGGGATCCTTATACCAGAAGCCTATGAGCAGGTAGCTGCACAGCCCCACGCCTTCCCATCCCAGGTATAGCAGCAACAGGTTGCCGGCCAGCACCAGGAGGAGCATGGAGCCCACGAACAGGTTCATGTAAGCGAAGAAACGTATGATGCCCTCGTCGTCGGCCATGTGCTCAACGGAATAGATATGGATGAGAGCGCCCACGAAAGTGATCACGAAGACGAAAACCAACGCCAGGGTATCGAGCCGCAGGGTGATGGCGGCCCGGAAGCCGCCGGCAGTGAGCCAGTGCCATAATGTCACCGTGTAAGCTCCGTCCGCCGGCGGTGATATTATGAAGGCGATGCCCACGATGATCATAAGCACAGCCGAAAGGGTTACAGAGCCTGCCCCGAGGAACGACACGGCACGGCGTCCCAGCAGCTTGCCGAAGAGGGCGATGACCAGAAAGCCCAGCAGAGGTATGCCCGGTATAAGCGCTATCAGTGCCGTCATGATTCCGTTGTTTTATCCTTAAGCTTGTTCATGGCATCCGCATCGAGCGTTTTATAATGATGGTACATCTGTAATATCAAAGCGAGTCCCACCGACACCTCGGAGGCAGCTATGGCCAGGATGAAGATGAACATCACCTGTCCGTCGGTCTGGATCCAGTGAGCCCCGGCGATGACAAAGACCAGACCGGCGCTGTTGAGCATGATCTCGATCGACATGAGCATGAAGATGATGTTCCGGCGCACCAGCAACCCTACCAACCCCATCAGGAAGAGAAGGGAGGCCAGCAGGATCTGTATGTCCAGTGATACGGTGACCATATGGTGTTACTTTAACGTTTAGGAAGAAAACGGTGCAACACCTTTTTCTTCTGTTTCCCAAGATGATATGTCCCGATGATGGCTGCCAGCAGGAGCATGCCGGCTATCTCTACTCCCAGCAGGTAAGTCGAGAACAGAGACAGGCCCACCTGCCTGGGCAGGACCACCTGGCTTTCTATCTTCTCGTAATGAAGCGTTTTCATGGCATAGATAAACTCTACGAGCAGGATGGCCGCCAATATTGACGGCACGATCCACATCCGCGGCTTAAGCCAGCGGTGCTCGAGCTCATCTTCCAAGCCTATGTTCAGCATCATGATCACAAAGATAAACAGGACCACGATGGCGCCGGCATAGATGATCACCTCCAGTGCAGCGATAAACGGTGCTCCCAGGATGTAAAAGATCACCGAGATCGACAGCAGGGACATGATGAGATAGATGAGCGCATGGATGGCGTTGCGGCGTGTGATGGCCAACAGTGTGGAGAGAAGAGCCACAGCTGCCGCTATATAAAAAATGGTATTCATCGCTGACCGTTTATATGCATGTTGTCGTCCTTGTTCAATGTATGAGGCTTTTCAAATCCACCGGCGGTTCCTCGTTGTCTCCCTCGCCTGTTCCCTTCACGCCCATATCGACGCCGGCGACCTTGTAAAAATTATAATCGTGGTATTTACCTTCACCGCTGATCAACAAATGCTCTTTCTCGTATACCATATCCTGACGGTTGTACTCGCCCAGCTCAAAGTCAGGTATGAGCTGTATGGCGTATGTCGGGCAGGCCTCCTCGCACAACCCGCAAAAGATACAACGTGAGAAATTGATCCTGAAAAACACCGGGTAACGGCGGCCGTCCTCATCTTCGGCAGCCTGCAAGGCGATACAGTCAACGGGGCAGGCGGCGGCGCACAGGTTACAGGCCACACAGCGCTCCTTGCCGCTTTCATCACGCGTGAGGACGATCCTGCCACGGTACCGCGGCGGCAGGTAGGGCTTTTTCTCAGGATACATGATCGTCTCACGCCTGCGGAAGGCGTGGAGAAAAATGAGCCAGACGGTTTGCAAGATGCTGAACATGCTATCGTTTTTACAACCTCACCCCAAACCCCTCTCCTTTCAAGGAGAGGGGGCAGGGGGTGAGGTCATTTAATAAATATCAACACTGCCCCTGTCACCAACAGGTTCAGTAACACCAACGGCAACAATATCTTCCATCCGATCTCCATAAGCTGGTCATAGCGTGGCCGTGGCAAAGAAGCCCGGAACAGGATGAACAGACAGATGAAGATGGCTGTCTTAAAGAAAAACCAGAAGGCAGGGGGCAGAAAAGAAGGCCCCAGCCATCCTCCAAAAAACAAAGTCGTTATGAGTGCCGATATAAGTGTGATACCGAGATACTCACCCACGAAGAACATCCCGAATTTCATCCCTGAATATTCGGAGTGGTAGCCTGCCACCAGCTCCCCTTCGGCTTCAGGGATGTCGAAGGGCAGTCGGTGTGTCTCGGCCAGGCCGGCGATGAGGAACACCACAAAGCCGACGAACTGGGGGAAGACAAACCACATGTGACGCTGTGCCTCCACGATCTCCCTGAGGTTAAAACTGTTCGCCATCATCACCACCCCCATCAGCGACAAGCCCATGAACACCTCATAGGTCAGCATCTGTGCCGATCCTCTCATGGATCCCAGCAACGAATATTTGTTGTTGGAGGCCCATCCTCCCAGGACGATGCTGTAAACGCCTAACGAGGAGTTGCCAAGGAAAAAGAGAACGCCAATGTTCGAATCAAGCACTAAGAAATGATCCGTGAAGGGGATGACGGCGAAGGTGAGCAGCATGGTCATGATGAGTATGCCGGGAGCCAATACGAATACCACTTTGTCGGCGAAAGGAGGCACCCAGTCCTCCTTGAAGAAGATCTTTATCATATCGGCGGCGACCTGCAGCAGCCCGAAAGGGCCGACGCGGTTAGGGCCATAGCGGTCCTGCCACAGGGCCAGCAGACGCCGCTCCACCCATATCAGGCCGGCCGCTATCGCCAGGACAATGACCAGAACACCGATGACAATAAGGACATACTTCATAAATTTATTTTTCGGTGTTTATTTTTATGATCTTACCCCATCCGGGCAACGGCAGCCACGGCATGCCGGGGAGGTTAAACCCCACAGCGGCGACGCCTAAGGCTACATCCGGACTGGTTTTCAGTTTCAGTTTCAATGTAGTATCATCTACTATCAGATGGACCTCTTCATCATCCTTAAATCCTGCCTGTGAAGCCTCCTCGCTGTTGACCATGATAAAACGCGCAGGTATCCGTTCCGCTATGGCCGGGCTTTGTGCACTCAGCTCTTCCGACCCGAAGATGCGGTGTGCGGCGACGAGGAGCCATTCACCCTGCCGTGGCCGAAATAAAGAGCTTTTCACAGGATAATAGGTAAAACGACGGTCAGAGGTCGTCTCTATCAGCCGCACGCCGGGATTGCCTTCTTTCAGTGCTCCGGCCGGTTCCTCAAGGTATTTGTTGACAGCCTGTATGGAGTTCCATCCCGGTGTCCAGTAAAAGGCGATGAGCGGTGACGGTGTGTGGTCACTGTTGCCTTCCATGCTGAAGGCCAGGGGCGAGTCGGTGTCGCCGGGCGGTTTGGGCTCGCTCACGTTAACGGCAGCATGGATGGCCGTGCGGCCACTGTAACGCAAAGTCTGCCGCGGTATCTTCTCATTGACGACCCTGAAGGCGGCATCAGGAAAATGTCCCCTGATGGCGGTGAAAACCGGCAGGGCGGACGTCATGGCGCTAACCACAGAATCGAAGTCAGGCCAGGGCACCTGTTCTTTGTCGTCCCTCACTTTTATCATCTCTCCTATCCAGCGCCAGCTCTCCTGCACAGGCCCGGTGAGGGGGAAGACCCTGTAGAAACGCTGTGCCCTGCCTTCACTGCTGACGAGGGTGCCCTCCGCCTCGGCGAAGGTGCCGGCAGGCAACAGCACATCTGCCTTCCGTGCCGTGGCATTCAACAGATGATCCAGGACGATGACCCGCCCTGCCTTATGCAAAATCCTGCCGACGGTCTTCTCTCCTGCCCTCCTGAAGAGTTCGTTTTCGAGGATGATCACCGTGACATCCTCACTATTTTGAATGACCTCCGCGGCATCCTCAAGGGTGCCGCCGCCCATCATGCCGAGGCCGGTGCTGTTGCATTCAGGCAACAGCATGCTCAGATTCACCGTCTTCCCCAGCGATGCCAGCGCCCACGCCACATTGGCCGATGCTTGCAGCAATGCTGCGCAACCACTGTGTATGCCTGTGACTATCAAAGGATGCCGGGCTTCTTTTAACGCCGTGGCTATGGTCTGAGCCAATTCTGCCGTTTCCTTGTCAGTTTGTTCGGGTGCGGGTGCCTTCCCGTCCAGGATGTGGGCCACGGCAAAAGCCAGCACCGCGATGTCATCAGGAGCAGCCCTGCAGGTCTCCAAGGCAATGTCGTCGAGTTTGGTGGGATAAGGTGTGGCGATGAAACAGGGGCTTTTCATATCCTGTATGACATCACGACGGGCCCTGTCATGCCATAACGGGATGCCCATTTCCGTCACCTTCTCCGAAGGCTTGTTGAGGGCGGCCTGCCGTAACGCCAGCGCCACCATCGGCGCCGTATGGGTGACATCTTCACCCACAATGAAAACCGCGTCGGCCTGTTCCATTTCTTTAAGTGAAGGCGTATGGGCCGGACCATTGTTTAAAATATGCAGGGCTGTCTTCACCAGGTTAAAATCATTGGCACCAAGGCCATGGTAGAAATTCTCCATACCGGTGAGTACCGACAGGGCAAAGTTGGATTCGAGTGAAGCCCGCGGTGATCCGATGCCGATGATTTTCCTGTCATGAACAAGCGCTTGCTTAAGAACGGTGGTCAGGGTGTCATGATCTGTTTCCTTTAATTTGCCTGTTTTCGTCTCACGGACCATGATCTTTCTCAAGCGCTGTTTATCATTGACGAACTCATAGCCGAAGCGGCCCCTGTCGCAAATGAAATATCCGTTCACCCGGCCATGGTACCTGCTGATGATGCGCCGGAGGTAATCATAGCGTTCTGAGGCTATGATGTTACATCCCACACTGCAGTGCACACACAGCGAAGGGGTATGAGTGAGATCCCATTTCCGTGAGTAATGACTCTTCAGGGTTTTATCGGTAAACACGCCGGTAGGACAGACTTCCACAAGATTGCCGCTGAATTCATTCTCCAGGATGCCATCTTCGTACCTGCCAAAGTAAACGCGGTTGTTGGCGCCGAACACGTCGAAATCTTTTCCGCCGGCATAATCCCTGTAAAAGCGAACGCAACGGTAACACTGTATGCAGCGGTTCATCTCGTGCTGTATGAAGGGGCCCAGGTACTGGTTGTTATGAGTCCTCTTCCTGAACGTAAAACGCCTGTAATTGTGGCCTGACATCACCGTCATATCCTGGAGATGGCATTCGCCGCCTTCGTCGCATACGAGGCAGTCATGGGGGTGGTTGGTCATCAGGCCCTCGATGACGGCGGCGCGGAAGGCTTTCACCTCGGGGTCATCCACCGAGATGATCAGACCGTCTTTCAACGGCTCCATGCACGCCATGACGATCGTACCCTTCTTATCGTCGGCACTGGCATATTTTTTCACGGCACACAGACGGCAGGCACCGACGGATCCCAGGGCCGGATGAAAGCAGAAATAAGGCACATCGAGGCCCAGGGCCTGGCAGGCTTCCAGCACATTCGTGCCGGGCTTGACATCATAGTATGTGCCGTCGATCTGAATCTTTATCATGGTTTCCTCCAGGGGCATCGTTTTTCGTTAATGTGCCTTTCAAAATCCTCACGAAAATATTTGAGTCCGCTTTGCAACGGTTCCATGGCGCCGGGGGCGAGTGGACAGAAGGTGTTTCCGGGGCCGCAATACCAGGTATGGAACTGCAGTATATCCAGGTCACCGGGTTGTCCTTTTCCCTGTTCCAATGAAAGTAATATCTTTTCAACCCAGGGTAGTCCTTCGCGGCAGGGTGTGCACCATCCGCAGCTCTCCGAGGCGAAGAAACGCTCGAGGTTGTGTACGAAAGCGACAGGGCATGTCCTGTCGTCGAGGATGATCATGGTGCCGGTGCCCAGACGGCTTCCCACGGTGGTAAGGGATTTGAAGTCCATCCTGGTGTCAAGGTGGTCGGCGGTGATGAAATCGGTTGAGGCGCCGCCGGGGAGTGCTCCTCTGAAGCTATAGCCTTCGGCCATGCCGCCGGCATGTTCCATGAGCAGCTCACGGACGGTGGTGCCCATGGGCAGCTCCCAGAGGCCGGGCTTCCTGACATGGCCGCTTACGCCGTACAGTTTGGTGCCGCCCTCGTCGCTAAGGCTCAGACCCAGGAACCAGTCGGCGCCCTTTTCAATGATATGGGCAGGCCATGACAGTGTCTCAACGTTATTCACATTGCTGGGCTTGCCGAAGAGACCGCTGGCAGGCGGGAAAGGAGGCTTGGCACGGGGCAGGCCCCTCCTACCTTCCAGGGAGCTGAGCAGGGCTGTTTCTTCACCGCAGATATAACGGCCGGCACTGATGTGGACATGGACATCCAGGCTGAAGCCCGAGCCCAGTATGTTCTTTCCCAGGAAGCCGGCATCGTAGGCCTCAGCGATGGCCTTGCGCACGGTGTTTGCTGACTGCTTGTATGCCCAGCGTATGAAGACATAGGCGATCTCGGCCTGGATGGCATAAGCCGCCACGATAATGCCGGCGAGCATCTGATGAGGGTTGCCTTCAAGAAGATAACGGTCCTTGAAGGTCCCCGGTTCCATCTCGTCGGCATTGCAGATGAGGTAATGTAACGGAGCGGCATCACTTTTCCCGGGCATGAAACCCCACTTCACGCCGGCAGGAAAACCGGCGCCACCCCTGCCCATAAGCCTGGCTTTCTTAACCTCGGCAATGACCTCCTCCGGTGTCATCCGCTTCAGCGCCTTGCGCACACCGGCATAGCCCCCGGTGCGTTCATATTCTCTGAACGTCATCGGCGGCTGCCCCGGTTTGATGTATTGCGTGAGCGGTGTTTCCATGCTGTTTCAGTCATAGTTTTGTAACAGTTCATCGATGCCGGCGGGCGTGATGTCGGCAAACAGGTCATCGTTGATCATGATGGCCGGTGCGTGATCGCATACCCCCAGGCAGGTGACGGGCAGCAGGGTGAATTTACCGTCAGGGGTGGTCTCACCGAAGCGTATGCCCAATTTCTCAGAGATATGATCATAAACCGATTCATAACCCATGATCATGCAGCTCACACTGTCACAGACAAGGATGATATTTCTCCCTGTGGGCCGCCGGTATATCCTGGTGTAAAAAGAAGCGATGCTGTCGACCTCATTGTCGTGCATATCGAGAATGACGGCCACGTCGTGGACGGTCTCATCGGAGACCCATCCGCGGTGGCGCTGCACGATCATCAGGGCGTCGATGCAGGCAGCCTGAGGGTAAGGATAGAGCCTGGTCTCATCCAGTATTTCCTGTCTCTCTTCGTCCGTCAGCATGCTATATTCTGTCGTTTATGTTCATTTTTTCTTTCATCTTTATCCCCTGCTCACCTGTCGAGGTCAGCCAGCACAAAATCGAGTGCACCCAGTATCGACAGCAGGTCGGGGATGGTGTAACCCCTGCTGATGTATGGTATCATCTGTATGTGCGGGAAAGAAGGCGTCCTGATCCGCGAGCGATAGGCCGACGAGCCGCCGTCGCTGACTAAGTAATAGCCGTTGCTTCCCTTGGCCGCTTCGATGGGTATCATAGCTTCACCCGGCGGTATCACGGGTCCCCAGGTGACGCTCAGAAAGTGTGTGATCAGCGTTTCGATATCATGCATGGTCCTCTCCTTGCGTGGGGGTGTCGCCAGGGGATGATCGCTTTTATAAGGTCCCGCAGGCATGTTGTGCAGGCACTGGCTGATGATGCGCAGGCTCTGGCGCATCTCCTCCATGCGCACCAGCGCCCGGTCGTAACAATCGCCGTTTTTACCCAGGGGGATGTCGAACTCAAATTGTTCGATGCCCGAATAGGGTCTTTTCTTGCGGTAGTCCCAGTTGAAGCCTGTGGCACGGAGGCCGGGGCCGGTGACACCCCACTCGATGGCTTCCTGTGTGGTATAGACGCCAATGCCGATCGTTCTTTCTTTGAATATCCTGTTTTTTATCACCATTCTGTCGAACTCCCTGAGGCGCCGTGGCATGTAATCCAGGAATTCCTGAACCATCTTATCCCATCCTTTGGGCAGGTCGTGTGCCACGCCGCCTATCCTGAACCAGGAGGGATGCATGCGGCCGCCGGTGATGGCCGAGGTGATGTCGAAGATACGTTCCCTGTCGTTAAAGGTGAAGAACACCGGCGACATCTGTCCCAGATCCTGGGCATAAGTGCCGAGCCAGACGAGATGACTCGCGATGCGGAAGAGCTCGCTGAGCATGAGGCGTATGACGTTGGCGCGGTCGGGAACCTGAATGCCGGCCAGCTTCTCCACGGAGAGGAGGTATGCCAGGTTGTTCAGCACCCCACCCAGGTAGTCGATGCGGTCGGTATAAGGTATGTATGTATGCCATGACTGACGCTCGCCCATTTTCTCGGCGCCACGGTGATGGAAGCCAATGTCGGGAACAATGTCGACGATGTCTTCGCCGTCGAGCTGCAGCACCAGCCGCAGCAGACCATGGGTGCCGGGGTGCTGCGGACCCAGGTTGAGGAACATGAAATCGGTGTCCTCGCTTTTGCGTTTCAGGCCCCAGTCCTCAGGCCTGAAATGAAGGTAGAACTCCTCCTCCTCACGTCTCCTGTCATCCATGCTGAAAGGTCCCATCTCGGTGGCGCGGGTGGGATGCTCTTTACGCAGGGGATGACCCTTCCATGTCCGTGGCATCAGCAGACGCCGCAGGTCGGGATGGCCGGTGAAGGTGATGCCGAACATGTCGTACACCTCCCTCTCGTACCAGTTGGCCATGGGCCAGATATCGGTGATGGTGGGCGTGGAGGGATACTCGCCGCTGAGGGCGGCCTTGATGCGTATATCTTCATTACGCTCAAAGGAGGTCAGATGGTAAACGACGGTGAAGTCGGAGGCCGGTTCATCATGACGGTGCTGACGGCGCCGTTCGTCAATGGCGGTGAGGTCGTAAAGCAGGGTGAAGGGCCGGGATATGTCATGCTTGAGATAACGCAACAGGTCAGCGACCCGGTCTTTATCTGCCCACAGGGTGGAGATGCCGTCGGCGGTGGGTTGCTGCCACAGACCGGCAGATGTGCCAAAGCGGGCATTCAAAGCTGAGATGACCGGTGTATCTTCAATCATTGCTGACAATTGGCTGTCGGTGTTATCCCTAAAATATTTTTAATCCCGGTCTGACCGGCTATTCTCTGTCCTTACCGGGTTATAATATCGTTTCAGACTTCATCCATGGGCCTCAACCTGCCCATCTTACTGCGTTCTGCCATCTTAAGGTCTCTCATGCTGCCTTTCTCCGGTTGTGTGATGCCCTGGGGGCCTATCATCCAGCTCAGGGGTCTTTTTTGTTTGCCCACGACGCCGCGCAGCAATATCAGGCCTTCGAGGAAGGCGTCGGGACGTGGCGGGCAACCCGAGACATAGACATCCACGGGGAGAAACTTGTCGACGCCCTGCACCACGCTGTAGATATCGTACATGCCGCCGGAGTTGGCGCATGATCCCATCGAGATGACCCACCGCGGCTCCATCATCTGATCATGCAGCCGCTTGATGACCGGGGCCATCTTGATGAAGACGGTGCCGGCAATGACCATCATGTCGGCTTCACGCGGTGTCCCCCTGATGACCTCGCCACCGAAGCGTGCGATGTCGTAACGGCTGGTGATGGAGGTGGCCATCTCGACAAAACAACAGGAGAGGCCGAAGGCGAAAGGCCAGATGGAGTTCTTACGGCCCCAGGCGATCATGTCATCGAGGCGGGTGAGGAGGACAGAACGCTGTACCGCCATGTCGATGAGGGGTACATCCGTCATCATGTACGATTCATCCGCTTTATGTACCGTCCATTTCATCTGTGTCGTTTTGAATATTTCAATATCTTTCTCCCCTGCGGGCCGAAGTCGAGTGCCCCGGTGCTGATCTCATACACCAGCACCACCACCAGTATTCCTATGAAGACCATGACGCCGAGGTACCCGGGCAGGCCGAGTTCGCGGAACGACACGGCCCAGGCGATGATGAACGCCGCATCCAGGTCGAAAATGACAAAAAACATCGCGATAAGGTAGAAATGTGAGGAAAAGCGCAGACGGGCGTTGCCGGTGGGCGGGATACCCGACTCATAAGGCTCACCGGTGTATTTACCGCTGTGGTGCTCACCAATGACATACGATAATCCGATCATCCCTCCGGCAACTATAACCACAAGTCCGGCATAAACAAGGAAAGGCCAGAAAACAATGGTCAGATTTGTGAGCATATACACCGTGTATGGTTGTTTCTTATTTTATAACCGGATAAAAAACGCCTTCAGTTGAACGTGTCAGGAATAATATGATAAATATACCAAATTCTTATTCGGTATTAATGTCTTAAACGGCCATTTTGTTCAAAATGGGGGAATTTTTTTTGATTATGGCATGGGATATTCAGTTGGCAGGTCTGCAGGTCTGCGGGTCTGCAGGTCTTCGGGTTAACTCTATTCAGGCATCTTCTACCTGCAACCTGCAACTACCTCGTCACCCTTTTCTCAATGTACTTCGAATTGATGATGCGCAGGGCGCCCATGTAATCCATTTTGAATTCGAGGAGGTTACCCATTTTATAATATTTCTTTTTATTTTCTCCCAGATTCATGACCGGCATATCCGAGCTAGCACCGATAAAACGGGATGGTCATCGAGGAGCCCTCAGAAACAAAGGGGATGTTGCGTTCAAATTTGGCTTCGATAAAATAAGGAAAGTTGCCGGGGTAAAATTAATCATTAAAAACAGCCCTAAAATAAAGCAGCGCGCCATTTTTAAGATTATAAGCGGTAAACCGGAAACCATTCATCGCAAAGAGTTCTTTCAATTGGTTCTCCGAAAACAGCTTTCCATGGATCGTGCTTCCTTTCAGATTTCTCTCCGGAACAGGAATGCTGCAGATGAAGGCACCCCGGTTCCTGAGTACTCTTTTTATTTCTTCAATCACACGGTTCAGATCACCAAAGAAATTCAAGGAGAGATTGCAGATAAGCAACCGGGGTACCGTCATGATGACCTGGTGAAGATCATCATGGAGTATGATGCATGGGCCGAAAAAAATCGTTAAAAACAATCCCGATAAGCCCCCCTATATAATCCTAGACATCAATCACGGGTATGTACCCCAGGGCAGGTTGAGCCTGCGAAATGCCGCTTCAGCGGTACCCTGGACCCAATTTCCGCCCCAAGGGGCGGGGTATCATACCCTCCGCCTCCGGTCCCGCCACAGGCGGGATTCAACTTACAAATTTTAATTCACTACGTTCTTAAAATTTGAGTTTCACAAATAAAACATGGTTCAGTATAAATCTGAAACCGTGATCCCATCCAAATAAGTATCTTAATTCAGTTCCTTTGCCGGATAAAATTATTTCATAAGTTTGCCCATAATATAACCTTTGGCCGGTAAATATGTAGATCGGCTTACTTAATTGTTAGGCAACAGGTATTTTATTTTATGCAACTTAATGCGTTAAAGAAAATTACCCAACCTCAGTACCTTTATCTTTTAATGATAGGTATCTCCTTAGTCATCTCAATTCAAAACTATAACCTCGAACACAGCACATTTTCTTATGGGATAAAATCCTATGCTCATTATAATAACTACCTCATTTTCAAAACCTCATTTTCTCATCTGATACAACAAAAAGATATGTACCAGGCATATCCTTCTGAGTATTGGGATCTCTACAAATACAGCCCTACCTTTGCCCTGCTGATGGCTCCTTTCGCCATCCTACCCGACCTTGCCGGTCTTGCACTATGGAATGTTCTTAACCTGTTGATCCTCACCTTTGCCCTCACAAGGCTACCATTTAAATCAGAATGGATAAGACTGGCAGCGGTAGGCTTTATCATACTGGAGGCGCTGACCTCCGTAGAGAACTGCCAGAGCAATTGTCTTATGGCAGGCCTCATCTTTATTGCTTTTCAGTCACTGGAGAGACGAAAGATGTTCCCGGCGGCTCTTCTGATTGTCCTGACAGCCTATATCAAGATTTTCGGAATCGCCGCCCTTTTACTTTTTCTGTTTTATCCCCGTAAACTGAGATCTGCCGCTTACGTGCTGGTGAGTCTTGTTCTCCTTGGGATCCTGCCATTGATTGCCGTGACGCCTTCACATCTTATCCATCTTTATGAAAGCTGGGGAAGCCTGTTGATCCATGACCGCTCCGTTTCAACCGGTCTGTCGGTCATGGGATGGTTCAAGTCATGGTTTGGTCTTGAACCTTCCAAGAACATAGTCCTGACGGCAGGAGCTGTTTTATTGCTGGTTCCTCTGGTACGTTTCGGTCAGTGGAAACAATACCGGTACCGTTTAATGTTTCTTGCCTCTATCCTGATATGGGTCGTTATCTTCAATTACAGGGCCGAGTCACCGACCTACGTCATCGCTGTTTCAGGTATCATGATCTGGTTTTTAGCTCAGAAACCCAACACATTCAATATTATTTTGCTATCACTGGTCTTTGTTTTTACCATCCTGTCACCGACCGATCTCATTCCCCACTCATTAAGGGATAGTTTTATATATCCTTATGTCCTTAAGGCCGTGCCCTGTATCTTAGTCTGGCTGAAACTGCTTTATGATATGATGTTCAATGATTTTGGACGTCAGGTTTACTTTCTTAGTCTGCCAAACAAAGAAAGTAACAAAGAAACGAACGCAGTGAGTTCGCGAATACCTCATACAACAAATTAATTGCATGAGCAAAATTCACCGCTTAATCACGGGTATGTACCCCAGGGCAAGTTGAGCCTGCGAAATGCCGCTTCAGCGGTACCCTGGACCCAATTTCCGCCCCAAGGGGCGGGGTATTATACCCTCCGCCTCCGGTCCCGCCACAGGCGGGATTCAACTTACAAATTTTAATTCACTACGTTCTTAAAATTTGAGTTTCACAAATAAAATTAGGCTCTATTTTATTTTAGCGTTGCAAACGATATAAACTTAAAACCCATTGGTCATCATTAATTCAAAGATTCTAATTTTTTCATATTTGAATTCTTTACTTGTCAAACAGTTTATAAGTCTGAAAACATGCATAATTACACGCTAATTCAAACCAAAGCCTTTTAAAACCTAATCATATGGATGGTTGCGGGTTGCGAGTTACAGGTCGCGAGTTACGGGTTGCGGGTTATAGGATGAACATCCGGCAGCCCCGAAGGGACGACATGATTATAGCAGGCGGGATGATAGTTTTGACCAAGAGCCCTGAAAGGGTGACATGATTGTAGCTACTGATCATTTGGTTTCAGCATGTCGTTTCATCGCTCAATCCCATCCCAGTATCTCATGCAGAAAATCATCACCGATATCTGTTACCGGAAACCCCATGACACGGGTTATGTCGGTCAATACCGTTCTGATATTCTGCCAGGGGGCATGTTCGAGGATGCCGACGGTAAGCTGTTGACGGAGAGTAAAAAGTCTCTTGCGTTGGCTATCAGAGAAAGCTTCCCTGTTGTAAAATGTCCGCTCCTCGGTATAATGATAAGGGATTTTGGTCACCTGTTTAAAGAGGTCATAGCCATATTTTTCAGTTTCGGACGATTTCATGGTGTAATGTTCCCAATCATCGATGGATCCTGTGATATTCCAACGTTTCCTGAATTCCGGTTGAGCCAGTTTGCTGAAAGGAGAAATGAATAGAGGGAATAACAAGTAGCCGGAAGAGGCAATACCGATATCGAGGTCATTGAGAAATGTGGCGGTATTGCCGATGGTCCGGTGCGTCTCGCCGGGGAATCCCACGATAAAGGTCATCACGACGCTGATACCGTGTTTGTCGAGCAGCTCGATACCCCGTTTGACCTCTTCGAGCTTCTGGCGTTTGTTCATGCGTTCCAGCTGGTCTTTATCGCCCGATTCGACGCCGATGAGTGAGAGCAGCAGCCCTGAGCGCCGGATCATGCCGATATTGGCTTCGGTGATGGCCGAGGCGCGCATGAAGCCTATCCAGCGTTGCAGGCCCGAGGAGATGATGGCGTCGGTGACCTCCTGTACCCGCCTGGAGTTGATGAAGACATTATCATCGGTGGCATGAACGATGGATGAGCCGTTGCCAATGCGATGACGGATGAGCTTCATTTCTTCGCGCAGGCTGGCGGTTGAACGGAAGAAAATATCAGGGTAAAGCTGATAAAAATCACAGAAACGGCAACGGTAAGGACAGCCTATGGAGGTGCGGACAGGTATCTGTTCCGGCAGCTCGTCGATGAGATCCCACCGGGTATAATCTTCATTATAATCGACCAATTCATCCTGCTGCGGTGTGAAGATGAACTTGCCCGTCTTGTCGGGCAAGGCCAGGTTGGCTATGGATGTCAAGTCGGCCTGGCGGCCTCGTTCCATTTCCTTCAATACCCGGAGCAAAGCTTCACGGCCATGGGGGGCCACGACAAAAACATCCGCGCCGACAGCCCTGCTGTCGACATCGAACAGCAAAGGAGATGAGAGATCGCCCGGGGCCCTGTTCATCTCATGGTACTGATAGCTTTTCCACACATAGACCCCTCCCACTATGATGAAGGCTCCGGGCAGATGCTTTCTGATCTGCTGCACGATCTCTATCACCGACGATGTGCTGAGGATCATGGTGGTGGACAGGCATACCGCGAAGGGACCGGCTGCGGCGATTCGCTGGAGAGCTTCATCATGGTATTTATGTGACAGCACGGTCCGGTAACCATTCCGGCGCAACATGCCGGTGAGGTAAAACCCGGCCGCCGGCACCATGTCGCGCTTGGAGGGAACGGGGCCGATATTTTCGGTGCGGTAACCGTTCTGCGCCAGCTCACGGAGGGTCGCCAGCGTCAGCTCACGGCGCGTCCGCCTGAGCTTCAAAGCCAGATCCATATCGTACTGCTTCGTATCAACCATCGGCGCTATGACGGCTACAGTCCCTCCTGACATGAAGGTTATATTTGATGGCACAAAGATAGGATCAAAATCAATAACGTCGCCTGACTTATAAAACTTCGACGGTTTAATCCCGCATCGTAAAAAATTTTAATTTTGCCGTCGAAATTTTTGTCGAGAATGAAGATTGAGGATTTCATAGCCACCATTGAAGAAGAGTTTGAAGACCTTGAGCCCGGCGCCTTAAAACCCGAGAGCAGGTTCCGTGAGACATTCGAGTGGAATTCGATTAATGCGTTAATACTTATTGCCTTAGTCAAGACCAACTATGATGTGGTCATCAACGCAGAGGATATCACCAAATCGAAGACAATTATGGATCTTTTCACTATTATCAGTTCGCGGATGAACTCACCCCTGCCCCTCTCTTAAAAAGAGAGGGGGATCATTTACCCTTATTCTTTTCGGAAATCAGCTTCTCAGCTTTTTCGGTCAGTTCCTGAATACTTATCTTTTCAAAAAATAAATAGGGGGGAAAGTCGATTCCGAAGTTGACGAGGAAGTCGCGCTGGAGTTCGACGGCTTTCATTGAATTTAATCCATAGGCTGTGATCGGCCTGGTGACATCGATGGTTTTCTTATCGATCCTGAGCTTGCTGCTCATCCATGAGGTCATCCAATCCATCAAAGAAAGCCCTGTGAGGTTGTCATCAATGAGTGGCCGGACCTCGGAGGAGGTGAGAAAGGATTCTGCAATGACATCCGGTGTCTTATCCAGGAATCCTTTCCTGCAGGCGCTACGTTGTATCTTGCCGCTGGACGTCTTGGGTATGGATGCCGTCCTGAGCAGTTGTATGGCGGTCACTTCAAGCTCAAATTCCTCCGCCACGGCCTGGCGAATAGCGTCGAAGACTTCCTGCGAATTGAGATCCCTGAGGAAAGTGCGTCCTACCTCTGCAACGATCACGACGATCTCTTTATCATTCATATCAACGGCAAATGCAGCCGAGCAGTTTGGCCGGATGGCAGGATGACAGGACTCAACGGTGTATTCCAGATCCTGCGGGTAATAATTTCTTCCCTGGATGATAATGAGGTCTTTCAGCCTGCCCGATATAAATAATTCGGAATTATTAAAGAATCCCAGGTCGCCTGTGCGGAGAAAAGGGCCCTCGCCGCTACCGGCTATAAAAGCTTTAAAGGTATCCTGTGTCTCCGACGGACGATTCCAATAACCTTGTGCTATGCTGGAGCCTGCGAGCCATATCTCGCCGATGGTGCCGCCGGCGGCACGCTCCCGCGTGTCGGGGTCGACAATGACGGCCCGGGTGTCGATCCAGGGATGGCCTACGCTGACCTGCGCAACAGCATTCTTATCATCCCTTCCGGCAACGATGACACGGTTTTTCTCAATGCCCTCCCTGAGCAGGGACAGACAGACCGGTTCCTTATCAGCATCGCCACCCGAAATGATGAGGGTGGCCTCAGCCATGCCATAGGTAGGATAAAAATTCTCAGGACGGAAACCGAAAGGCCTGAAAGCTTCAGTGAACCGGCGCAGGGTCTCCATCCTCACCGGCTCGGCGCCGTTATAAAGAGTGTGAACGGTGGTGAGATCGACCTGGTTACGTTCCTCAGGTGTGGTCTTATCCACACAAAAGTCATAGGCGAAGTTGGGTGCTCCGCCGTGCGTGCCTTTGTATTTGGTGAAAGCGTTCAGCCACCGGATGGGTCTCTGAAGAAACGACACCGGCGGAAGGAGGATGCCAGGGAATCCGGTATACAGAGGTTGCAGGACTCCTTCGATCAGCCCCATGTCATGGAAGCTGGGCAGCCATGACACGGAGACGCTGTCGCCGGTGAGTTTAAAGCATTGCCTCAGGAACTCCGAGTTGCGCATCAGGTTGCGGTGGGTGACCATCACGCCTTTGGGATGGCCCGTGGAACCGGAGGTGTATTGCAGTAAGGCCAGCATGGAAGGCATGATGTCGTCACCGCCCGTCATCTCAGTGGATTTATGAGTCGTGTCATCGCTGATGAACCACCTCATGCCCTTCAAATCCTCATCGTCGCTAAAATTTCTTTGTACAGCCTCAAAGATGGCTGCGGTGGTCATGACCACCTTTGCCCTGGAGTCGTTGACGATGGCCTTGATGCGCCATAACGATCTGTTCTTGCGTGGCGGATAGGCCGGCACGGCTATCACTCCGGCATAGAAACAGCCGAAAAGGGCAAAGATGAATTCCGGCCCAGGCGGATACAGCATCAGCGCTCTCTCGCCTCTCATACCTTGTTTATAAAGTGATGCGGCGATGGTCGCAGCTTTTTTATCCAGATCCCGGTAAGTGATGATGAACTCGTTCGATTCGCCGTCGAGGAGATAGGTATAGGCCATTTTATCGGGCATCGCGTGAGCCCTGAGTTTCAAAATATCGGTGAGAGTATGTTCATAGGTGTCCTCTTCACGGATTTTTCCCGATAAAAAAGCGTCAAGGGCCATGATGTTCAGCTTTATCCAACGGTCTGCAAAATTAGAAAATCCTGCCTATGTTAGGAAAATTGCGTTACATTTGTATGATGAGGGTAATAAAATGGCTTTATTCACCATACCGGATGTCAAAATAGCCGGACTGGCGGCTGCGGTGCCTCATAAAGAGGTCTCCAACGCAGATTACGCCTGGATCTCGAAAAAAGAACGGAATCTTCTGATTAAAACCATCGGCGTGGAAAAACGCCGCATAACCGAAAAGGGTGTGACCTCCTCCGATCTTTGCTTTACCGCCACCGTAAAATTATTGGATGAGCTTGGATGGGACAGGGATGACATTGAGGCTCTGATCTTTGTCACCCAATCGGGCGACTATATGGTTCCTGCTTCGGCTCCCATACTCCAGGACAGGTTAGGTCTGCCGAAAACCTGCATGGCGCTCGACATAAACCTGGGCTGCTCCGGTTATCCATATGGGCTATCTGTGATCAGCAGCCTGGTGAACAGCACGGGGATGGAGAAGGCGTTGCTGCTCATCGGAGATCTTTCCAACGTCACCTCATCATACAGGGATAAAAGCAGCTATCCTTTGTTCGGCGATTCGGGAACAGCCACCGCCCTGGTCAGGGATACGGAGGCCGTGCCCATGGTCTTTAACCTGCAGACCGACGGCTCGGGTTATGAGGCCATCATCATACGGGACGGAGGTACCAGAAACATGGTCACAAAGAAATCTTTCAACTATAAAAAATACGGCGAAGGAATTTACCGCAACAATGTGCAGGTAGCTCTGAACGGCATAGAGGTTTTTAACTTCTCGCTGAGGGAAGTGGTGCCCAATATTAAAAAAACGCTGGAGTACGCGGATAAGAAGCTCGATGACTTCGATTATATTGTCTTCCACCAGGCCAACAAGCTTATCAACGAGACATTGCGTAAAATGCTAAAGGTGAATAGGGAGAAAGTCCCCTATTCCATTCAAAAATATGGCAACACGAGCGGCGCTTCAGTGCCTTTGACGATGGTCTCGGAGCTGAGGGAACAATTGTCAACAAAATCCCTGAAGCTGATCTTATCGGCGTTTGGCATAGGACTGTCGTGGGGCACGGTGCTGCTGGAGACCGATGCTGTGGTGGTGCCGGAGGTGGCGGTGGTTTGAGGAGGTCGGCAGGTCGGCAGTCGGCAGTCACCTCTTCCCCCGGGGTGGGGTGATTTGGCAGTAAACAATACAACAATATAACAATATAACAGTACAACAATAGAACAATAGAACAATAGAACAATTGAACCATGCCGGATGTATTCAGTTTACAAGGCAAGACCATTCTCGTTACCGGAGCTTCGTCCGGGCTGGGGCGGCAGTGTGCCGTCACCATCAGCCGTCATGGTGGCACGGTTGTCATCACCGGAAGGGATGAAGGCAGGTTAAGGGAGACTTTATTGTCGCTTGAGGGTGACGGCCACAGGCATATCATAGCCGACCTGACTAACCGGGAACAAATAACGGCATTGGTCGGGGTGTTGCCCGGGCTGAACGGTGTGGTTTACAGCACCGGCATCTCCGACCTCTCGCCGGCGCGTTTCATTAAAGAAGAAGATATCGTCAAAACATTCAAGATCAGCTTCGAGGCATCCGTGCTGCTGACGAGCGAGCTGCTGGCAAGAAAGAAGTTACAGAACCATGCCTGTTCGCTTGTTTTCATCTCTTCCATCTCGACGCGTTATCCCTTTGTGGGTGGCGCCATGTACATCAGCGCCAAGGCGGCGCTGGAGGCCTATGCCAAGGTGCTGGCCCTCGAGCTGGCGCCAAAAGGCATACGCTCCAACAGCCTCTCCCCTGCCTTCGTCAGGACGCCGATGCTCGACAGCACGGCCGAGAACTACTCGGAGGAGGCCGTTAGGAAAATAGAGCAACAGCAGCCCCTCGGACTCGGAGAGCCTGAAGACGTCGCCAACACCGTCGTTTTCTTCCTGTCGGATGCTTCGAAATGGATCACGATGACGAATCTGATACTGGGAGGAGGATGACCGTACATTGATGCACCTCATCCCCTGCCCCTTCTCCTCAAGGAGAAGGGGCAGGGGATGAGGTCTTAAACCATATAACCCATGATCACACCCGAATATTCCATTGTTGTGCCTGTATTTAACAGTGAGGGGATGCTGGAAGAACTGTACGGCAGGATCAGTGCCACCTTCAGCCGCATAGGCAAAACCTTTGAGGTCGTCTTTGTGGAGGATGGCGGCAAAGACCGGAGCTGGGTCAAACTGACCGGGCTTAAGAAAGAGCATCCCGACGAGATCGTCGCCATCCAGCTGGCCAAGAATTACGGGCAGCATAACGCCACCTTCTGCGGTCTGACGCAGGCCAAAGGCCGTTACCTCATCACCCTGGACGATGACCTGCAGAACCCGCCGGAAGAGATACCCAAGCTGATAGGCGAATTTGAGTCGTCGCACGCCGACCTGATCTACGGCTTGTTTCCCGACTGGAAGGAGTCGCGTGTGCGCCGTTTTTACAGCCGTTCCTTCAATCATTATTCCAAGGCTTTCGTCAAAGGGCCGGGAAAAGGTTCTTCATTCAGGCTTCTCACTAAGCAACTGGCCGACAATGTGACAGGACACCACCAGAGTTTCATGTTCCTGGATGAACTCTTCCTGTGGTACGCCCGCGACATATCTTTCGTTGATGTGCGGCATGAAAAACGGAAGTATAACCGTTCCGGATATACCTCCTTACGCCTTTTCAGGCTGTTTGCCAACATCATCCTGTATTATTCCAACGTGCCGTTACGTATCATGGTTTATACCGGCCTGATCGTCTCAAGCATCACCTTCCTGATAGGCCTTTTCTTCATCTTCAAGAAGATATTCTTCAACACGCCCATTCTTGGCTATACATCCCTGATTGTAACGATGATGTTCTCGACAGGCCTCATCATTTTCAGCCTGGGCATCATTGGTGAGTACCTCAGCCGTATCTACCTCGTTCAAAGCAAGAAACCACCTTATACCATCAAAAAAATCATTTAACCATGGAATTCTCAAAATATGGCATCCGTCTGATTCGTCTGAAGGAAGAGAATATCGAACTGGTCCGGCACTGGAGGAACTCCCCCCAGATACGGCAGTACATGGAGTATCGTGAGCACATCACCCCTGAGATGCAGAAGGAATGGTTCCGGTCGGTGAATAATTTCAACAATTTTTACTTCATCATCCATTATGAAGGCAGGAAGATCGGCCTGATCAACTCAAGCAATGTCGACTGGAAGGAGGTGACCTCCGACGGCGGCATCTTCATCTGGGAAGAAGAATACTACGACACCTTTGTGCCGGTATGGGCTTCGTTGTGCCTGCTTGAAACCGATTTTTTTATCTTCAATGCCACGCGGTCCTATATCAGGACCCTCAGGGATAATCCACGGGCCATCACACTGAACACCCACCTCGGATATGAGTTGATGCCCGGCCAGGAAGAGGTCTACAACCAGCGGTACACCATGACGAGGGAGGATTTCGAGAAGAAAGCCAGGAAAATCGTGAAAGCGGCTTCCCTGCTGGTGGATGCAAGAGACCGGCAACACGTCATCGTGTATGATCATGATGATTTCAAAAGCGGCTTGGCCGCTTTTATGATCGATAAAATGAATCCCGCCATGATCAAGTCTTTTCAGGAGATGGCCGGGGGCAGGAAATACATCCTCAAGTCCTCGCCTGTTTCATCTTACGCTGATGAGTGAAAAGATAGAACTTCTTAAACAGCCCGAGAAAGCGGGCTAAGAGAGTGCTCAGCGACGGCGGCAGGCTTTGTCCCAGCAATATCATCCTGTACATCAGGGAACCATAAAGGAGAACGGGCATGATCCACAGGTACAGACCGGTATTGAAACGCTTATATTTTCTCTCGTAACCATAATGGTCTGCACACTTTCTAACAACCAGATCGGCCACACGTATATCACGGTCATTCATTTCCTTTTTCCAGAGACCCGTCCTGCCGGTAGTGATCGGTTTCAACAGGTTTTTATGTATCCTGACTAATTCAACTGTATCGGAATAGGTCTCTGAAATTTCATCCTTCATATCCAGATAATCAAAAACGGAAGGATCATAAGTGATGCCCAGGAAATCGCAAACCTGCCGCATATGATGTTCGGGTTCCATGACAAAATCTTCGTACCTGACGGTATGAAAAGAACCGGGATGTTTCTTCTTTAATTTATCTATTTGCCGGATTGCAAATTTCCAGCGGTACACCACCAGCGGCACATTGGGAATCTCAAAACGGGCATGGATAAGCGACAGGTAGTTGTCGCGGTAGTCCCGGATGATGTGAATGAATTTGGAGCCGGGATACATCCGAAATAATCGTCTTACATAGAGGGAATAACCGGGATTCTTATCCCCTATCAGCTGGATCTCTCCTGTTTTAAAGAAAGATTTGTAACTCAGATAGACCAGACGTACCAGGTCGTCGAATGTGGTCTCACCTTCCATGGCAAGAAGCTTTTCCTTGAGTGTCTCCGTGTTGATGGTCCACATATCGAAGTAACGCAGGGCAACGAGATCATCATAAAAAGCCTGCAGCCTCTTTTGATCAAAACGGGTGATTTTACTGTATTTCTTATGTAATCTGAGTATGATCTGGCACTCGGGCGGGATGACCACGTTGGGGTGGGCATCGAGGAGCACGCGCAACAAGGTAGTACCCGAGCGGGGACGGCCGATGATAAAGAAGAAAGGAATGGAACTGATGCTTTCCATTCTAAATAAATTAAGATTTTAAAATATAAATTAATCTACAGTTTTGATAAAGCGGTTGTCGCAAAATTAAAAATTTCGGGATTATCGGGGAAGATATTATTAATTCAATAGATAAATGTCAAGTTATATGTTATGAACTACGTACTGCGAGATGCAAGTAGTAATGAAAAGAAGGAGAGTTGGTTACGAATAGAAGGGAGGCAAAGTTTTATTGGAGTGAATTGGCACGTGTGAATAAAGATAATATTTCTGTCGTTTGATTAAAGGGTCATAAACGATTTTATTCAGTTTTATTTAATCGTAACCAGTCATAACCGGTCAGGCCTATTGAATAATAGCTATTTATACTATAAATTAGTAATTTAAAAT
>CAZVNP010000044.1:0-27876 GCA_964628285.1 uncultured Lentimicrobiaceae bacterium
AATTATTGGATAATTTTTAATTTATTGGTCTTATTTCCCAATTGCTATGAAATGATCTCCGCTTATTTCCGTATTTACCCTTTTAATCGCTCTATTATCCTTTACCTGGCCTTCTTTCGGATCAGCGTATTCAAAATTATCTAATGCTGTCGGACTCAAAAGCGCGGAAATTACCTCACCTGGTGACCGTCCTTTTTTATCTGCCGGGCATAATCGTGAAATCCCATATCCGGTTCTGAGTGTGCATGTCTCTGCTCTGCCTGATCATAACATAGCATTCATCAACTGGTACAACTATCTGGATTACGCCCAATTAGGTTATGATGACGGGATTGCGGACAGCGTGTTTGCCTTTCATGAAACGGGTGACATGGCTGCCGTCAGGTTTACACCAGACAGTTATCCGGCACATGTGCTCAGTGCTGAGGTCAATATTTATAATGGCACCTGGCCCCCAGGTGATATCTTCACCCCTTTCTTGGTTGCCCTTTACGACGACGATGGCCCGGGAGGTCTTCCCGGGACTGAACTGGCTGTCACGGAGGTGACACCTTTTGACTACGGATGGGTCTACGCTGATTTTTCTCCCGATGATGTCACCATTGAAAACGGTGATTTCTATGTTGTCCGGATACAGGGTGGTGATCTGCCTGATTGCGCTCCCATTGCTGTCGATCTGTCGGATAATGACGGCAGGAGCTATATAAAAGATATTTCCGGCGGGGAAGACTGGCAGCCTTTCTCTTCAGGTGACATCATGATACGGTCGTGGATTGAAAATCCGGAACCTCCGACCGCAAATCCCGGCGGGAGGAACCTTTCCTATTACAGCATATACAGGTTGCAAAAGGGTGATGAACTCATTCCCGATAACTGGACACTGGTGGGAGACCATATCCTGGATCCATTCTTTTATGATATAACCTGGACCTATGCGGAGACGGGTTCATACCGCTATGCGGTGCAGGCCGTGTATTCATTGAATGTCTCCGGCCCTGCCTTTTCAAACATCCTCGACAACACTCTGGATGTCACCATTCATTTATCGACGGACTGTGAAGATAATCCGGGTGGATCCTTTGTCACACTGAGAAATGATGACAACAATCCCGACCATGCCTATCAGGCAGTTTCAGAGACCGGACAAGCCTTATTCTTCAGCAATATTGCCCCCGGTATGTATGACCTCACCATCGAATCGGAATATTACCATTTTTTCGATGCAGACAGCATCATCATTAATAATGACACCACCCTGAACCCGGAACTGTTCCTTATTTGCCGGACACCTAACATCAGCTTTGAAAATCTTTTCAATATACACATCTGTTTTACAGGTAATCCCGAAACAGTCTTTTCCGAAAACTTTGAAGGTGGTGAGATCCCTGAAGGTTGGACCCAGGAGTACGCCGATACTGTCTCTCTGTCATGGGTGGTGCAAACAGGAAGTCCTTCAGGAGTGCCTGACCATGCCCATCTCGGATGGTACAATGCCGCCTTTGGCGGTCTCCAGGCTTCAACCATGCTGATAACACCTGAAATCGATCTGAGTGGTAAATTCAATCCAAGACTCATATTCTGGCATACCCAACCGAATGACACGGTCCAGGATGAGTTAAAGCTATATTATCAAATCTTTCCTTCACAGGACTGGATAGCTTTTGCCTCATTTAATGATAACATAGCAGGATGGACACATGAAGAGGTTCTATTGCCTGAAGAAGACGGTGTCGTGCGTATCGGATTTCTGGGAAATGCTCATAACGAAGGATTGGGGATATGTCTTGACGATATTAAAATCGTTGCCGATACGGTTAAATGTACCTCGACTCGCTGCCTGGAGGGTTTTAATATCTATCTTGACGGCATGCTATTAGGATTTATCACTGAATTAAACGTGACCTTGACGGATCTGGTTCCTGGTCAGTTTTACATTTTGGGCATCCAGGCCGTTTATGCTAATGGATTTTCCTCAATAATATTACAATTTCCTATTACCTATTATCCCTGCGATTACTTCAATCAGCCACAGAACTTCGCCGGGACGGTGAACGGCATGGATGTGATCCTGACCTGGGATCCTCCTCCTGGAATCGAGAATGTGGAATACCTGATCAAATATGATAACAATGCGCCCGATAATGCGATGGAGTGGTATGATGCGGGTGGAGAGACCGCGGTGCGGTTCACGCCGGAAGGCTATCCCTGCGAGATCAGACAGTTCCATATGCATATATGGGACGGCACGTGGCCGGCAGGTGATATTCTGAACCCGTTCCGTATCGTTATCTACGACGATGACGGCAGCAACGGCTACCCGGGGACGGAATTGGGTGAAAAAGATGTCACTCCCGATCATTATTACTGGGTTGACTTTGACATCAGCGACCTGGACGTGTCCATTGGCAGCGGTGACTTCTACCTGGCACACTATCAGCTGGGTGTTTTCCCGAACTGTCCTTCGACAGGGATCGACGGGTCGGCGGCAGGCCAGGGCAGAAGCTATGACCATGCCGTGGGCATGGGCTGGGGTCCGGGCCAGTACGACCAGTATATGATCCGAGCCACAGTGTTCGGGCCGCAGCTGGACGAACAGGTTCTGGGACCGGAGACGGTGCATGTGGATGGCACCCACACGGGCGGGGCGGTGTCGGTGAAGCCGGCAGCACCCATCATCACAGGCGATATTCCCTTGGGCAAGGGTGACTATGTGACGACTGACGACAGATCACGGTTTACGTTGAAGGGCTATAACGTATACAAGGATAACGTGAAGCTGAACGACGTGCTGTGGACCTCTCAGATATACATAGACCATTGCTCGCCGGGCGGCATCTACTATTACAATGTGACGGCGGTATGGGATATGGGCGAGAGCTGCTTCATCGATCCGTCGTACGAAGCCATTGTGAGCCCCCAGTTACCGACACCTACCGGTCTGACCGCCGAATTGCTTGAAGGTAATGATGTGTTGTTGACATGGAACAAGCCGGGCGAATCGACAGGGCTTTGGCTACACTGGGACGACGGTACCAATTCTTCTGCTATTGGTCTGATGTCTGCAGGCAGCTTCCTGGTGGCCTCACGGTGGACCACGGAAGACTTACTGCCATATGACGGCTTGACTCTGACTAAGATAGCTTTTTATCCAGCCGGTGAAATCACACAGTATGCTCTTATGGTCTGGGCAGGCGATAACGCCGGTACCCTCTTTCTTAACCAACCTCTCACCAATGTTGTTGTAGACTCGTGGAATACCGTCACACTGGATACACCGGTTCCGGTCGACGCTACCCAAGAACTGTGGTTCGGTTATGAGTGCATTGATCAACCTGTGGGCGAATATCCTGCCGGTCATGATGCTGGCCCGGCAGTAGCAGGGAAGGGCGACCTGCTGTCAGGTGACGGCGGAGAAACCTGGGAAACATTATCAAGCTATGGTTTGAATTATAACTGGAACCTCCAGGGATGGGTAACCAATGAAGCTACAGCTGTTCTTCCGGCTGCCCTGCCAAAAAACAAAACAGAAAATACTGGGTCAATAGTTTTCACTACCGGCAATCAGAAAATTGCCGGTCAAACTACATTCATTGATAATGACCGTTTCTCACTGTCGGGTTATAATATCTGGAGAAATGGAGATAACATTCATTTTGTTGCTGCTCCTGATACCTTCTATACCGACCCGGCCGTTGCCCCCGGAACCCATAATTATTATGTGTCGGCCGTCTACGAGGAAGGTGAATCGTGGTGGACCGGGCCCGCAGAAATTGCTGTGCCTCCCGTCGGAACAGTACAAGGTAAAATAACCGATGCCGCAACGGGTGTCCCTATTGAAAACGCCATCATCACCTGCAATCCCGGTGGTTATGCGGATACATCGGATGTTAATGGTGATTATGTGATCCCTGATATTTCACAAAGAACCTATTCCGTCACCGCTCAAGCTGCAGGATTTCATCCTCAATCGGTCGATAAATTCGTAAGTGGGATGATGCATCTTGATTTTGCCCTGGATGATCGCTCTGTGGCTTATTTGCCCTTCACCGAAACTTGGGATTCTGCATCATTTGACCAGCAGCATTGGACGTTCGCTCCTGTATCGGGTAACTGGTTCATCGACCAACAACAGGGCCATCCGTCGCCTTCGGCCGGCTTCAGCTGGGATCCGTCGATCGGCAATTACGCATTTGCCCTCGAGAGTCCGCAACTGAAAATGAATAATCCCTATGAGTTGGTATATTTTGAGTTTAAACTGAATATAACCGATAACTCAGCCGCATGGTTTGAAACAATGACCGTGGATGTATGGAGTGGCTTCCATTGGGTGACCCTTGATGAATTCACAGGTGAAAACATCTTGCAATGGGCCACATTCAATTACGATCTGACGGACTACTTGCAGTATCCATTTTTTAAGATCAGATTTGTCGTAAATGGTGGTCTGGATCAATACCTTAACACCTGGAACATTGATGATATCATGGTTCGTTCAAACCAATTGGCAAATCTGAAAGGTGATGTCACCGATCCATACAATCATACGATTGAAGGCGCTACGGTTACAGTTGAAGGTTTTCAACCAGTGGTTACGGATTCCACAGGTTATTACGAGGTAAACGTATACAGAGGGTATTACACAGTGACGGCAGAAGCCCCCGAATACAAATCATGTACATTTGAGGATTTCCTGATAAAATATACCACAAATCTTGATATCATTCTTGAACCGGTCGTTGAGATACCATCGGTGACAACGCAACCTGATTTCCTGGTATTTCCAAATCCATCATCATCCTATCTTATTGTCAAACCGCCCGATCAGGCGAAGAGCATCGTGCTTCTCAACTGCCAGGGTCAGGCTGTATGGCAGGCCGGATGCGAAGGGATGTCTTCCGTACAGATCAATGTTGAAGACTACCCGAGGGGATTGTATTTCGTTCAGTGTCTTCTTGATAATGGTAGAGTTTTGACGAAGAAGATGCTTATTTTGCGGTAGATTACCAGTCGGCAGTTGGCAATTGGCAGTTATTAGGTCTATAAGTCTTCAGGTCGACAGGCGAAGTCTGCCAGAGGCGGACTGAGTGCAGAAAGGGACTCCATCCACCTGCAGTATAGAATCCCTTTTCAGTTATTCTTATTTCAGTGGATGGAGTCCCTTTTTCCTAACTTGCAGCTTGTATATTTCAGCCATATCCGATCCTTTCCGCAAAAAAGACTATCTTTGAGTCAAAATTCCACCCCCATGAAACGCGTCGCCATCTTTCCGGGTTCCTTCGATCCCATCACACGGGGTCATGAATCCATTGTCAGGAGAGCCATCCCCCTCTTTGATGAGATCATCATCGCCGTGGGCAGAAACGCGGAAAAGAAGCAATTTTTCCCGCTCGGGAGACGACTGGAATGGATCAGGCAGGTCTTCAGACACGATCCCTCGGTGACGGTTCAGAGCTATGATGGTCTGACGGTTAATCTCTGCAAGAAAGCCGGAGCCCGATACATTTTGCGGGGGTTGCGTACCTCGGCCGATTTTGAGTTTGAGCGCAGCATCGGTCAGATAAACAGGCAACTGTCGCCTGATATTGAGACCGTGTTCCTGCTGACCACACCGGAATATACGGCGCTCAATTCATCCATGGTCCGCGAGATCATCAGGTATGGCGGCGATGCCGCGCCATTTGTGCCGGAAGGTATTAATCTTACAGTATGAGACGCTATCCCTGCTATATCTGATTTGTACCGGTTAATAAATGGTTAAGTCGTCAGTCGTCAGTCGTCAGTCGGGAGAG
Organism: uncultured Lentimicrobiaceae bacterium; assembly: GCA_964628285.1. GTDB lineage: Bacteria > Bacteroidota > Bacteroidia > Bacteroidales > JAGONC01 > JAPLDP01. The sequence continues at coordinate 5,790 of CAZVNP010000044.1, forward strand.
GGTGAGTTTGGGGAATAAGGCATCTTTTACTTACAACCCGCAACCCGCAACCTGCAACTTCGTGTCACATAAAGAAGGAAAAATTCACCTGCCCGTAACGCCGGTGATCGAAGAAACCGTTCTCTTCCGCGAAGTCTATCTGCCGAGGGTGTTCCACGATCAGCCATCCGCCGGTGTTCAGGATGCCGGTCCCGAGAACGGTATCGGGGAGTGTGGCGAGAGCCGGAAGGTCATAAGGCGGGTCGGCGAAAATAAGATCATACGTTATTTTCTCCGTTTTCAGGAATGTGAAAACGTTAGCCCTGACCACCCTGATGCCTGTTATGCCGAGTCGTACCGCCGTTGCCCGGATAAAGACGGCGCAACGGTCATTCACGTCCACTGACGTGATGTGCGGGCAGCCCCGTGAAGCAAATTCCAGTGATATGCTGCCGGTGCCGGCAAAAAGATCCAGCACGCTGATCTCCTCAAAGTCAAAGTGACCGGTCAGGATATTGAACAGTCCCTCCCGTGCCATGTCGGTGGTGGGACGGACAGGCAGGTTCTTCGGCGGCATGATGGTGCGGCCCCGGTAAATACCGCTTATAATTCGCACAGAGGTAGATTTAGCAGATTATAAAAACAGTGTTCCGGAATGGCGTCGAAGGCGGCACTATAGTGAAAATCCTCATTGCGTCCGATAAAACCGACGAACCGCAGGTATTCCGACAGTTGCTCCGTGGCAGCCGAGTGCCGCTCTGCTTCACCCATCAGGATCAGGGGGACTTTCTCAGGATTCAGCTTCAATTGTTCATACACAAAGATGACATAATAAAGAAGGTCTTCGGGGGAAGTGTATCTGAACGAATTGCAGAAAACCAGGCGGTCATCCAGCATGTAGACCATGTCGATCCAGTGGGGCCGCACATTGGCATATACTCTGTCGCCGCCTCCGGCATGTTTAAATCTGATAAGGAGCACCTCTATCAGGGAGCTGATAAGGTGGCTGAGACGTGCGGCAGGCCAGAGTTCTTTCAGTTGTCCGATGGTCGCGGCAGGATAAGCGTAAATATTATACGCCTGAAGGTTAGGCAGCCGGTCGGCGAGGATCTCCTCATTGTCATTGACAGGATGGTTGAACCGCAGGTACTGACCCATCTTGTCATTGTCGGCTAAAGCCTCGGGAATGAGTGTTGATTTGGGGCTCTCAAGGATGATACTGACCGAAAGGTATGGTTGCCTCAGCCATTCATTCTTTGAGACGGACTGTGCCAGCCGTGCGGCCTGATCATCAGGGCTCCCGGGTACAAGAGGAACATGGCCCAGGGCCAGGTACTTGTTTAATGCATCATGGCGAACGGAATAATAAAGCCATTCGTCAGAAACCTGCAACGCCAGACGGCATGCAGATGTGATTTCTTTATTCAGGGATTCATCGGAAAAGAAAAACTCAGAGATGAGCGTATCCGGCATGACAACGAATATAATTCTACTCCCAGTTACCGTCGGTGGTCGGTTCGAGCATGGATCCGACTTTCAACCCAGGGAAACGGTCAGTCGACACCAGCAGGTCATTCAGGTTATTAATCAACTGCCTGTCGAGACCCTTCAGAAACTGGTCATTCAGTGCCGACGCCTCGAACACCTGCACCATTATCTGGCTTTTTTCGATTTCGCCGGCTTGGAGATTAAATTTATTGCCACCGGAATGCGGGATATAAGGCAGGCTGTCGATCTTGAATCCTGGCTGCCTGGCGAAGAGCGAATCATACACGGTGACATAACCGGTGGTATCCATGATGGTCTTGGTAAAGGTCGTATCGTTGGGGTCAGGCACCATCTTCACTACAGGAATCTGACCATGCCTGATAAAGCCAAGCAAGGTATCATAGCTCGCCGTATACTTGTCGTAGATGGATTTATAGGCTATCTCCACAGCACGTATGTCTTTCAGGTGTGCCACAACCTGGGCCGTACGTTCATCTTTTGCCCTGTTAAACCGGACAGGCTGCATGATGCTTTGATAGATCAGATAGACCAGCACGACTATGACGATAAAGAGAGCGATCTGAATGATGGTGTTTTTCATATTTACACACATTTAAGGCATTGCAAATTTAAAATTTTTTCAGAAATAAAATATTTTTTGATCGAATTAAAAGATTTGTTATCAGGATGTCAAAAGAAAATCATCGAATTAAATGATGCCGCGTCAGCGAAGATGCCAATATTTTTGTTATCTTGGTAAGATCATTAAAAAAGGAGGTGTTATGCCAACGTACATCCTGTTGACTAAATTATCGCCTGAAGTCCTCAGCCGGATGAAAGAGCGTGCCAAGTTAGGCCGGAACTGGCTCGACCAGGTAAAGAAAAAATGTCCTGATGTTAAATTTATCTCTCATTATGCCATCCTCGGCCAGTATGATTTTCTGGATATTTATGAAGCCCCTGATGAGGAAACGGCTGCCAAGGTGTCGATGATCAGTCAGGCCAACGGTGCCTTTCATGCCGAGAGCCTGGCGGCCATACCATACAAGCGTTTTCTGGAGCTGACCAAGGATATCTGATGGCTTTCACAGGGCATCATAAACAGGGATCTCTTTCAGAAAAGTATAGTTCTGCGAGGAATAGTCCATTTTGCAGCAATAATGATCCATCCCGTTAGTCACCACAATATAGGCGGCATGGATGATCAGGTTATAACGGACGACCTGGTCGAACACCTGCTGTGTGATGGCTACCCCCGGTGCCTTGCATTCGACCAGCAGAAGCGGTCTGGTCCGGTGATCATACACCACAATATCGGTCCGCTTGGCCAGACGATGGATGGTCATGGTCTTCTCAACCGCTATCAGCGTCGCCGGGACTTTTTTCTCCCGGATCAAATAATGCAGGAAATGTTGCCGTACCCATTCCTCGGGGGTCAGCACGACGTACTTTCTCCTGACCGTGTCGAAGATCTCGGTCTTGCCGTCATGTTCCCTGGTCTTATAAGGATAGGAAGGCAGGTTCAGCGTATCCATGGTGTTGTCATGAAGCGGCAGCGGGTGCCGGCACGTTTCTGAACGACTTGTTTTTGATGAGCGACTTAAGGGGCTGTATGATCCTTACCAGCAACGGCATCTCGTCGGTGATGACTTCGGCCTGGCCTATCATCTTCTGGCTGAAGGGGAGATGAATGCCATAGTTCGTTTTTAAACCGTCAGGGAAGGTGACCTCCACCAGGTAAAAATCCTTGTCCGACGGCACGAGTGAGATCCTGTCGATGACGCCGCGCACCATACCGAACTCCATGTACGGATAGTTGTCGAACTTGATGTTGACGTTCTGACCCACCCTCACTTTACCGGCACCTCTCGTGCTCAGCTCAAGCTTGCCTATCGGCAGGCTGACCGTCGCCGGAACGACGGCCATCACCTCTTCACCCTCTTCCACGTTCTGGTTTTCCTTCCAGTATTTGTTGAAGGTGACGATGCCGGGGATAGGCGATTTTAGTACAAAATCCTTCTCCCAGATGTCGATCTGGCCAAGCAGGTTCTCATAGGCTTCCCTGAGAGCCAGCTGTAACTCGCTGTTTTTCTGATCATACTGCAGCCGCTGCTCCAGGATGTCCTGCTCCAGCTGCGACATCTGTATTTTGATGTTGGCCAGATTCGTGCGGGCTTCTTCCAGAGCCAGCTGTCTGTTCAGGTAAGCACTTTTCATCTTTTCCAGCTCGGATTGCGACACGGCATTGCTGTCGTACAACTGCTCATACCTTTTGTATTCCTTTTCCATGAGCGCCACATCCTCATCCAGAATGGTCTTTTGCTTATATTGCCGGTCATAATACATGTTATGCATTTTTAACTCCTCCTTCATCGACTGAATCTTCTGATGATTGTAATCGAGAATGATGAAATGCATGTAATCCTCATACTTTGTGACAAATGTGCTGAAATAGGACTGCAGCTCACCCAGCACAAAATTTTGTGAGAATAAGCCGGTATTGACCGCCGAGGTATCGAAACCGCGGAAAAAAGGCCTGAAGGCCATCATATCTTTTTTCAGATCAAAGACATCGGCGTAACGGGATGGATTTTCTATCATCATCAGGTAATCACCGCTGTCGACCTGCTGTTTATCCTGAACAAATATCTTTTCGATCTTGCCATTGACCCTTGCTTTGATATAGGCGGGAGGGTTATCCGAAGTCACCTCCACGGTTGCCGTAATGACATCAGGGTATTTAAAAAACCAGCACCCGATAAGGATAACGGTGACCACGATGAAGATGAACGAGATGCCCCAGCGCACCAGTTTCCGTGGCGGCTTGCCCAGGATCTCCTCGATCTCTTCGCTGCGCAGCTCGATCGGTGGTTTATTATTTTCCTTGCCGTTCCCCATTTAGTTACCGAGTTCCAATTGGTTTTTAATCAGGGTGTAATAAGCACCTTTCTGGTCCACCAGTTCCTCATGCGAGCCCCTTTCAAGGATATTCCCTTTGTCGATGACGATGATCTGATCGGCATTTTTCACAGTGCTCAGACGATGCGCTACTATGACAACGGTTTTGCCTACAAAAAATTTTCCCAGGTTGTCCATGATGATCATCTCATTGTTGGCATCGAGGGCATTGGTAGCCTCGTCGAAGAAGAGGTACTCCGGATTCTTATACACGGCCCGTGCGATGAGGATACGTTGTTTTTGTCCCTGGCTTAACCCGATACCTTCATTGCCTATTTTGGTGTTATAGGCCAGCGGCAGCGACTCGATGAAATCCTGTATGTTGGCGATTCTCACCGCTTCGAGCAGCTTCTGCTTGTCGATGTATTCCTCGCTGATGGCGATGTTATTGGCGATGCTGTCGGAGAAAATAAAACCGTCCTGCATCACCACGCCGCAGGAGGAACGCCAAATGTGGCTGCTGAAGTTTTCAAGCCTGATGTCGTGGATTTTTATCTCGCCTTTCGTGGGAGGATAAAAGCCGAGCATCAGCTTGACCAGTGTGGTCTTACCGCTGCCGCTGGGACCCACGATGGCCGTCACCTTCTGCTGGGGTATCTGCAGCTGGATGTCTTTCAGCACCATCTCGGAATGAGGACCTTCATACTGAAAGGAGAGCCCTGACACATTGATCTCCCTGGAAGAGGGTAACATGGTGATGTGCGGCTCGCCGGCGACCTCCTCGTCTTCTTTCTGATGGATCTCTCCCAGCCGCTCCAGGCTTATTTTGGCTTCCTGCGCCGACCTTATGAAACCGACCATCATCTCCACCGGGCTGTTAAGCTGTCCGATGATGTACTGCACAGCCACCATCATACCCAGGGTCAGGCTGCCGTCGACCACCGACTTGGCGGCGATGAAGGTGATCAGTATGTTCTTCAGCTGGTTAAGAAAGCCTGCCCCGGCCTGCTGGTACTGATTGATCGTCAGGCCCCTGATGTTGACTTTAAAGATCTTCGACTGTATCCTTTCCCAGTCCCACCGTTTTTGTTTCTCGCAATTGTTGAGCTTGATCTCCTGCATGCCCGTGATGAGCTGGATAATGTTGCTTTGGTTTTCTGAAAGCTGGGCGAACCTTTTGTAGTCGAGTTCGCGTCTTTTTTTCATGAAGACTAAGACCCAGAGGATATACAAAGCGCTGCCGACAAGGAATATCACAAGGATCTTCAGGCTGTAAACGGTCAGGACGACGGCAAAGATCAGGAATGTGACCGTCGAGAAGATGATATTCAGCGAGGAGCCCGTGAGGAAGGTCTCTATCCTCTTGTGATCGCCGATGCGCTGGAGGAGATCGCCGATCAGTTTGGTGTCGAAGAAACTGATGGGCAGCCGCATGAGCTTGATCAGAAAGTCAGAGATCAGCGAGATGTCGATCCTGGTGCTGATGTGCAGCAGTATCCAGCCCCTGATGAACTCCACCGCCGTCTGGCTGACAAAGAGTACCAGCTGGGCTATGAGGATGAGGGTGATGAAGCCCAGGTCACGGTTATTGATACCGATATCGACGATGGCTTGGGTAAGGAAAGGGAAAATAAGCTGTATAATGCTGCCGAGGAGGACACCCAGAATGAGCTGGATGAAAAATTTACGGTGCGGTTTAAGATAGGAAAAAAGAAAGCGGAAGCTGCCCTTGTTGAGCTTTTCATCTTCCATTTTATAAAAATCGGGTGTGGGTTCCAGGAGAAGGCACACACCCTGGTCTTCACCCTCTTTGCTGGTGCTGACCCATCCCTTTAGGAATTCTTTCCTGCTGTATTTGATAAGACCATGTGCAGGATCGGCACAGTATACCTTGTCTTTTTTAATCTTATAAACGACAATGAAATGGCGTTGTTTCCAGTGGGCGATGAGTGGCAGGGGAGCCTCCTGCGCCATCTTCTCATAGCTCAGCCTCACGCCCATGGTGCGGAAGCCTATTGATTCGGCAGCATCGCTGGTGCCCAGCAGCGACACACCCTCACGCGTCACATAACTGCGCTCACGAAGCGTCTGAAGGGAAAAATTCTTGCCGTAATACTTGGCTATCATCCTCAGGCAGGTCGGACCGCAGTCCATCGCATCCAATTGCATGTAAAACGGAAAACGGCGCATCGGTTACAGGCTTTTTGTGTTAAGTGATTGAAATACCTCATTCTGCATACTTCCATCAAAATATGACTGTGACCGGAAAATTCCATGCATAAATCATTATTTTTGTGGCATATCCAAATTAAAAATGACGATAAACACAGAAACGGCTAAAAACCAGCTTTTTCATTATACGGCAACAGGCCTGAAAGAGTTCGGAAAAGATACTCTGCGGGTCGGTGTCAATAAAGGGCTATGCTCATGACTGCAACGTTCGAAAAAATAATGGCCGATCTGAATGACAAAGTCTACCACCCGGTCTATTTCCTTTCGGGTGAAGAGCCCTATTTCATCGACCGTATTGCAGAGACCGTCGAAAAGGAGGTTCTCAGCGACCAGGAGAAAGAGTTCAATCTGTCGGTACTTTATGGCCGTGACCTGGATACGCCGACCATCCTGTCCTATGTCAAGCGCTATCCCATGATGGCCCCATACCAGGTGGTCATCATCAAGGAGGCCCAGGAGATCAGAAAGATTGAGGAGCTTCAGCCCTACATCGAGAATCCGCTGACCTCGACGATACTGGTTCTTTGCTATAAATACAAAAAGATCGACAAGCGTAAGGCCTTCGCCAGAGCTCTGGAAAAAAACGCCGTATTTTTCGAAGCGTCACCTCTTTATGAGGAGCGCGTTCCCGAATGGATCAGGGGCTTCCTGCAGCAGAAAAGCTATACCATCACACCCAAAGCCTCCATGTTGCTCACCGAATACCTGGGCACCGATCTCACCACCATCGTCAATGAGCTGGGTAAACTGACCATCAATCTGCCGGTAGCCACCGAGATAAACGAGGAGCATGTGGAGCAGAACATTGGCATCAGCAAGGAATATAATGTCTTTGAACTGCAGAAAGCCCTCGGCAGCAGGAACGTTATGAAAGCCAACCGGATCATCCGTCATTTTGCATCCAATGAGAAAGAAAATCCACTCGTGAAGATCGTGGCCATACTATATGGCTTTTTCAGCAAAGTGCTGCTTTATCATCAGCTGAAAGACAAATCGCGCAGCGCGGCAGCAGCGGCTCTGGCGGTGCATCCCTATTTTGTGCAGGACTATCAGACGGCTGCTTCCAATTTCCCGCCGGCCAAACTGGCGACAATCATTTCTTATCTCCGTGAATATGACCTTAGGGCCAAAGGGGTGGAAAATGCGACAGCCACCGATGGGGAGCTGCTAAAAGAACTGATTTTCAGGATACTTCATTAAGAATGTCAGTCCCCGCAGGCATATATCTTCTCGATGATGTCTTTGTATTTGTCCTCGAGGACGCTGCGGCGCAATTTAAGCGTCGGTGAGAGGTCGCCCTCTTCAACCGTCCACGGTTTGTCTAACAGCTCAAATTTCTTTATCTGTTCGATCTTATCCAGCCCGGCGTTGATCTCATCCACGGCGCGCCGTATCCTGGCCACGATACGTTCATTGGCGATGGCATCGCTGTCGGTGGTATATGGCAACTCCTTGACCCGGCACCACGAACGGAGGTGGTCAAAATTGGGAATGATGAGGGCCGAGGTGAAATGCCTGTGCTCGCCGATGACCATGATGTTCTCAACGAAGGGCGATTCCTTGAACCTATTCTCCAAAATCTGCGGAGCGATGTATTTCCCGCCGGAGGTCTTGAACATCTCTTTCTTACGGTCGGTGATCTTGAGGTATTTCCCGTCGAGGAGGGTTCCTATGTCACCGGTGTGGAACCATCCCTCGCTGTCGATCACTTCGGCGGTGAGCTCCGGGTGTTTGAAATACCCCATCATGACATTGGGTCCCCGGCATAATATCTCGCCGTCAGGGGCTATCTTCACCTCCACGCCGGGCAGGACGTGTCCTACGGTGCCGAACCTGACACCGCCGGGTTTGAAGTTCGACACGGCGATGACCGGTGATGTCTCGGTGAGGCCATAGCCTTCCATGATGCGTATGCCACAGGCCCAGAAGATCCTGGCCAGGCGCTGCTGCAGGGTGGCGCCGCCCGACACAATGATGTCGAGTTTGCCGCCTAACGCCTCACGCCACTTCTTAAAAACGAGCTTGTCAGCAATACGCAGCTTGAAATGATACCAACGGCCGTTGGCATGATTCAGCTCATAACGGTTGCCAAGGGCTACAGCCCAGAAGAAAAGCATCCTCTTGATACCCTTCAGCTCCCGGCCTTTAGCCATGATGCGGTTGAACGATTTCTCGATGACACGGGGCACGGCACAGAAAAGCTCGGGATGCACCTCGCGCATGTTATCACCCACTTTGTCGATGTTTTCGGCATAAATGACCGAGATACCCACATTCTGGTACATGTAGTTGAGCATGCGTTCATACACATGACAAAGGGGAAGGAAACTGAGAGCCGTATCGACCATGTTATCCCTGATGATCTCGCTGACGGCCAGGAAATTGGAAATGAAATTGTGATGACTGAGCATGACTCCCTTGGGTTTGCCCGTGGTGCCTGACGTGTATATGATCGTGGCCACGTCGGAAGGTTTTATCTCTCTTTTCACCTGTTCCAGCCGGTTATGATCATCAGGGGAGCCATGGGATAAAAAGTCATCCCAGTCGCCCAGACCGTTTATTTTCTCTATCGAATAAATACCCTGTAATGCCGGGAGATCCTTAACCGCCCCTTTTATTTTTTCATATATCTCCAGGTTCGAAATAAAGATCAGGCGCACTTCCGCTTCACAGAATATGTGTCTGAAGTTCTCTTCGCTGATGGTCGGGTATATGGGCACCTGCACGGCTCCTATCTGCAGCAGGCCCATATCGAGAAAGTTCCAGTAGGGGCTGTTGTTGAGGATGGTGGCCACCTTGTCGCCTTTCCTGATCCCCAGGGCAAGCAAAGCGGCGCTGACCCTGCCGGAGGTGTGGATGTATTCATCCGATGATACCGGCGTCCATTGTCCGTAAGCCTTATGCACCAAGGCATCTTTTTTCCCGGGATACAACTCCCGGTACTGATCCAGCAGGTCAAAAATCCTTGTAATTTCCATGCTGTTCTTATTTGACAGGAAAGATGTGAAATAAAAGGGCGTAAGTTAAAAAAAAATAAAATGGGAATAACGTGGCAGTGATTTCTTTTAATGGTGCCGGCTTTGACCCGGGCCGACCTGTTTCCGTCCTAACCTGCAATTTCAAGGGCGATTTCGATCATCTGATGAAATGACCGTTCGCGTTCCTCCACGGTGGAATGCCTGCCCTTGGCATTATGATCGCTCACGGTGAGCAATGAAAGGGCCTGCACACCATAACGGGCGGCGATGGTGTACAAGGCGGCTGTCTCCATCTCCACCGCCAGGGTACCGTATTCCCTCCAAAGCCTGAACGGATCGTTCCTATCATCCTCATAATAAAAGACATCCGAGGTAAGCACGTTACCCACCACGACAGGCATCCCCCTGCTCACGGCATATTCGTAAGCCTTTTTCATAAGTTCGAAACTGGCCGTGGGAGCATAATCCATATTATTAAAGGTCTGTTTGTTGAAGTTGGAATCGGTGGATGCCGAAGCAGCTATGATGATATCGTGCAGGTCGATGTCGTGCCTGATGGCGCCACAGGAGCCTACCCTGATGAGATTCCCGACATGGTAATCACGGATCAGTTCATGCACATAAATGGCCACCGACGGTATGCCCATGCCTGTGCCCTGCACGGAGATACTTTTCCCTTTATAGGTCCCGGTGTATCCGTACATCGCACGCACCTGATTATACACCACCGCATTCTCAAGAAAATAGTCGGCGATGAACTTCGCCCTCAGGGGGTCGCCGGGCAGCAATACCGTGTGTGCCACGGCACCCGTTTCAGCATGGATGTGAAGACTCATGGCATCGACGTGTTGTGTAATTTTATCCATTCCCTGGCATTGACGAAAGCCTCCACCCACGGGGTGATCTCATCGTTTTTTCTGTCACGGGGATAGCAGGCCCATTGCCAGGGCAGCATGGCCCTTTCGATATGGGGCATCATGGCGAGGTGCCTGCCGTCGCCGGAGCATAAGGCGGCGGCCGCGAACATCGAACCGTTGGGATTGCCGGGATAACCGGCATAGGAATATTTGACCGGGATATGGTATGCCTCTTCCCCGTAAGGGAACATAAATTGACCTTCGCCATGGGCCACCCAGATACCAAGACGGCTGCCGGCCATGGTGCCGAACATCACCGAGTGGTTCTCCTGTATGGTCACATTGAGAAAAGCCGACTCAAATTTGCCGGAGGCATTCACCAGCATCCTGGGTCTGACGGCATGACCGGGTGTGATGAGATTCAACTCGATCATGAGCTGGCAGCCGTTGCAGATGCCCAGGCTCAGGGTGTCATCGCGCGCATAAAATTCCTCCAGGGCCCGACGTGCGGTGCCATTATACAAAAAAGCACCGGCCCAGCCTTTGGCCGATCCCAGCACGTCGGAGTTGGAGAAGCCGCCGACAAAAACAATGAACCTGATATCTTCGAGGGTCTCCCTGCCGGCGACCAGATCGGTCATGTGGACATCCTTCACATCGAAGCCGGCCATATAAAGAGACCACGCCATTTCACGGTCCCCGTTGACACCCTTCTCGCGGATGATGGCGGCCCGCACACCCGTCGATTGGCGCCGACGCGGGTCAATGCCATAGGAAGAAGCTGTCCCTGTGAAGTGTTGCAGGAAAGTGAACGCCAACGTCTGTTTCTTATAATTTTTATAACGTTCCAGTGCCAGCGCCGGTACCGTCTGTCTGCACTCGAGCAGGTAAGAGGTCCTGTACCAGATGTCACGCAGGCTATCGATGTCGAAGGAATAGTCCTTTCCGCCATGATGTAAGCTCAGGTTTCTCATGCCACATGGATGCCCTATCACATGGTATATGATACCGTTCTTCTCCAGGCGCCGCAATGCCGGGGAGTCCTCAGCGACCTGCACGACGACGCCCGGGTTCTCGCTGAACAGCAGCCTGATGAGATCCGGTTCGCCGGGACCGTCCAGACGAAGGTCGAGGCCAACCGTATTGCTTGTGAAAGTCATTTCAAGAAGGGTGGTGATGATCCCTCCCGCCGAGATGTCATGGCCGGCCATTACGAGTCCCTCCCTGATCAACTGCTGGATGGTATTGAAGGTCTTCTTAAAATAAGCGGCATCCGCCACCGTCGGGGTTGTCGTCCCGAGGCAGTTGATCACCTGCGCAAAGCTGCTGCCACCCAACTGATAACGGTCGCCGGACAGGTCGATATAAAGCATCAGCGTGGCGGTATCTTCTTTTAAGACCGGGCTGACCACCTGTCTGATGTCGCTGACTTCCGCCACCGTGGAAATGATCACTGTGCCGGGTGCGACAACCGTCTCACCGTCAGGGTATTTCTGTGTCATGGAGAGGGAATCCTTGCCCGTCGGGATATTGATTCCCAGGGCGATGGCAAAATCACTCGCCGCCTTGACGGCTTTATAGAGACGAGCGTCCTCGCCCCTGTTTTTCGCGGGCCACATCCAGTTGGCGCTAAGGGAGATGCTTTTCAAGCCCTCTTCCAGGGGAGCCCACACCACGTTGGTGAGCGCTTCGGCGATGGCCAGCCGTGAGGCGGCAGCAGGATCCACCAGCCCGGCGACGGGGGCATGGCCGACAGAAGTCGCTATGCCTCTCCGGCCCTGATAATCCACGGCCACCACTCCCAAGTCGTTGACAGGGAGTTGTATTACGCCGGCGGTCTGCTGGAAGGCCACCCTGCCTGTCACCGACCGGTCTACTTTATTGGTCAGCCAGTCCTTGCATGCCACCGCTTCAAGCTGCAACACCTCTTCCAGGTACTTCTGAAGCAAGGAGGGATCGTAACGCTGCTCCTCGAAAGCCACCTCCACAGTGACATCACGGATGACCGTCGCCGGCGGCCTGCCGAACATATCCTCCAGGCTCAGATCAAGGGGCTTATGTCCCGTTTTCTTATCTTCTATGACGAAACGTCTGTCACCCGTCACCTCACCGACAATGTAAAGGGGTGCTCTCTCACGTTCGGCTATATGTTGCAGCAACGGCACATCGTTCTCTCCCAGCACCAGTCCCATGCGTTCCTGCGACTCATTGCCTATGACCTCCCTGGCCGACAGGGTAGGATCGCCTATGGGCAACGCTCCCAGGTCAATGACGCCACCGGTCTCGCTGACGAGCTCCGAAAGGGAATTCAGATGTCCTCCGGCACCATGGTCATGGACCGAGATGATGGGATTATAACCCGTTTCCGTCAACGCCCTGATGGCGTTGTAAACCCTTTTCTGCATCTCGGGGTTGGAACGTTGCACGGCGTTGAGCTCGATCATGTTGCCGTATTCGCCCGTGGCTACCGACGACACGGCGCCGCCACCCATGCCGATGCGGTAATTATCGCCACCCATGACGATGATCCGGTCACCAGGACCGGGATGCCCTTTCTTGCTGTCGTCACGCCGTGCCTGGCCCACGCCGCCCGCCAGCATGATGACCTTGTCATAGCCGTATCTCTGCGTTCCACTAAAATATTCAAAGGTGAGCACGCTGCCGCAAATCAATGGCTGACCGTATTTGTTGCCGAAATCGCTGGCGCCGTTAGACGCCTTTATCAGTATCTCCTCGGGTGTCTGGTACAGCCAGCGGCGTGGCTGCGAATGCTGCTCCCACGACCGTGAGGCTTCCAGGCGCGGATAGGAGGTGATGTAAACGGCCGTGCCGGCCATCGTGAGACCGCCCCTGCCGCCGGCCATCCTGTCGCGTATCTCACCGCCGCTGCCGGTGGCGGCACCGTTGAAAGGCTCCACAGTGGTGGGGAAATTATGGGTCTCAGCCTTTAAAGAGATGACCGTATCGGTATCGGTGACAATGAAATAGTCGGCCTTATCTTGTGTCACAGGTGCAAACTGCTCGGCACGGGGACCGACGATAAAAGCACAATTATCCGTGTAGGCCGACACCAGCCTGTTGGTATGAAGACGTGACGTCAGCCTGATGAGTTCGAACAACGACTGAGGCATGGTCTCCCCGTCGATGATGAAGGTGCCGTTGAAGATCTTGTGACGGCAGTGTTCCGAATTGACCTGTGAGAAACCGAAGACCTCACTGTCGGTGAGGCGGCGTCCCAGCCGCCGGCTCAGATCCTCCAGATAGGCTATCTCTTCTTCGCTCAGCGCCAGCCCCTCTTTCAGGTTATAAGCCGCAATATTCCCGATGCTGATGATGGGATCGGGCGTTCTGTCGATGCTGAAAAGATCCTGTCCGAGACCATGGTAAAGCATCTGCAGCATGTGATCGTAAGGATGTGATGCGTTGTCCACGGCGGCAAACTCCTCTATGCGCCTGAGACCTCTGATGCCCATGATCTGTGTGATCTCCACGGCGTTGGTGCTCCACGGTGTGATCATCTCCCTGCGGGGACCGATGAAATAACCGCTGGCGGTAGCTTCATTTAAATGGCTGGCGCCGCCAAACAACCAGGCCAGCTTCGTCAGATCATCTTGTGACAACGCTGCGGGCGAGTCGACCGCGAAAAAACGTTGGCCGCTTTGAAAGAAAATTATCATACCCCCCTGTTTGAATGAGTCAGATGCCATGACCGGCAGGTCATGTGCTTGCAAAGATAAACATTGCGGGGAAATAATGTCATCACATCATATTGTCACTTAGGTGTGTCCAGATGGGTCTTCGTCACACCAAAGGCTTCTTTTTCTACATTACCTGACGGCTCGATGTGCACCAGCACCTCCGACACGTCACGTATCTTGCTTTTGATACGCTCCTCCACCAGCATGGCAATGTCGTGTGACGCTTTCACGCTGATGTTTTCATCCACCTCGATATCCAGCGATACTAAGTAGAGATTCCCGAGCTGCCTGATCCTGACTTTGTGAGGGTTCTGTGCGTCGGTGACCTCTCTCACCGCCTCGAAGACCTTTTTATATATGGCCGGGTCCTTCACACCATCCATCATCTCGATGATCGTTTGCAGGAAAATACGAAGGCCGACACGCATGATCCACAGGCTGATGATCAGCGCCGTGATCTTATCAACCAACGGCATCTTAAGGATAAAGGTAAAGAACAAGCCGGCCAGAACAGTTACCGAAATGAGGACATCGTTCTGCATGTTCCTTCCGTTGGCGATGAGCATGGAGCTGTTGATCTTCTTTCCTACCCTGAGGTGGAGGATGCTCAGAAACAACTTGCCGCCTATGGAGAACAGGGTGACATACACCGACAGCTGCGTGGGTAGCATCCTGATTTCCCCCCTGGCGATGATCGCGACGGTTGAAATGCAAAGTTGAGCGCCTGCAAAGAAGATGATGAAAGCCAGCACGCTCGTGGCGATGGTCTCGGCACGGGCATAACCGAACGAGAAGCGGTGGTCGGGAGGACGGGCGATGATACGGGCGGTGATCAAGGTGATCCAGGAGGTGATGATGTCACCTGCCGAGTCAATGCCGTCGCCCACCACGGCCAGACTGCCCGAGATCAGACCCAGGACGATTTTGGATACGGAGAGAATGGAGTTGCCTGTGATCCCGATCCAGGAAATACGGATGATTTGTTTTTCACGTGCCTCCATGTTTATGCCCTCTGGCATCTAAAACAATCCGGCAATTTTTTCTTCCACTTCCTCCCATGAAGGATCGATGTCGAAGACTACGGAAGGCTTCAGATAGTAAAGCCGTCTATTTTTCCTGAATCTCTTCTCACCGCCACCGGTGATATTAAGCATGATGACAGCATCCTTTTCGACGAATCCCTCCTTCACCGCTTTTACCAGGCTGGCGACGGCGACGGCGGCGGCGGGGTGGATATCAATACCTTCTGTTCGCCGGAAGAGACGGGAAGCTTTTCTGGCATCCTTGTTATCGGCGATGATCACGTCGCCGTCAGTGTCGACGAGGGCGTCGTATAACCCGCCGACAAGGGTATAAGGTGGCTTGCGGTTAGACAATACTTTGGCGTCTATTTCCTCGATATAACTGCGTGCCAGGGCATCATCCATGGGCAGGATAGCCCGTGAGCGGGCTTTCCAGGCGTCATGCATAGGCTTGAAAGGTGTATTTTGCGAGACCATCAGTTTCATCTTCTTGTTGCCAAAACGGCCGTCCTCTATCAGCCGCAGGTTGGCTTCCCAGGCTGCGATGGCGCCGGTGCCGCTGCCCACGGCCTGGAAGTAATAGTCAGGTATCCGTCCGATGACCTCCACCGCCGACAGAACCGTGGTGCCCATGCCGTCGCGCCGTGCAATGTTTTTAGCACCCCCCTCATTGATGAAACGCGGATGACGGCAAACCAGTGCGGAAAGCTGAATGGCATCCAGATAGTCCCCGCCGGAGCGTGTGGCTATCAGCTTCACCGTGTCGCTGAGAGGCTCACCGAACCACAACGTATCACAGAGATCCTCCGGGACACACAGCAATAACGGTATCCTGTTGTCGGAACATACCCTGGCGAAGGACCTGGCGGTGTTGCCGGCTGAGGCCACCACCAGCACCTTGTCATCCTGCCGCTGGAACCGTGAACAGACGGCATAGGCCTCCGTCTCTTTGAAAGAACATGTCTTCATCATGGCGCCACGCTCAGGCCAGTAACCGCTGAAAGTGATATAAAGGCTGGTCAGATCCAGCGCCGCCGCCAGACCCTCGCTCTTATAAGTGACCGGCGCCGACGATCCTTTCAGCAGCACCCGTACCGGCAGCCAGTCGGCATATTTAAACATGCCGTAACCGTTACCTTTGATCTGAAGTTCTTTCTTTCTGTAAACGGTTCTTAAGAGAGAGGGCTCCTTCTCACCGGGGGCCTCCAGTATCCAGTCCCTGTCCTCGTATGTTTGGCCTGTGACTAATGATTTAAGGTGGTATTCAGTGGGTTCCATAAGCATTACCATAATCTTATGATCTGATCATTATGGGAGTGTAAAGGTAAGAAAAAAAGGGATGATATACCCAAAACGATGCCGCAAGTTTTATACGGTCAGCATGAGGACAAGGCAGTTGGTGAGGTCTTTAATGAGGTCGTGATGGATCATCTCTATACGGCCGTCTCTTTTCTGAATACTGGTGATGCTGACGGTCTGGAGTCCCTTCTCGCGTTTCATGACAAGGTTGGTAGTGCTGTCACCCTCGCCACCATAATTATGGAAGTTACGGATGTCATTGATCCTGTAAACAGGATGCTCTTTTAGCCATTGGAGGAACCATTGATGGCGTTTCTCACGCACCACCGGCTCATACAATGACGTGGAGGAATAGATGTGAGGTTGATCCGCAGACAGGTTCTTTAAGTAGACCTTCTGTCCGTCCCAGACGATCTCAAAGAGGAAGCCGGTGTCATAAACCAGCAGGGTGAAGGGTTCGAGACCGGTAAATTCATAGTTCGCGATAAATTCATCCGTTGAGGAAAAGGAAAAAAGGTGCAATATCACCAATCCGCGACTGTGTTTATAGGGAGGATGGGGGATGTGACGCTCAAAGCCGCCGTTGAGCAGACAGGCCGCCTTGCCGTTGTCGGCCATGCCTATCCAGGTGCCTTGGCCCTTGGGATCGACAGGATAAACGGCACGAATACCATCAGAAATCCTTACCTCAGGCATGGAGGCGATACCCCTTATGGTTTGTTCATCACGGTTATGGGTCAGAATAAAGTCTTCCTTGCCGACAGGCAGAAAGGTAACCGTACACATGATTATTGAGGTTTAATAAATAGTGAATTGCGACACTTTATTAACTTAAAAACCATCATTTCGACTTAAAGTTTAATTATGGATTGATTATACTTATTTCCGGCATGCATTAATCAATGTGCTGATGTGCTAATTAGCTGATGTGCTGATTAAATGGTATGATTTAATGACTTTGGAAATAAAAAACCGTATCTCGTCAAATGATAAGTAATTATTACGGCACGCGTTGCAAACACGCAATCATGCTTATTTAACAATATGACAATATAACACTATAACAATATAATTCTTAACCATTGAACCATGTAACAATAGAATAGTTTTTTGTAATTGCCCTAGGTTGTTTATTTTTGCATCCTCGATCTCGATGATGAACATTAATTATTGAAGATCAACCCATGTCGAACAACTTATATGTTGCGGCTGTGGAGGCCGATTCGGGTAAGTCACTCATTGTCCTGGGTATCATGGACATCCTGTCGCGGCATATCAAGCGTGTGGGTTTCTTCAGACCTCTGATCAACGCCGGCCAGCAACGCGACCACGATATCGACCTGATCGCCAAGCGTTACAACCTGTCATTGCCCTACGACGCCTTGTATGGTGTCACCTCCGGCGAAGCCCTCGATCTCATCCAGGCCGGCGACATGGATACGTTGTACACAAACATACTGAACAAATACAAGAAACTGGAGCCGCAATGCGATTTCATCCTCTGTGAGGGCACAGATTTCACGACTTCCCTCCAGACCTTCGAATTTAACTTCAACGCGCGGCTGGCCAATAACCTCGGGGCGCCCATCCTGCCCGTGGTCAACGGCAAAGGCAAAACGGTGACCGATATCGCCGATTCGATCCAGATCGTCAGGAACATCCTGTCACAGGAGAAATCGACATACATGGGCCTCATCGTGAACAGGGTCAACAAAGAATACATTAAGCCTGTTATGGAGGTGCTCAAAAAGCTTAAAAGCGCCGATGAACTCGACTTTGTCATCCCCGAGCAGGAGCTGCTCCAGACCCTCACCATGCGGCAGATAGGCCAGTCGCTGAATGCGGAGATGCTATACGGCGATGATAACGTCCTCAACTACGATGTCAGCGATTTCAAGGTGGGTGCCATGACCATCGAATACATCCTGAAGAACCTCAGCAACGGCATGGTGGTGATCACCCCCAGCGACCGTTCCGATGTGCTGCTGGGCCTGTTCATGACCCTGCTGTCGGATAACTTCCCCAAGATCACCGGGCTCATCCTGACGGGTCCTCAGGCACCCGATGAGAGCGTGATGAAGCTCGTCAGAGGCATCCGCAAGCTGCCTGTAGCCGTCTTTAAAGTCGACACCGACACTTACACCACCGCCATGAATGTGAGCAGGATCAAACCGTCGCTGTCGCCCGACAATGAACGGCGGATCGCCTTTGCCCTGGGTCATTTTGAAGCCTATGTGGATGTCGACAAGCTCAAGGAAAAAATTGCCATCACCCGTTCGGGTGTGGTCACGCCGGTCATGTTCGAATATGAGCTCTTCGAGCGGGCACGGGCCCACCGTAAGCACATCGTGCTGCCTGAAGCCATGGACGAACGTGTCCTGCGCGCCGCCGAGATACTCATGCGACGCAACGTCGTCGACATCACCCTGCTGGGCAACGAGGAGGATATCTTTAAAAAGACGGCGGCACTGCACCTTAAGCTCAACGGCGTAAACATCATCGACCCTTACGACAACGACCTGATCAACGAATATGCCGCCACCTATTACAACCTGCGGAAGGATAAAGGCGTCACCAAGGAAAGCGCCCATGAGATCATGCGCGATGTGAGCTACCTAGGGACCATGATGGTGTATAAGGGCCACGCCGACGGCATGGTGTCGGGTGCGGCACACACCACACAGCACACCATCCGCCCCGCTTTTGAGTTCATCAAGACCAAACCCGGCTTCTCCATTGTCTCCAGCTCTTTCTTCATGTGCTTCGAAGACCGTGTGCTGGTCTATGCCGACTGTGCCGTGAACCCCAACCCCAACTCGGAGCAGCTGGCCGACATCGCCGTCAGCTCGGCCGACACGGCCGCCCAGTTCGGTATTGCGCCACGCATCGCCATGCTGTCATATTCCACGGGTGAGTCGGGCAAGGGCGAAGATGTGGAGAAGGTGCGCAAGGCCACGGAGATCGCACGCCGGCGCCGTCCCGACCTGAAGATCGAAGGACCCATACAGTACGACGCCGCCATCGACCTCACCGTGGCACGGCAGAAGATGCCCGGCAGCGAGGTGGCAGGCCGCGCCACCGTCTTCATCTTCCCCGACCTCAACACCGGCAACAACACCTATAAGGCCGTGCAGAGAGCCTCCGGCGCCGTGGCCGTGGGACCCGTGCTGCAGGGCCTCAACAAACCCGTGAACGACCTCAGCCGCGGTTGCACCATCAAAGATATCGTCAACACCGTGATGATCACGGCTATTCAGGCGCAAATGGGGTGATGGGAAATGGGACTCCATCCCAAACGAATAAAAAATAGCGAGAAGCGAATACCGAATTGGGATGGAGTCCCATCTTCACTCAATATCCAATATCGAACAGTGAACAATGAAGGTCAATGATAAATGTTGAATGAGAATGAAAAATGCTGATGTTGTCATTCTCATTCGAAGTTGAGTGTTGGTGTTGGATATCCAGACAAGAAAAGGTCGAAGCTACTTCATGAGTTTAACATTTACGGCTGCAGGTCCTTTTTTCCCCATCTCAATTTCAAAGCTGACCCTGTCGCCCTCATTTACATCCCCCAGTAAATTATTTACATGGAAAAATATGCTTTCTTTAGTTTCCGAATCTTTTATAAATCCATAACCTTTTGATTGATTAAAAAAGGATACGACTCCTTTTCTGATGGGATCGGAGGCGGGTAAGGAATTGCGGTCAGGCGTGCTGATCTCGATATCTTCCAGTTTGACCTCTTTCTTTTTAGCAGGATCGGGAGGTGTCGACGTGATCATGCCGTTCTCATCGACATAGGCGATCATATCGTCCAGACTGCTCTTTTTTTCGTTTTCTTTCCTGGCTAATCTCTTCTTTTCTTTTTCTTTTCTTTTTTGCTCTTTTCTATGTTTTACTTCTTTTTTATTGAATGTTTCCTGCGACCTGCCCATAAATAGATAATATTTGGTTAATAATAAGTTTAATGATCAAACAGGAGCTTTGCTCCACACCGTTTAATCTCATTGGCTTTCCCACGTTGACGCCTGTCAAAGGCAATTCCTTACAAGGTTTCCCCGGTTAGTCTGTAGTAGGGCACAGGAGACACCGGAAGTGGGGATGCAGACTTTCCTTTTTACGGGTTTAACCGCCCGGCTTTACATTAAAGGCCACCGGACCTTTTTCACCTTGTCTGACGTCGAAAACAACTTCCTGCCCGGGCTGGGGTGAACTATAAGAGCTATCTAAACCGGAGCGGTGAATAAAGATATCTTCGCCATTTTCCGATGCAATAAAGCCAAAACCTCTGGCTTCATTGTACCATTTTACTTTGCCTCTGGTCATGATCATTTATTCCATTAAATATCAATACGTTTGTTTCCTGGGTTTGGCCTCATTCACAACAATCTCCCTGCTTTCCAATGTGGTCCCGTTCAGTTCTTTTATGGCCTTGTTAGCCTCCTCCCGGTTTTCCATGGTGATAAAACCAAAGCCCCTGCTTCTACCACTGAATTTATCGGTAATGATTTTAGAGGAGCTCACCGTTCCGTACTTTTCAAATGCCACTCGCAGGTCATTTTCGCTTACCTTAAAATCGAGGTTTCCTACATAGATGTCCATAGTTTTTATTTTTAATGGTGTATATCCTGACAACAAGGTTTTTCACTTGGCAGGACGTCCCCTGATTATCCTTTCTTTCAGTGAAATAATGGATATAACAGGACATTTCATCTGGTCAGGTGTGATTTTAAAAAACATGTTGTCATAAATTTTAAAAAATAGGATTTAAAAAGGTGAGCCGTGATGAACTAATCGGGATAGCGAATTAGTGAATTAAAGCACAAGTTCTCAAATCTGAATTTTTTGCAAAGATACGCTTTTATTATCATTGCTTCTATATTTATTTATTTTTATTAACCGGAGGTGTAGCGCAATGCAAGATAATTCCTGGCTAATCTTCGTCAATTCCCTCATCTTTTACCTGTTATACCGGACCGTGACCAAACGGGAAGATGAGTACCTTGAGGAAAAATTCGGCGGGGCTTACCGGGAGTATCGGAAGAAGGTCGTTTTCAGGTTTTTGTGACAGGGCTCTATTAGGAATTAGTTGGCAATTGGCAGTTGGCAATTAGCCATTGGGAGTGACGCCCTGCTTTGGTGGCGTGATATCCTGCCGCTGGCAGAACGTTGCCTCATTATGTTCTGCTCCGCTGCCTATCCTCTAACTCACCCTCACCTGACTGCCGACTGTCAACTGCCGACCGCCGACTTTTCAATTTCCCTGCCCGTGTCCGCCACGGGCACACCTCCAGGCACACTAAGCAGCCGTCATCACCTTTACACTTTGTAATATCCAACACATCCTCACGTCTGACGGGTCTGTCATCAAAATATTGCAGTGTCAGGGCACCCGCGGGACACTTTTTTATACACAGGGTACATTTGCCACACCTGCCGGCCATTCGATGACCAGGATCCAGGGGCAGATTAGTGGCAACGGCTATCAAGCGGTAGATAGGACCGTATTGGGGCGATATGATCAGCAGGGAACGGCCCTGCCACCCCAGACCCGCTTCCTTGGCCAGTACCTTCAACGATACCAGGCCGAACCTGTTGACGGGATCGAACTCATCCTCAGGGTGGATGATCAG
>CAZVNP010000045.1:0-26045 GCA_964628285.1 uncultured Lentimicrobiaceae bacterium
ACACTGCCATAAAAAATAAGCAAAATGTGTTACAAGCCTTGAACATCATCGCTGATTATAAAAGAGACTGATTAGTTACATCGTTTTTAATTGTATATTCGGAATCTTCATTAATTTGGAAAGAAGATTTATTGTAATCCGGAAGATATATGGGTTCTTTATACTCTATTTTACCACATGAGAGTAAAATATTTCGTGCATATACAGACGGTATTCCCGATTCAAGTGAGACCATATCTTCCAATGATTCAACCTGGGAGCTGTCGGGTTCATTAATATTTTCTTCATTTTCTGAGACATCTCAAAAAGGTAATATAATCTTCCATGGCCTGATGGGATGCTTGCTGAGAGGTTGTCAGTGTAAACATATCCGGAATAGTATCAATCAGATTCATGGCGGTTTGGGTATTATTTTTCTGCAAATTATAAAATACCTGGTGATATTTTGCATTGACGGTATTCTCATTTTGATAAAGTGCAATTATACTATCAACCACACCCTCTGGCGTTTGAGATACATTCTGATAGTACCGTATCAGTTTGTTAAAAGTATGTGTATGTCTCCTATTCCAGTAACAAATTTGTGATTCCAATTCCTCTTTGGCAGCAATAAAGGTTTTCCCCTGAAGGATTTCCGATTTCATATATTCCGGCATCGGGACCAAACGGTCATTAATCTTATCAAGCAAACTATTCTGCTTTGCCGATTGTGGATTGGCCACCATAACATCACGGAGCATGGCATTTGGAATAACATCTTCTTTATATATAGCGGATTCCATCACCGAATCAGATAAAAACGGTGAAACATCCATCAGGTCGCTGTATATATCATAACTTTCAGGAGGTGTACTCATATCCACTTCCAATTTTAAATCCTCTGTATTACCTCCGTCGACTAACAATTGTAACTGATTTTCAACAGAATCGGCTTTAAATTGTAACAAGCTAAGTTTTTCCAACATTTCTTCCTGATTTTCTTCTTCATCATCAATACATGAAGGACAACTTACCTCCTTTGACCAAGTTGCATAAGTATTTGCAGTTTTTGTAACTGTATTCCATGTGCACCATTGTGGTTCCAAACAATTTTGAGGACTTGAAACATGATAAAAATAAGTAATATGCTCTCCTTCATTATCAATATGAGTGGGAGTATATTGATCTCCACTATTGAAAAATTGATTTCCAGCAGGAGCATCATCCGCATCATAGCTCGAACCCTGGTAGGGTGCTATCCCCGTATTTTCAGCATTTGTCACTGAAATATCATACACGCAATCACCATAAAATTCATTGCATAGAATTTGCAAACCTGCAACGGTTCCCGGAGGTGCGTATCTGTTTTGACCCTGGGCAATAACTGCATACTCTATACTGTCAAAACGATTATTATATATTTCATTTGCCATTTCTCCCGATTCATTTACTACTACTCCTATTCCCTTCGATGCCTGAATTCCGACAAAATCATTATCCTCCACCCAATATCCGGTCGATTCATCGAGATAAAGCCCGTAGCACTCGTTTGCTGCAGAATAATCCATCTCAAAGTAATTAGAGGTCACTCTGGCATCATCCATCCCACCGATATAAATACCTTTGTCATTCCCATAAAACACTGAATGGCGGACATCAGTATACCATCCGGGCATGTCGGATATTGCGTATATTCCATAATGGAGATTACGAAAAGTACTGTTTGCCCATCCCTGGCACGGGGAAGTGCCTGATATACATTCTCGATCAACTGAAAATGTGGATCTGTAACTATATATCCCACCACTAGTTTCAGGAACATTGTAAGTTTGAGTCACAAAATTGCACCCTGTGAAAGTAATGCCTTGTTGCTGCCACATTTTTATAAAGTAGTCAGGTTCTTCCGTATAAGGAAAATCCGAATTAATGGAGAACGAACAAAGATTGAAAGAACTCAGATTATCGTATGCTGGATAGGCAAAAAACTTCACCGCACATATGTTATTTTCAAAACTCGCCTGATTAGCTACCACTATACCACCAATGTAAGATTCATCCGGGATCAATGCATCCCATTCGTTTGTTATCATCTTACTATTATATATTCCACAAATCGCATAACTTATTGTACCGCTATTTAAAACGACCAATCCCTGGTATTGTGGTGTTGAAGGGTCATGAGGACTTCCATATACCTCAATTCCATGCCAGAAATCATTGCATGAAGAAGTTGTTATAGTAGCCGTGTCAATATAAAGTGCTCCTCCTGGGTGAACGATAATTTTATAATCATCCGTCATCTTAACAACAACATCTTTTGTAATTCTGAGACTTGCACCCTGGGAGATTTCAATATCATCGTATAGATAGTACAGAGGATCCTTCCATATCACATTACCTGAACTAATAGTTCCATTAGTTATTGCAATTTCATATGCTGAATCAACGGCTTCAAATGCATTGATCCGACCGAAACCTAAATCATCACACCGGGTTGTACCCCAATCTTCATTATAATTATAGGTATAATTTTCTACTTTATCAGCAGTATTATATAAGATACCCTTGAGATCATTATTAGAGAGACATGGATTAACAGAAAGCATTAATGCAGCAACACCAGAAGAAATTATAGATGAAAATGATGTTCCGCACCCATGTCCATAATGGGGTGATGACATTTTGGTAGAAAAAATACATGCGGGCGCAGATACATCCAGACCATCTCCGTAATTGGCACCTTCCCCACCGAATGTGGACCATCTGACCTCATTTGAAAAATCGTCAAGCTGGGTTCCCCCCACTCCAATAACAGATTCTTTTGATGCAGGCCAATCAATTTGATAAAAATCATCATTTCCTGAACAAGCAAAAACCAGTATTCCAGCTTCTTCTGCATCATTAAGAATCCCATCAATTGAATCATCATGCCAACCTATTCCTCCCCAGCTACAATTAATAATATCCACTCCCAACCCAATTGCAGCCTGAATACCGAGAAAAGCATAAGCAGAACTTACGTAAGGTTCATCTTTTCCGACCTTGAGTATGTATAGTGT
Organism: uncultured Lentimicrobiaceae bacterium; assembly: GCA_964628285.1. Taxonomy (GTDB): domain Bacteria; phylum Bacteroidota; class Bacteroidia; order Bacteroidales; family JAGONC01; genus JAPLDP01. Next base: position 3,039 of record CAZVNP010000045.1, read on the forward strand.
GACCCCTCTATCATTCCAACCACCTGCGATTGAAGCAATACCGGTTGTATTGTTATTCATTTTAGCAGCCGCTAAGCCCGCAAGCATTGTACCGTGTCCCATTTCGTCCTCGATGTTATCATTATTATCAACAAAATTCCATGAGTCCTCAAAGTCAACATTAGTGTATCCATCGTTGCCTTCTGCAAGATCCTCATGGTCAGTATCTATTCCAGTATCAATTATAGCAATTTTAACATCAGGATTACCAGTAGTTAATTCCCATGTATCCTCCAATTCCATAACACGAAAGAACCACATTTCATCATTTGGATCATTGGTATAAAAATGGTCATTAGGCGATTTTGAATATGGAATATATAATGAATAGACCATAAGATCGACTATACTACAAGTATCCAATAAAGATAAAATACCTGGATAAGTTAAATTATAAGGAAGTCTATAAACTTTGTACTGGCCCGTTGAAGGTCCAATCGAAGTTAAATCTATAATATCAATAAGGGAATTTATTTGTGATTCATTGGCTTCTGAATTGAATCTAATAGTTATTGTTGTTGTATCAACAACCAATGAATCACTTGGTAATAGATAATAGTAAATTGAATTGTGACATACAATAGTATGTCCAAAATAATTATACGTTTGTGATTTGGTCATCCAAGAAACCAATACAAAGCATAACACAAGGAAAAAAGTAAATTTATTCATGATATTGGATTTTTAGTTAAACAATTAGTTACTAAGATCCTTTTAACTGAAACCTTTCATACTATACCTCAAAACAGCAAGGTATGACACTAATAGATCGGGTGGGATACAAATCGTTTTTATTCAACCTGGGGAAAGCGAATATACAACATAATTTACCTAAAACCAAATATTTGGTAATATTTATTAGATTTTTTTTTGACATATTTTTGACCGACCATTCAGCAAAAATCAGAATGTCACCAGGGAATGTCAAACAATAAGAAACCATTAGTGAGAGCCGCAAAGCCCTCATCATGGACAAAGCATTGGATCTCCTCGTCGTCAAAGGCTTGCACACCACCTCTATCAGCGACATTGCCAGTCAGGCATCTCCAAAGGCTTTATGTACAATTACTTCAAAAGCAAAGAGGAGCTCATCAGGGAGTTAGCGATAAATGGGATATGTGAGTTCTTTTATATCTTCGACCCTAACAGGGATGGCACACTCACCGACGATGAATTCGAATTTTTAATCAACGAGTCATTCCGCATCCTCAGGGAAAGAACGGACTACGGGAAGCTATACATCACCATCATGCTCCGGCTACCTGTCTATGAAATGGTGAAAAAGGATATCACAGGCTTTATGCCGGGCCTCATAGGTACCCGTAGATTACTATAAATGGAAAAGCATTGCCGATCCTGGTACTGAGGCATATTTATTCGGGACACTGCTGGATGGCATTGCGCTCAAATATATCCTTGACCCCAACATATTCCGTTGGAGAAGGTGAAGAAAGGGATCCTTAGGAAATTCAAACTTAAAGATAAGGTGTGAACATAAAGGGAAATAATGGTTTTATTGCAAATAATACTGCTCTTTAACCACAGAGAGTCAAAGGAGGCGCAGAGTAGAAAGAGGCTTTAGGTCTGCAGGCCAATTTTATTCAGGTGCGTACTACCGGCAACCTGTAATCCGCAACAATTAATTTTCACATTTTTACAAAAACCTAATCTCTCAGGATTGTTTTTCATTAAAATACAATGAATCATTTAATTTATTTACTAATTTTATTGTAGATTCTTCAATTTTTCATACAACATATTGTAAATCAATAGCATAAATGTTTTTTAATTCGATTTAATAATTTTACACATGAAAACATTTTACATATTACTTCTTTTCGTCTTTGCCCCGGTTCTCGGTTATCCGCAATGGGTGTATCAGTATCCCTTTCCCACTGGCAATAACCTGAATGACGTTTATTTCACCGATTCCAATAACGGCTGGGCTGTTGGTGTTAACGGAACTCTTATCCATACTTCCGATGGCGGTGTGCATTGGGACAAACAATTCCCCGATACGACATTTTCATTGTACGGGATTCAATTTGTTAATCCGTCAGAAGGATGGGTGATTGGCAATGTGGATACTCATGGAGTACTCTTGCACACGACTGATGCAGGAGCCACCTGGGATATCCGTGAATTCCCTGACTCACAGTCCTTTATGGATATCACTTTCGTTGATCCCCATAACGGCTGGATCGGGGCCTGGGGATCCATATTGCATACCAGTGACGGCGGGCAGCATTGGGAATCCCAGGCTGACTCAATTCAGCCATATATTTCCGCTATTACTTTTAAAGACGAAAATAATGGCTGGGCTGTTGGCAGTCATGGTTTGATCTTAAATACCAATAACGGTGGAGACACATGGACAGAACAAACATGTCCTTCAGAGGAGAGTTTACGTGATGTTTATTTTTTAGATCTGCATAACGGATGGATTGCCGGTGATGACGGTGTCATCCTGAGAACCACCAATGGTGGCATCATATGGGGACAACAGGCAGGCGGGACAGGACTGGATCTGGGAAACATTATTTTTTCAGATCCCCTGAATGGTTGGATAATTCGCCATTTCGCTATACAACATTCTCCTGATGGGGGAGCGACATGGGAAACTTTTTCTTCTAATGATTATTTTGTGACAAGAATATACTTTGTTGATCCTGATAATGGCTGGGCGGTGGGTAAAATGGGATATATCGTTCACATAAAAAATGGTGGATCTGAATGGGTGTTGCAATCAAGCGGTTCACTTCACAAATGGTTTGGCGGTATCTTTTTTTATAATTCAACAATTGGATGGGTAGCGGGAGAAGCTGGCATCATTATGCATACGAACGATGGTGGTCATTCATGGATTCAGGAGGAAAGCGGGACAACTTCGGACCTGAACGATATTATTTTTACAGATTCACTGACAGGATATTCTGTTGGTGAAAATGGAACTCTGATCTATACACACAATGGAGGATTGTCATGGGATTCTGTCCCCGGTTTTGCTAATGATTATTTTTATAAAATTGAATTTAGTGATAATGAAAATGGATGGATAGCAGGTTCGGGCGGATTATTGCATTCTTCAGATGGCGCGCAGTCATGGTCATTGGTAACCGGAATCACAGATGCATTTTTAATGAGTATTTGTTTTATTGATAAGAACAATGGATGGGTATGTGGCTGGGATGGAACTATACTCCATACTTTTGATGGAGGAGAGACATGGGAGTTACAACAGTCGGGTGCGGAGAATTATAAGTTAAATAATATATGTTTTACCGATATAAACCATGGCTGGGCTTCAGGCATTGATAAATGGGGATGGGATACAGACATATTATTAAGAACCACAGATGGAGGTGAAACATGGGAACAACCTGTGGATAATTTAGTCAATTATGTTTATTTTATTGATTCTTTGACCGGATGGGGATCTGCATATTTTGGTCCCATCATGGGTACGAATGACGGCGGGCTCACATGGACGCAGCAGACAGGCCAGTCGTTTGACTATATTGTTGGCTTTTATTCAACCGATTATTACCATGTTTGGGCTGTTGGTTCAATGTATAATAATGATGGGATCATCCTTTTCACTGACAATGGAGGAGCAGCCGGTATGGATGAGCCGGTTGCCGGTACCTTTCTTTCCTCTTCCGTCAGCCCCAATCCTTTTTATGGGACAACGGAAATCACCTATACCTTACATCAACCCGGCCGGGTGCAGATCATCATCTATGATTTGACCGGAAAACAGGTGGAGGAACTACACAATGCAAATGAATTACAAGGTAGCCATTCGGTTAAATGGGATGCCGAAAAGTATGGTCCGGGAATTTATATCTATCGCATGAAGGCTGATAATCACATCGAAACAGGGAAAATGATCCGGATGGAGTAAATCGTGACCTCAGCGTTAAGCTATGTTTTGCTTTTAGTGTTGATTTTGAAATCAGTGTTGGAAAAAGAGTGATGCCTGCATCTGGGCGACGAGAGGGTGGCAGGGATCCTCGTTGAGAATGGTCATATAACAACCCAGCACGGAAAGCCTCCAGGCATGAATGATCACATCACCACGGGCTATGAAGACATGCCTGAAATGATGCGTATAAGGTATCTTCAGAGAAATACAGGCCTCCACGGCCCTTTGAATGGCATGATCCACCTCATGCCCGTCATCAAAACCAAAATGATGCAGCAGATCGGTCGAAAGGAAGTGCAGGTCCCTGCCGTCGTATGCATCGAGAAAATCCTGCAGGGAGGCGGGGAGAGGCTCATATTCATACCGTATGATCATAGGTTTTTATTTTTGACGTAACGCCGACAGTTTTTTGAACAGGCCTATCTCTTCCTCCGTGAGTTTCTTAGGCAGGTCGACGATGATCCTGATATACAAATCGCCATAAGTGTCCTTTGCGCGGAACACCGGCATACCCTGGCCTTTCAGGCGCAGTGTCTTGCCGTTTTGTGTCTCGGGCGGTATCCTGATAGAGAAGGTGCCCCTGAAGGTGGTGAGGGTGGCTTCACCGCCCAGCAGGGCCAGATACAGAGGAATATGCAGGTCGCTATAAAGATCATCGCCTTTTCGCTCAAAACGGTCGTCATGGCTCACAGCCACCTGGATGTAGAGATGACCGCTGGCACCGCCCTTGCGGCCCTGACCTCCCTTGCCCTTCACACGTAATACCTGGCCGTCGGCGACACCGGCAGGGATCGTCAGGCGTATCTGCGTGCCATTAAGAGCAATGGTTTTCCGGGTGCCACGATAGGCTTCCTCCAAGGTGATGCTCAAACGGGCTTCATAATCTCTCCCGTTAATGGGGATGTCCTCCCTGAAAGCGTGTCTGCTACCCGTAAAACCACCGCCGAAGAAAGCATTGAAAAAGTCGGAGAAATTAAACCCCTCAAAGTCCTCCGGTGAATAGCTGCGATAGAAAGTCCTGCCGCCACCCTGACGGGCCCACTGTGAGAAATCGGCCCCGCCACGGCCTGCCGCCGTGCGCTCATATTCACGCCAGTCGGCACCAAGGGCATCATATTTTTTTCTTTTATGGGCATCACCCAGCACTTCGTAAGCTTCGTTGATCTCCTTGAATTTCTCTTCGGCTTGCTTATCGCCATGGGTCTTATCAGGGTGATATTTTATGGCCAGCTTCCGGTACTGTTTCTTGATCTCCTCCGGTTTGGCATCACGGCTCACTCCCAATATTTTATAATAATCCTTGTACTCCATGGTCATAAAAATCTGCCCGAACGATCAACTTTCACAGATTGTATCTACTTAACAAACATCATTAAAAATAGTTCCGGTAAATCCGGAACCCTTCAGCATGCCGTTACTTATTTCCGGGCTGTCCGGCTTACTGTTTCGGTTTGGGTTTCTGAGCCTCCATGGTCAGGGCGGTGATGCCGGCGATGCTGCCCAGTTGCATGGTATCCACGGCGCTGCTGGGAACGATGACGATGGTGGAATTGGTCTTTAAACCTTCATAGAGCATGTTCATCGCCCGCAGATGAAAGGCGGTGGGATTGTTGGCGTATGTGTTGGCAGCTTCGAGAAATTTGTCGGCCACCTGGCGTTCCGAGTCACCGAGGATGACACGCGCCTGGCGCTCCCGCTCGGCCTGTGCCTGCATCGACATGGCATCTTCCAGCGACTGCGGGATGAGGACATCTTTTACTTCCACCGCTATGACGGTGATGCCCCAGGGCTCCGTCCGCTCATCGATGATGGCTCGAAGGATGTGGCTTATTTTCTCCCTGCCTTCCAGCATATCCGAGAGCATCGTCTTGCCGATGACATCGCGCAGGGCCGTCTGCGAGGCCCAGTTGATGGCGCTGCGGTACTCCTCCACGTCCAGCGCCGCCTTCTTGGGATCGATGACCTTCCAGAAAAGCACCGCATTGACGTCAACGGGCACCGTATCCTTGGTCAGTGTCTTTTCGGCCGTGAAAGCCGTAGTGATGACACGCGTGTCGATCCAGTAAGGGATGGTGTCGATGACCGGGATGATGAAAAACAACCCCGGACCGCGCAGCGACTGAAAACGCCCCAGGCGCAGAACCACGGCACGCTCCCACTGGTCCGCTATTTTTATCGCTGCAGAAACAATGAGAGCGATGATAAAGATGATGATGCCCGTCCAGATTCCTTGGGCACGGGCTCCCATGTCGTAAATGAAATACGCAACAATGAAGCCGATGACCATGATGACGAAAAAAATCAATCCTGCAAAAGAACTTTTTGTTTTCATGGGATACTTTTTTATAGGTGATTAATATTATGAAGTTTATATCCTGACTGAAAAATTTAAACGATGGTTTGTTTTGAATTTTGCCAGGATATTTTGTCTTTTTTCAGACCAGAAAGATAAGAAAAAAATATTAATTTTAATATTCCGGCCGGCTTGATACGGAGAACGGTTATGGATAGATTTTTTATCTTTACCGGGAAATCCTTAAAGTGTAACAGGATGGTCAGGAGAAAGCCGGTCATGCCCATGCTCATTTTACTGGGAGCGGTTTTGGGCATTTTCACGGGATTATTCATCGGGGAGTATACCACGGCGCTGCGTTTCATAGGCGAAGCCTATGTCCAGCTACTTTTAATGTGTGTGTACCCGTACCTCATTGCTTCCCTGTTGCACGGCCTGGGTAATATGGATCCGGCGACGGCCCGCAAGGTCTTCCGCAAGAGTTGGTATTTTTACGTGTACGCCTGGGGTATCATTCTGGCCACCATGATGTTTCTGGGGATGATGTTTCCCGCTCCGGGAGCACCCAAGGTGATTGTGCCCGCCGAATACTCGCCACACTTTGACATCGTTAAACTGTTGATACCGGGTAATCTCTTTCAAAGCCTGTCGGGGAATTATGTTCCTGCCGTGGTCGTCTTTTCGGTCTTCTTCGGTCTTGCCGTTCAGCATATCAGGAACAGGAAAGCTTTCATTGAGATCACCGGTCAGATCAAGACGGCCAGTGTCACCATCTGGAAATGGATCGTCTATGTCGCCCCCATAGGGGTCTTCGCTCTCTTCGCCAATGTTGCAGGTACACTCAGTGCCCGGGATATGCGTGAGATATTGGTTTATATCGCCATTGTTTACATCAGCGCCGCCGTGCTGGTATTCCTGGTGATCCCCTCTTTTATACGTTCATTTACCGGATTGCGGAACAGTGTCATATTGAAAGAAATACAAAGCGGTCTGTTGCTGGCCATCGTCACGAACCTGTCGGTGGCCGCCCTGCCTGCCCTCAACGACCTGATCCTCAAGATGTCTAAAGAAAAAGGCGTGGATGATCCCGGGCTGCCGGAAATCACCGGCACCGAGATCGCCATTGCCTATCCTTTTGCCCAGCTGGGTAATTTGTTTGTCGCCTTTTTTATCCTGTTCAGCGGTTATTTTTTTCAGTTACCGTTAAGCTTTGCACACCGCTTATTGCTGCCGTTCTCCACGTTGTTGTCGACATTCGGGTCGCCGAGCAGCGCGGTAAATGCCGTCAGCTTCATGTCCGGTCTCTTCCGGTCGCCTCCGGGTGTCGTCGACCTCTTCGTCACCAGCAACGTCCTGACGCGTTATGCCATGATCTCCGTCTCCGTCATGGGTTTTACCCTGGTGGGACTGCTCTCCACCCTGGCTTTTTATGGCAAGCTGAACTTCAGTCTCTCACGGCTGTTGCGTCCTGTCATTATCTGGATTTTGTTTCTGGCGGTCATTATTATAGGTTCGCATAACCTGTTGCCCAATTTCTGGAGGACCCACATCATCCCATATGAGCAAATGAGGCTGGAGCCGGCTCTGGTTTCCAGGGTGCACGCCACTGTCTTCACCACCCTCGACACGCTGTCACCGGGCCTCCCCGAAAACAGGCCCACTCTGCAGCATATACATAAGCTGGGCGTCCTTCGCATAGGGTACAACGACGGTTTCATGCCTTTCTGTTACCGTAACCAGTGGGGTGAGCTGGTGGGTTATGATGTCGCATTCATGTATCAGCTCGCCGCCGATATCAATGTCGACCTCGAGTTTTACCCGTATAGAATCAACCATCTGCCTCTTGAACTCGAGAACCAGTGTTTCGACATCGCCATCGGAGGCCTCACCGTCACCCCCGAGCGTTTGCAGAAAGGTAATTTCTCCAATCCTTACATACAGAGCCCCTATGCCATTCTGGCCCGCTCGGAACTGGCCACAAGCCTGCTGTCAGGTCCCGAAGTGCTGAAACAGACCAATCTGGTCATAGGTGCTTACAACAACAACGTCCTTCATGATTTTATCCGGAACAACTTCCCTAAAAATCCGGTGGTGGGAATCGCCGGTTATCAGGATATCCCGGATCATCCGGAGATCGATATCGCCTTCTGGTCGCTCGCCAAGGCCCAGGCGTTTGCCTATACACACCAGGGCTTCACAGCCGTGGCGCCGGTCAATTTCTCTCCTCCTTTTCTATATGCCTACTATATGGCTACCGGTGCCGACCAGCTGACCAACTACCTGAATTACTGGATCGATCTCCAGCGCAACAGCGGTTTCACAGAACGTGAGAAAGAGCTCTGGGTCGACGGCAAGATGCCGGCCAACAACCCCAGCCGGTGGTGCATCATAAGGAATGTACTGCATTGGGTGAAATGACCTCACCTCCTGTACGGTGTGTCAGAAGGACAGTTCAGTCGTCAGTCAGCAGTCGTCAGTCGTCAGTCGTCAGTCAGCAGGTATAAGTCCATTCTCTTTTAGAGGCTGTGCAAAATTCAATTTTTACCACAAAGGCATCTGCTGGCAACAGAGAATATTTAGAAATAAAAAAATTATTTTTAATACTTTGCGTTCTCAGCGCCTTCTTTGCGAACTTTGCGGTTAAAATAAAACATTAATTTTTACACGACCTCTTTAGGATAAGGGGCTGGGGGATGAGGTCATTTAACGATCCTTGTCGTTGCCATCCGGTCACCCTTATATTCAATTTACAGCCGGGCCCATCAATCCGCGGTCGAACCGATAGAGTACTGAATACCTCTCAGGCTGTCATTGATAATTTGGAGTGACAGACGCTAAGCGTGTGACCTGAAATAATTTCCTTGCAATGAGGATGATCCATATCTCCAGTGGCAGAAGCGAAGCCAATGAGAAGATCATGCCTGCCAGGCCGGCCGTAGGAGGCAATAGTGAAAGGATGCCAAGTAGTAATCCCACAATAGCTACTGCCTTGCCAAAGATTGAGCTTCGCAGCATGGCGATGGCGATCAATAGCAGGGCAATGCCGGCGAGAACATATCCGACATCGAATGCAGTCCCCTGCCAATTGGCCATAACCATGTGGCCGGCGGCAAGCAGGACAGTCTGCTGGTCGGCAGCCGTGGCAGATCTGTATTGATTGCTTAAAGATAGCATTTCAAAGGCCCCCGTTGAGGCAAAGTACGCGGCGATACTCACAAGTGTGAGCACCAGTCCAAGTGTCATCAGCGATGGTTGCCTGCGCCTCACGGCGAGATAAAGAGCCAGGATGATGAGACCCAACAGGATCTGGTCGACAATTAGCAATAGATCCATATCGAGAAGACCGATAAGGCTGTTCTCCCGAAAAAGTGCATACCATCCCTCCACACTGTCGGGTGGCGGTTTTAAAATGTATATGATGATTTGAAGAGGAATGAAGACGGCCATGATGATGGCAGCAACCGCCCCCACACGGTACATTGGCCCCCAGATGCTATTATCGGGGTGAGTAACAGTGTTTTGAATAGTCATTTCATTGTGGTTTTAAATATGAAAAAAATTTTGAAGGTGACCCGCTTTTTCGACGGATGCTTTGCATGTACCAGGCAAATATATAAATCATAAAAAGAATTTCCAATATCATATTCGATATTTATTAAGTCTTAGTATGAATGGAGTTGAGGACAGTATCCAAAAACAAATTGCCAGGTAAACTGTTTTTACTGCAAATTATTGAAAATCATGAAAGCACTCGTTATAACCGATTTTGGCGGTCCCGATCTCTTTGAGATACGTGACCTTCCGGTGCCGGAGCCCGGCCCGAGTGATATCCTCGTAAAGGTCATGGCCACGGCCCTTAACCCTGTCGATTATAAGATCAGGCGCTCAGGGCGCTGGGCCGGTCTGACCTTCCCTGCCGTCCTTGGATACGATGTAGCGGGCATCGTGGAAAAGACCGGCGTGGGGGTGAAGAGGTTCAAGCCGGGTGACAGGGTTTTTTACACGCCGGTCATCCATGGTTCTCATGGCACCTATGCGGAGTACCACGTCGTGGATGAGTCGATAGTGGCCTTCATGCCGGGCAACCTGACTTTCGAGGAGGCCGCCGGCCTGCCGCTGGCGGGCTGCACGGCGTGGGAATGCATCACCTTCATGAACATCATCCCCGGCCAGACCGTGCTCATCCATGCGGCGGCAGGCGGCGTCGGCTCCCTCGCCGTGCAGATGGCAAAGGCCTTCGGCGCCACGGTGATAGGGACATGCAGCGGTAAGAACACGGACTTCGTGAAGAGCCTCGGCGCCGACCATGTCATCGATTACCGGAAGGAAGACTTCGCTGAAAGGACGCTGGCACTGACCGGCGACAATGGCGCCGACAGCATCCTCGACACCGTCGGCGGAGAGACGCTCGAGCAAAGCTTCCGCGCGCTGAAACCATACGGACACCTGGCCAACACCGTGAACCCCACCGGCAATTTCAGGGCCGCCTATCACCGCAACCCCATCGTGTACTTCTGTTATATGCAGCGTTCCTTCGAGAAAATAGAACAGATACGTGTCATGGCCGAAAAGGGCCTCCTCCGTCCTATCATCGACTCGGTCATCACCCTCGACGAGGTGCCAGCGGCACACACACGACTGGAGGCCGGCGGCGTACGAGGCAAGATAATCGTCAGGGTGAGCGATTGAATAATAAATATCCAATACAGATCACAGAACCCGAATCATGAATGATTAATGAGAATGAGAACATCAATAACGAACACTTCGACGTTCTCATTCTTATTCACAGTTCAATATTCTTGTTCTGTGCTCATTATTCATTATTCGATATTCAAACGGATTTACTATATTTACCGCATCAACAACCAAAATCCCATCACCATGTCCAAACGCTGTCTCTTGTCCCCGGTCATTTTTCTCCTGACCGTCCCCGTTATGCTTCTGTTCAACGGTTGCAAAACAACCTCGCTGTCCCTGGATGTTCTCGTTCCGGCGCAGATAAGCGTCCCGCAGGACATACAGAACGTCGGCCTCGTCAACCGCTCTTTGCCGCAGGACAAAAGCCGTTGGGCGAACATCCTCGAGGGCTTTTTCTCCGGTGAGGAGATATACGGTGACCGTGAGGGCTCCGAGAAGTGCCTCGGCGGCCTGGCGGGCACACTTAACAACTCACCGCGTTTCAGGGCATCTGTCCTGACGGGTCTCGACCTGCGTGGCACCGGCACGCGCCAGTTCCCGCCGCCGTTAGACTGGGACCAGGTGCAGAAGATATGTAACGACTTCAGAGTCGACGCTCTCATCGCCCTGGAAACCTTCGACAGCGACGTCGGCATCGACAGAGGACAGCATGAGGTGGAACGTAAGGTCGACGACAAGAAAGTCAAGGTGACGGTTTACACCGCCGACCTGCGCATCAACGTCAACACGGGCTGGCGCATCTACGATCCTATCCATAAGACCTTCGCCGACATGAACATCTACACCTTCAGGCGCCGCTGGAATGGCGACGGCGATACGCCCGAAAAGGCGCTATACGAGCTGCCGCACAAGAGAGACGCCATCGACCAGGCCGGCGTCTATGCCGGCGAGCAATACGGCCTGCGGATATCACCCACCTGGACCAGGGTGACTCGCAGCTACTACTCCAGGAAAAACCCCGACCTGGAGCTCGCCCACCGCTATGTTAAAACCAATGAGTGGGACAAGGCCATAGAGGTGTGGAAGAAGCTCGTCAACACCGGCGACAGGGATGTGGCCGGCCAGGCGGCCTATAACATGGCCCTCGCCTGCGAGATGAAAGGCCAGCTCGAGATAGCCTACACCTGGGCCAAGAAAGCGTATGAAGAATACGGGGTGAAAAGAGCTTACAGTTACATGATCGTTCTCAACAGACGGTTAGAGGATCAGAAGGCGTTGAAGGAGCAGATGGGCCAATGACCTCATCCCCCGGCCCCTTCTCCTTCAAGGGAAGGAGAAGGGGTGACCTTTCCTCCTTATAATTTGTAAATATGCATATATTAAAACCCCTCTCCTTTTAAGGAGAGGGGTTGGGGTGAGGTCATCCTTTTAAGGAGAGGGGTTGGGGTGAGGTTTTCTAAATCCCCAATACCTCGTATCATTCTTTGTTGTCCACTGGTTCCAGTACGGCATCGTCACGGGACCGCCATCCTTTCTCTTGAGGCTCATCTCGTAGACCGCTATCACCGGATTGAAAACCAGGTCGGTGACACCGAGGGTATAGGTCACAGGTGTCTCTTCCGTCTCCCGTTTATCTTCCTGCACCTGCACTTCAAAGCCGTTGAACTCGAGGATGTCTTTCAGGAAGGCCAGCCGCTCTGCGGTGAGGCCTTTCTCCAACACCGTGCAGCGTATGCCGTTGATCTCCTCGACGATGTGTTTACCTTTATCCAGTGTCATGACCTTAAGTATGATGTTAAAAGACGCCTATGCTCAGGCGCTGTATGGCTTCATAAATGGCGCTGTAGAAGCCTATGATGACGATGCCCGCAGTGCACAGAATCAGGGCGATGCGCGTGGGCAGGTCGCTTTTTATCTTTTCGATGGGGTTGTCGTTCTTGTTGATGAACATAGCCTTAACCACCATCAGGTAATAGTATAGGGAGATGGTGGCGTTGATGACGGCTATGAAGACGAGCCAGTAGTATCCTGCCGACGCCGCCGACGTGAAGAGGAAGAACTTGCCGAAGAAGCCCGCCACCGGCGGTATGCCGGCCAGCGAGAACAGCGACAGCATCATCAGCAGGCTCAGCTTCGGATTGGTGCGGTACAGGCCGTCGTAGTCGGGGATGGTCTCCCGGCCCGTCACCGACGAGATCGCCGACACGACGCCGAAGGCGCCCAGGTTGGAGAAGATGTATACCAGCACGAAGTAGATGACCGACGTCATGCCCATCTTCGAGCCGGCGACGACACCGAGCAGGATGAAACCGGCCTGGGCTATAGACGAGAAGGCCAGGAAACGCTTGAGGTTCTTCTGACGAAGTGCGAACAGGTTACCGATGCTCATCGTCAGCACGGCGATGAAGTAGACGATATCTCTCCATATCGGCACGATGGCGGTGAAGACGGTGTACAGGACGATGATGAGGATGAACACCGTGGCGCCTTTCGATACCACCGACAAGTAGGAGGTCACGTTGACGGGAGCGCCTTCGTAGACGTCGGCGGTCCACAGGTGGAAGGGCACGAGCGATATCTTGAAGGCCATGCCGGCGAAGAAGAAGATGAATCCCAGCACCTGCAGCGGCGCCTTGGTGAAGGCCGCCGCCACCCCGGTGAAATACATCGACCCGGTGGTGCCATAGATCATCGACAAACCGAAGAGGAGTATGCCCGACGACAGTGCTGACGACAGGATCAGCTTGATGCCCGCCTCGGCGGAGCGGCCCACGCCATGGATATACGCCGCCAGCGCTGCGATGGGTATGGTGGCCAGCTCCAGACCCAGGTACAGCATCAGGAAGTGACCTGATGAGATCATGAAGTTCATCCCTATCAGCGTCGCCAGCAGCAGCAGGAAGAACTCGCTCACCTTCTCCCTGATCACAGGGCGCCGCAGCCATGTCACCGACTGCAGCATGACGATGAACAGCCCTATGTTAAGCACGTTCTTCATCAGGATGGTCAGCGCCGTGGTCTTGTACATGCCGCCGAAGAGAACGCCTGTGGGCGCCGGCAGGAAGCCCGCGACGACGTTGACGAAGAACAGGGCCAGCGCCACCGGGATGACGGCGGTCTTCCTGTCGCGTTTCAGGTTGAGATCGACGATCAGCACGATCACTGCGATGACGGTCAGCAGCAGCTCATGGCGCATGATCAGAAAATCGTTCAGATGCATATCTCTATCGTTTCAAATCAACCCGTTGCCCTTCATTGGTGCGGACGACGGTGAATATTATCTAAAACAGCCCTGCCACCGGCAGTGCTGTGAGCTTCTCTATGACGGGACCGAGGCTGAAGCCTATCATGCGCGACAGCCACAGCGGCGCCAAGCCTATGGCCGTGATGCCGAAGATGAGCGTCACCGTCGACAGGCGCTCGTACCAGTGTGCCTCACCCAGGTGCTGGTAATGTTCGTTCTTTATGGGCCCCAGCAGCAGGATACCGACGACACGGAGGATGTACACTGCCGTGATGACGATGGAGGTCGTGGCGATAATGGTGACGATCCTGTGGAACGTGTCGGTATGCCGGAAGGCGCCGACGAAAACGGTCATCTCGGCCACGAAGCCGCTGAAGCCCGGCAGGCCCAGCGACGCCAACCCGGCGATGACATAAGCCGCAGACAGGAATGGTATCACTTTCATCAGGCCGCCCATCTCATCGATGATACGGGTGTGCGTGCGTGAGTATATCATGCCGATGAGGGCAAAGAAAAGAGCCGTCATCAGGCCATGCGACACCATCTGGATGATGGCGCCCGTCATGGCCGTCTGGTTGAACATGAGCAGGGCGAAGAGGACGATGCCGCAGTGGCTCACCGATGAATAAGCGTTGATGTATTTAAGGTCTTTCTGCATGAGGGCGCCGAAGGCACCGTAGACGATGCTGATGGTCGTCAGGATGATGAATATCCATGCCATCTGCTGCGCCGCCTCAGGCATGAGGAAGATGGCTATGCGGAAACAGCCGTAGCCTCCCAGCTTCATCAGCACGCCGGCGTGAAGCATCGACACGGCCGTGGGCGCCGAGGAATGGCCGTCGGGTGACCAGGTATGCAACGGGAACAGGGCCCCCAGCACACCGAAACCGATGAAAGTGAAGGGGAAAAAGAAACGCTGTACCTGTACCGGCAGGTGTATCCTGGCGATCTCGGTGAAGTTGAAGGTCGGCGGACCCCCGCCGGCGGTGGAATTGAAATAAAGCCCCAGCAGGCCCACGAGCAGCAGCGCCGAGCCGCCCATCAGCATAATGGTCAGCTTCATGGCCGAGTATTCCTTGGGACCCGAGCCCCAGATGCCGATAAGCAGGTACATGGGTATCACCGCCAGCTCGTAGAAGAGGAACATGGTGAACATGTCGAGCGAGATGAAGAAACCGAAGACCCCCGACGACAATAATATCAATGAAGTAAAGAATTCTTTGGGTAACGAATCAACTTCCCAGGAGGCGAAGATACCGGCGAAGATGACCATGGCCGTGAGGGCCACCATGGCCACGGAGATACCGTCGACGCCGACGGCATAATGGATGTTCAGGCTTTTAAACCACAGATGATCGGCGGTGAAGAGCCACTGCTCCGTGTTGCCGCCGTGGCGCTCTAAGAGGTAACGTATCACCAGCACGGCGGCGAGGGTGAGCTGCACGCCCATACCCACGGCGCTGACACGCCGCACCATCTGGCCCTCTTTGGTGAGCAGTATCCCGACGATGGTGAGCAGCGGGACCAGAACGAATAAACTCAGAAAATCCATTATGCTTCAGATATATTGTTGTTACCAGAAATACACGAATATCAGTACGAGCAGCACGGCGCCTGAGACGAAGACGTAGCCATACTGCTGCAGCTGTCCCGACTGGAATCCCTTGATCTCCACCGACATGAACTGCGTGGCCCTGGCGATGGCGTTCATGACGCCGTCGACGACATGCCTGTCGAACCAGGCCACAGGACGTGAAATGTACCTGAAGATGATCTTCTTGGTTACGAACAGGTAAATCTCATCCCAGTAGAACTTATGATAGCTCCACTTGTACAGTCCTTTCATGGCCATGGCCACCCTGTGCGGCAGGTCGCTTTCTTTCCTGTACATGACCGTGGCGATGGCTATGCCCACAAGTCCTGCCAGCACCGACGGTACGGCCAGCGCCCAGTCGATGTGCGAGGCGAAGGGACGTCCGTCGCTGGTGACTAAGTCATGGAACGGTATGAAGCCGGCGAACATCGATCCCAGCGCCAGGACGATGAGCGGTATCGTCATCACCTTCGGCGCCTCGTGAGGCGTATGCTCATATTGTGTCTTGCGGCCCCAGAAAATATTGTAATAGAGACGGAACATATAAAATGCCGTGAGCCCCGCCACGAAAAAGCCCACAGCCCATATCACCTTGTTATGATGGAAGGCGGCGGTGAGTATCTCATCTTTGCTGAAGAAGGCGGCGAAAGGAGGTATGCCCGAGATGGTGAGGCAGGCGATGAGGAAGGTGATGTGCGTGATGGGGAGGTATTTGCGCAGGTTGCCCATGCCCGTCATCTCGTTGACGTGGACGGCGTGGATGATGGCGCCGGCGCAGAGGAAGAGCAGCGCCTTGAAGAAAGCGTGCGTGAAGAGGTGGAACATGGAGGCCATGAAGCCCAGTCCGTTATGGCCGCCATAGCCTGACACGCCGAGGGCAAACATCATATAGCCTATCTGTGAGATGGTGGAATAAGCCAGCACACGCTTGATGTCGAGCTGTGTGCAGGCGATGACGGCGGCGAAGAGAGCCGTGAAGGCGCCCACATAAGCCACCACGTCTAAGGCAGGGGTGGCGGCGAGGGCATAGATGGGGAAGAGACGGGCCACGAGGTAGACGCCTGCCACCACCATCGTGGCGGCATGGATCAACGCCGACACGGGCGTGGGACCCTCCATGGCGTCGGGGAGCCAGATGTGCAACGGGAACATGGCCGACTTGCCGGCACCACCCATGAAGACTAAGATCATCGACCAGGTCATCGTCGACAGGCCCAGGAAAACGATACCGCTACCCTGTGTCATGGCGCTGCCGTGAGGATTTGTCAGCGTCAGGAAATCGAGCGTTTTGGTGGTGAACGACAGGATCAGGATGCCGACCAGAAAGCCCAGGTCGGCGAAGCGGGTCACGATGAAGGCTTTCTTGGCGGCCTCCACGGCGGAAGGCCGTTCATAATAATAGCCGATGAGCAGGTACGACGATACGCCCACGAGCTCCCAGAAGATGTACATCTGGAAGATGTTGGTGGCGAGGACTAAGCCCAGCATGGCGAAGGTGAACAGCGACAGGAAAGAGAAGTAATGCGAGAAGCCCCGTTCGCCTTTCATATAGCCGATGCTGTAAATGTGCACCATCCACGACACGGTGGTGATGACGATGAGCATCATCACCGAGATGGGGTCTAAAAGCACGCCCATGTCGATGTGGAGGCGCTCGGTGAACTGCAGCCAGGTGGTGCTGTAACCGATAATAGTAGGCAGGGCACCGTCGACACGCGGGGTGGTGAAGAAATAGAAGTAGGCCGTCACATACGACAGGAGGGCCGAGATGCCCAGGCCGGCGGAGCCGATGATGCCCTGTGACGGATGCTTCAGCTTGTGCCCCGCCAGCCCCAGGAAAGCAAAGATGAAGAAGGGGATGAGGGGGATCAGTATCGTATACGAAAAATTAATCATAATGGATTGCTTTCACCCTTTGCGACCTTTGCGTATTCTTTGCGCTCATTGCGGTTAAATGAAACGTTTTATTATAACCGCAATGTTCGCTATGGACGCGCAATGATCGCAAAGAGTGCTTATTGATTTCATTTAATTAGTATTTCATTTCGTCTACCTTCTCAACATCGATCGAATTCAGGTTCCTGTATATGCTTATAATGATCGCAATAGCCACCGCCGCCTCGGCCGCCGCTATCGCTATGATGATCAGCGTGAAAAAATGCCCCTGCAACGCATCCGGATACAAGTACTTGTTAAATGCCACGAAGTTGATGTTCACCGAGTTGAGGATGAGCTCTATCGACATCAGCATGGTGATCAGGTTCCTCCGCGTGAGAAACCCGTAGATGCCGATGAAGAACATCAGCGTGCTGAGGATGAGGAAATAATGTAACGGAACACCTTGTATCATGACTTGTTGTTTTGTTTTGTTTCTCTCCTGGCCACAATGATGGCGCCAACCATGGCGGCGAGCAGAAGCACCGAGATGACTTCAAAGGGCAGCGCGTAGCCACCGGGACCGTATGATATCAGCCTTTCTCCGATCGTTTTGACGTCGGAGGGGACGGCAGGGGCCGTCGTCGGCGTGAAGGTGAAACGGAAGATGGTGATGAGCGTGAGCACGGCACCGAGGATGACGGCCAATGCCGAGAGGAACGATTGCGTGAAGCCTGCCATCTCGGCACGCTCGCTGATCTGGCTGGTGAGCAGGATGGAGAAGATAATCAGCACGACGATACCGCCGGCATAAACGGTGAGCTGTACCGCAGCTAAAAAGTTGTAATTGAGCATGAAGTAAAGCCCGGCGGTGGCCACCAGCACGAAGAGCAAATAGACGGCGGAGCGCAGGATGCGCCTCCCCGTCACCGTCAGCACCGAGAAAACGAGGATAACGGCGGCCATCAGAAAAAACATGATTTGATTGCTCATCGTCCTTAATTTTTATTCTACATTTTCCATGACCTTCGAGCCGGGACGGTTCAGCACCTTGGTCAGCAGGTGGCGGTCCCACACGGCATGCTCGAACTTCTGTCCCATGGCCAGCGCATCGGAGGGGCAAGCCCTCACGCACAGGTTGCACATCGTGCACATGCCCAGATGATAGATGTGCTTGTCGATGATCCTCTTCTTCTTGCCGTCGGGCAGCACAATGGTCTTCGATATGACCTCTATGGATCCGTTGGGGCAGTTGAGCTCGCAGATGCCACAGCCCGTGCAGCGGTGCTCGTTGTTCTCGTTGTGCGGCATGATGACCTCACCACGGAAACGCTCGAACATCTGCAATGTCTTCCTGTTCTCAGGGTACTGCTGCGTGACGATGGTCCTGGGCCGTATGATGTAATAACCCGTGATCTGCATGCCTTTCCACAAAGTCCACAGCCCTTTGAATATTGAAACGATATATCGAATGAGTGCTCTCATGTCTTTACATCACAATTAAAAGTGCCATCCCTCCATGACGATGAAGGTCATCAGGAGGATGTTCACTAAGTTGACAGGCAGCAGGTACTTCCACTCCAGGGTGAGGATCTGGTCTATCCTCAGGCGCGGGAAGGTCCACTTGAACCACATGATGAGGAAGATGACGGCGAAGACCTTGCCGAAGAACCAGAAGATGGGCGGTATGAAGTCCATGACACGGTTGAAGCCTTCGAGGTGCCCCACATGGAAGGGCATCCAGCCGCCAAGGAACATGGTTGTGGCCAAAGCCGCAATGATGAAC
Source organism: uncultured Lentimicrobiaceae bacterium (assembly GCA_964628285.1). Classification (GTDB taxonomy): domain Bacteria; phylum Bacteroidota; class Bacteroidia; order Bacteroidales; family JAGONC01; genus JAPLDP01. The sequence goes on from CAZVNP010000045.1 coordinate 22,436, forward strand.
AGGTTGACGTATTCGGCCAGGAAGAAGAAGGCGAACTTGATGCCTGAATATTCGGTATGGAATCCGGCCGTCAGCTCCGACTCGGCCTCGGCGAGGTCGAAAGGGCCACGGTTGGTCTCGGCAGTGCCGGCGATGAGGAAGACGATGAAGGCGATGACGGCGGGGATGTGGCCCTTGAAAATGAACCACCCCGTGCTCTGCTCCGCCACGATGGTCGACACCTGCAGCGATCCCGCCAGCACGGCCATGGTGATGAGCGACAGCCCTATCGACAGCTCGTAGCTGACAATCTGTGCGCCGGAGCGCATGGCCCCGATGAGCGAGTACTTGTTGTTGCTCGACCACCCCGCCAGCAGCACGCCGATGACGCCCACCGACGAGACGGCGGTGATGAAGAAGATGCCGATGTCGAAGTCAAAGGCCTGCAAGCCTTTGGCGAAGGGTATGACGGAGATGGTGAGGAAGGGCACGATGATGACGATGAACGGCGCCAGGTTGTACAGGAACTTATCCACCCTCTTAGGCTGTATGAGCTCTTTCATCAGCAGCTTGATGAAGTCGGCGATGGTCTGCAGCAGGCCCCAGGGCCCCACACGCATGGGCCCCAGCCTGTTCTGGAAGAAGGCGCAGACCTTGCGCTCGGCATAGACTAAGAAGAGGCCGAAGAGGGCGATGAAGATGATGAGCACCAGCCCCACGAGGACCCACTCCACGGCGGTGACACCCAGCGGCGAGAGATGGGCGGCAAGGCCGTCGTGGATAGCCCTGGTCAGGGTCGAGAAGTCATAGATGCTGAAGGCCATAATGCTCATTCTTTCATTTTTAGCGGTCTATATCGGGGATGACCAGGTCGAGCGTCGACATGATGGCGACGAGGTCGGCGATCTTCCATCCCTTAGTTATGTGATTCAGTGCCGACAGGTTCGAGAACCCCGGCGAGCGGAACTTGACGCGGTAGGGATTCTTCTTGCCGTCGCTGACGATCATCACGCCGAGCTCGCCCCTGGCGGTCTCCACGCGCTGATAGTATTCCCCTTCGGGCAGCTTGATAACGCCTTTCATTTTGACGGCATAGTCACCCTCCGGTATGTTGTCGATGAGCTGCTCGATGACCGACATCGACTCCCACATCTCGGTGATCCTGACGCGGTATCGTGCGAAGGTGTCGCCGGCGGTGTCCAGTGCTTCGTTGAACTGTACGAAAGGATAGGCCGAGTAGGGGTGGTGCTTGCGCACGTCGCACGCGAAGCCCGAGGCGCGGCCCGAGGGGCCCGTCACACCGTAAGCGATGGCGTCTTCGAGCGACAGCAGCCCGATGCCTTTGGTGCGCTCCTGGAAGATGACGTTGCCCGTGAGCAATTGGTCATACTCAGGAAGCTTCTTCCTGAAATATTTGATGAAATCTTTGACTCTCTTCCGGAAGTTAGGATGAATGTCGAACATAACGCCGCCGGGGACGCTGTAGTTGAGTGTCATGCGTGCGCCGCAGGTCTCCTCGAAGATGTCAAGGATCTTCTCCCTGTCGCGCAGGCCGTAGAAGAAGGTGGTGAGGGCGCCCATGTCCATGCCCATGACGCACCACCACAGCTCGTGCGATGCCAGACGCTGCAGCTCGCTGAAGATGGTGCGTATGTATTTGACCCTGTCGGGCACCTCCACACCGAGGGCGTTCTCGACGCAGAGGCACACGGCTTCGTTGTTCATATGTGCCGACAGGTAGTCCATGCGGTCGGTGAGGTGCACGATCTGGTGGTAGCCCAGCGCCTCGCACATCTTCTCGATACCGCTGTGGATATATCCTATGTGAGGCTCCACGTTGCGGACGACCTCGCCCTGGAGCGTCACCAGCAGACGTAACACGCCGTGGGTCGACGGGTGCTGCGGGCCCATGTTGATGAGAAACTCCTCAGTCTTTATTTTATCCGGCTCGGCCATGTTAACGCTCCACTATTCGTGATTCATCGGCATAATCTTTCAGCAGGGGGTACTTCCATCCTTCGTCGAGGATGAGGCGCCGCATGTCGGGATGGCCGTTGAAGGTGACGCCGAACATGTCGTAGACCTCTCTCTCGTGGAACCCGGCCGTGGGCCAGATATCGGCGACGGTGTCGAGCTTGGGCTTGTCGCGTCCATCGGTCTTCACCTTGAGGACGACGACGTGCTTATGGCGGTATGACTCGAGGTGGTAGTATACCATGATGTATTCGGGGAAGTCGACGCCCGACAGGCAGAAGAGGTAGTCGAAGGCGGTGTCGGGGTCGTCGCGCAGGGCCGTGGCGACGCGGTGCAGCACGCCGGCGGGGATGACGGCCTCAAGGTACTGCTTGCCGTCAGTCACCATGGCGTCAGGCGCCAGCTCCAGGATACGTGTTTTAAGCTCTTCGTTGGTCATGGCGTCTCCTTATTCAGTCTTCTTTTGCAGGTCGCCAAAGTCTTCACGTACCGTGATGATCTTCTTATGCCTGAAGTTTTTTTCTTTTTTTATCTTCTTCTGCAGTTGCATGAGGCCGAAGAGGAGCGCCTCGGGCCGCGGGGGGCAGCCGGGGATGTAGACGTCGACGGGGATGACGTGGTCGGCGCCCTTGACGATGGCGTAAGAGTTATAGAAGAAGGGGCCGCCGCTGATGGCGCAGGCGCCCATGGCCACGACGTACTTGGGGTCGGCCATCTGGTCGTAGAGACGCTTGAGCACCGGGGCCATCTTGTAGGCGATGCTTCCCGAGATGATGATGACGTCGGCCTGGCGCGGCGTGGCGCGGGCCACCTCGAAGCCGAAACGCGAGAAATCATGACGCGACGCACCTGTGGCCATCATCTCGATGGCACAGCAACGCGTACCGAAAGTCAACGGCCAGACGGAGTTGGAACGACCCCAGTTGACTAGGTCGTCTAACGGCGCCAGGATGATGCCGCCGTCGGCGTACTTCTCCACGATGGGATAGTCGTTGACTTTAAAAGGATCTTTTTTCTTTTTCATTCCCATTTCAGCGCGTGTTTTTTCCAGGCATAGAGCAGTCCCAGACCCAGGATGAAGAAGAAGATGAGTATCTCGATGAAGCCGGTGGCGCCCGACTGTCTCATGATGACTGCCCAGGGGAAGACGAAGACGATCTCGACATCAAAGATGAGGAAGAGTATGGCGAAGAGGTAGTAGCCGACGGTGTACTGGAACCAGGCGCCGCCGACGGTGGGTATGCCGCACTCGTAAGGCTCGAACTTCTGGGCGTTGACCGACTTCGGGGGCACTAAACTCGAGAAGAGGATAGCCCCGCCGACGAGCACCACCGCAGTGATGAAGAAGAGGACTAAGGATTGACTTTCCATTCAGGTCGTTTCAAATCATCAGGCGCGGCAAAAATAGAAAAAAATTTTTTATTCAAATGCAAATGAATGGGCGGTTTTTTATAACACAATATAACACAATAGGACACATTAGGGCACATTAGAATGAATCCAAATGTTTGCGCGCGTTTGCAACGCGTGCCGGAAGCATGACCTCACCCCTTGGCCTCCACAGCCCCCATCCCCGGCCCTTCCCCCAACAGGGTGAAGGGAGAGCGATTCATCTTATTGCAAGCCCTCCCGCTTTTCAATGGGACAGGCTCTCTCC
>CAZVNP010000045.1:26145-27684 GCA_964628285.1 uncultured Lentimicrobiaceae bacterium
TTATATTTACCCCATCAAATGCTTGCCCATGCGTACCTTAAAAGAGTCTGCCTATAAAACCTTCTCCGCCCTCACCGCCCGCTTCGCCGAGCACTTAGACGAGTACAAGACCGGCCCTTACAATGAAACGCGTACGCGTATTGATTATATTGATCCATTTTTCCGTGCGCTGGGCTGGGACATGGACAACACCCAGGGCCTCGCCGAGGCATACCGCGAGGTCATCCACGAAGACAAGATCAGGGTGGGTCGGAGCACGAAAGCGCCGGATTACTGTTTCACCGTCTACGGCCAGCGTAAGTTCTTCGTCGACGCCAAGAGACCGTCGGTGGACGTGAAGTGCGACATCTCGCCGGCTTACCAGGTGCGGCGCTATGGCTGGAGCGCACGGCTGGCGCTGGCAGTGGTCACCGACTTCGAGGAGTTCGCCGTCTACGACTGCACAACGCGGCCCAAGCCTACAGATAAAGCATCGGTGTCGCGCATAGCTTATATTACGTACGACCAATACCTCGAACAGTTCGATTTCCTGTGGGATCTCTTCGCCAAAGAGAGCGTGCTGAAAGGACGCTTCGACAAGTTCGTACAGAGCGACACGAAGAAGAAAGGCACCGCCACCGTCGACGAAGAGTTCCTGAAGTCGATAGAGGAGTGGCGCACCTACTTAGCCACGACGATAGCGCTGCGTAACATCAACCTCAACGAAGACGAGATCAACTACGCCGTTCAGAAGACCATCGACCGCATCATCTTCCTGCGCATCTGCGAGGACAGGGGCGTGGAGCCCTCAAACGGGCTGAAGCATGTCGTAGAGCATGGCGACGTTTATCAGAACCTTTACAGCCTGTTCCGCACCGCCGACGAGAAATACAACTCAGGCCTGTTCGACCTCAGGGAAGACCGCATCACACCCGGCCTCGTCATCGACAACAAGGTTTTGAAGATCATCATCAAGGAGCTCTATTACCCGCAGAGCGAATTCGAGTTCTCGGTGATGCCGGCCGACATCCTGGGCAGCGTCTACGAGCGTTTCCTGGGCAAGACCATACGGCTGACGGCGGCGCACCACGCCAAGATAGAGGAGAAGCCCGAGGTGCGCAAGGCAGGTGGGGTGTATTACACACCTAAATACATCGTGGATTATATCGTGCAGAACACGGTGGGTAAGCTCGTGGAAGGCAAGACGCCGAAGCAGGTCTCCGCGCTGCGTATCTGTGATCCGGCGTGCGGCTCGGGGTCGTTTTTGCTGGGGGCGTACCAGTATTTGCTGGACTGGCATTTGAGGTATTACCTCGATCCCACCCAGCCCCTATCCCCAGCCCTTCCCCCAGCAGGGGGAAGGGAGAACGTTGCACCTTATTCTTTGGCTATCTCCCTTAATAAACGTGATAGAATTTCTCACGGGAGGAGAGGGGGGATATTAACTCCGGATGGGAAGCTTACGACGGCGGAGAAGAAGCGGATACTGTTGAACAACATTTACGGGGTGGACATTGACTCGCAGGCGGTGGAGGTGACGCGGCTGAACCTGTTGCTGAA
>CAZVNP010000046.1:0-8103 GCA_964628285.1 uncultured Lentimicrobiaceae bacterium
AGCTGTGTCACATCAATATCTTCATAATCCTGATGAGGGCTTATGGATTGGGGCAATGTCACCATATGCAAGGCTGTTGTTGAAGGCTGATCATCCCAGATCATTGCATGTTCATCCCATTCCTCAATGATACGGTAAAGCCAGTAGGTATTGGGACCGGACAATGAGGAATGCTCGCCATTATTATGTCCGGAGTTGGGGTTATTATACAAGGAAAGCAATGCACTAACGATAACTGTTCCCTGTGGCATAGAAGATAAATCAAATTCTATAAATGCTCTGAGGATGAAAGGAGCCCCCTGATATGTCCAGGCCATGGCCGGACTATCTACGGCGTCACCGTAATTTGTCGTATGGCCTAAACTGGATACATATGTATCTTTCCCATCCTCAGCACCAGGCTGTAAAACCAAAACAGTCTGACCTAAAACGATATTGCAACTAATTAACAGCAAAACAGCTGAAAACAACGAATGATAAAAAATATTTTTCATATTTGCATAAAATGATAGATTAGTACTCTATTTATGAATGATTTTCCCTGAATATGAATGATCCCCGCCGGTGATCCTCAGATAGTAACAACCTGCCGGTTCAATCAACATATCAAAGGATTCAATGGTTATTGCATTTTCAATCCTGATGATTTTGTTTTTAATGCACTGACCGTATGAATTATAAAGCTCAAGTCTAAGTGTCTCTCCACTATGGCCCATGATCTTTACTGTCAGAACATCTCTTACAGGATTGGGAAACACAATGATTGAATGATCACCGGTCAACCCCGGAACCGATGTCACATTGATTAATGATTGTGCCGTATCCGATCCATGATCATTTTTGGCTATCAGCTGAACCTCGTAATCACCGACTTCTTCATACGTATGAATGGGCTCCATCTCTTCCGACGTTATACCATCGCCAAAATCCCACGAAAAAGAGGTGGCATTCAATGAGTGATTATTAAATATCACCTCCATTTCGTTTATTCCATAATCGAAGGCTGCTGTGGGAGAACATGGCACTTGTAATATCTCCGTCATCTCACCGGTTAATGTGTCGTCACCACAATATCTCATGACGATCAGATTAACTTCATAGTCTCCTTCTTCCAGATAAGTGTGTTCGGGATTTTCGAGAACCGATCCGATATCATCGCCAAAATACCACACGCACGAATCCCACATCATCGATGTATTCACAAAATATATTGTCTTTTGGTTACAAATGTAATCAAAACCGGCCACCGGTGCCAGGCACACCCAGATGTGACGTGTCATGGTGTCCGAATCACAATCATTATACACGATCAACCGTAACTCATATTCCCCCTCTTCATTATAGATGTATATCGGATTTTCGACCTGGGAAAAGAAACCATTGCCAAAGTCCCAGTAACAGGAAAGGGCATGCTGGGAAAGATTGGTCAATGTCAATTGGAATCCCTCGATCCGATAATCAAAATCAGCAATGGGTCGTTCACATACTTTGACCAGCTTCGTCACCGTATCGGCATATAATTCATTACTGGCCACCAACGTTACCTCATAATCACCATATTGCTGGTAAGTGTGCACCGGGTCCTTCAGGATCGAATGAATGCCGTCACCAAAATCCCATAAAAACGAGGTGGCATTCTGAGACTGATTACAAAATGACACTGTCTTGTCCTCGATTGCGACAGTATATGAAAAGTCAGCCAGCACAGGAGCATTATAGTTGATGACCAACTTTGGATGGAGGGCCTGATCTGGATGATCACTGGAAGCAAAAACCAAACAACGGTAAGTATCCTCTGTGATCAGCCGCAACATGAATCCATGATTGTTATCGGGGTGATCCACCATATCCTGTATTTGTTCCGTCACTTCAATATCATAATTCTGATGAGGGCTGACGGATTGTGGCAAATACACCGGATTTTCCATTGTCACACCGGGTTGATTGTTCCAGGTGACAGTCGATTCATTCCATTGATCCGTCACCCTTAATAAATAAGCTTCATTGGAGCCCGTTAACGAGGAATGCTCTCCTGAGTTGGTGGTAGAAGAAGGATTGTTAAAAAGCGTCACTGTGGCATGAATGATAGATGTTCCCGGTGGAAAAAATGATAAATCAAATTCTATCAACGATCTGTAAATAAAAAATTCTCCGGAATAAGTCCAGGCCACGGCATTGAAATCGCTTGAAAAACCGGAATTTGCATTCGGTGTCAATGTCGAGATAATAACATCTTTTCCGTCTTCAGCCCCGGGCCGGAGCGTCACCGTCATCTGACCCGTTATGGTGTTACAAGCGCCGGCACAGAGTACTGAAATTAAAACAAATAGTGACTTTTTTAACATCAGAAATCCATTCGAATTTTCAGCCTTAAATATAGATAAATCATACTTTTTATCCAAAAAAAAATTGTTTTTTTTAATATATTATCTAAGACATTAATTTTATAGGGTTTACAAACACTCCTGCCCTCGGTTTTGTTATAGCCACTAAATATAGTATTAAATTCAGATAAAACGATGATTGTACCTATAACCGATCAATAACATGAAGATCATTCCAAAAGAGTTACCGGTCCGGGAATTATACGGATTCCTGGTAGGTTGTGTGGCACCCAGGCCCATCGCTTTTGTCAGTTCCATTGACAGGGAGGGTCACGTCAACCTGTCGCCGTTCAGCTTTTTCAATGTCTTCGGCACCAGCCTGTCGGTAACCTGATCATCTGTGAAGGCATCAGGATACACATCAATGACCGTATCCTCGGTGACGATAGTAAGATTGATCCCCTCAAGATTGATCTTGTCGGAAGAATGGGTGGGCCATATTACAGCCGTGCCAAAGAAGGACTTTTCACCGTTGAACGGCCTAAAACATCCGACATGCCCGATATAGACCGGTTGCCCGAATTCATCTGCAACAGCGTCTATCTCTCAGGCAATGATCCGGGCATGCTGGGCCGCCTGACTTCCCTGCCCACGGAAGACGAGATACGACAGATCAAAAAGGTGTTTGATATTGAGAAGATACTCCTTGAAAACAAGCAGGATCGCCTCGGCCGTGAAAAAGAATTACATCAGTATGCCAGGCAGCTGGTTCAACAGGGAAAAGTGAAAGAAGCCCTGGCCGTTCTGATGTTAGGTCATGAGGCAAAACGTGAAATATCTCAGCCGGGTAGCTTATGAATCTTATCCGGAAGGTTTAAAGCGTACGGGCATCAGCATCGACTGCATCCCGTAAATGTATAGCATGAACCTCTTTAAAGCTGTTCGGCGAGATCGGCTCCAAAGCCTTCTCCTCGGCGCAGGATTGCCGTCGTCTATAGGAGAAAACTATAATTGTCTTCAGGATCATGTCAAAAAGATCCCATATACCATTGAGGCGGTCCATTAGGATTTCGACATATAGATTTGTGAAAGAAAAACCAATTTTCTTTAAATTTGAATTGGGAATCACGGGTATGTATCCCAGGCAAGTTGAGTCTGCGAAATGCCGCTTCAGCGGTACTTTGGACCCAATTTCCGCCCCAGGGGACGGGGTATTATACCCTCCGCCTCCGGTGGGATTGTTCAACTTACAAATTTTAAATCAATACGTTCTTAAAATTTGAGTTTCATAAATAAACGTTGAAGGCATATTGAAAAAGATAGTGCATAAGGAGGGAAAGGTCATCCTGCTGAGTTTTGCCAAATGCACTGTCAAAGACAAGGGGCAATACCTTTTCAGACCCCAAGGGGGAAAATATGATATGGCTGTCGGCGAAAAAATTCGGATATATATAAGATACAGTAGCCTGAGAATATCCCGGGGAATGGCTTCTGAGGACAAAGAAATGACCATATTGATTGACAATGGTCTAACACTGATAACAGAGCAATTATCCAACAATCCTAAATAATACACTTTATGCCTGATCTCATTGACTTTTCCATGGTCGATTGGTCCAGGGCTCAGTTTGCCCTGACGGCCATGTATCACTGGGTTTTTGTGCCACTGACTCTCGGGTTGATCATCATCATTGCCTTCATGGAGACGCTTTATGTCCGGACAGGTGATCCTCAATGGAAAAAGATCACTCAATTCTGGATGAAGATATTCATCGTCAATTTTGTCATCGGCGTTGCCACGGGTATCATCCTGGAGTTTGAATTTGGCACCAACTGGAGTGCTTATTCCTGGTTTGTCGGGGATATCTTCGGTGCCCCGCTGGCTATTGAAGGCATCCTGGCTTTTTTCCTGGAGTCGACTTTCATTGTGCTGATGTTTTTCGGGTGGAACAAGCTCAGACCGCGGGTTCACCTGTTCTCCACATGGATGGTTGCCCTGGGTTCGAATCTCTCGGCGCTCTGGATACTCATCGCCAATGCCTGGATGCAATATCCGACGGGGATGCATTTTAACCCGGATACGGCACGCAATGAGATGCTTAATTTCCGGGAGGTCTTCCTCTCGCCTGTGGCTGTCAATAAATTCCTGCACACCGTCTCGTCATCATATATTCTTGCCTCGGTGTTTGTCATTGGTGTCAGTGCCTGGTATCTTTTAAAGAAAAGGCATAGTCTGCTGGCCAAGCGAAGCATCCTCATCGCCGCCAGTTTTGGGTTGGTCTTCTCAGTTTTCACCATTTTTACCGGCGATGGCTCAGCACGCCAGATGGCCATGAAGCAGCCGATGAAGTTTGCCGCCATGGAAGGGCTTTATCAGGGAAAAAGCGAAGCCCCGCTCATGGCTATTGGCATTGTTCCGGCGACACGTGAGAAGTACGAAATCAGGGAAACCAAAAAATACACTTACCAACTTGAAATACCTAAGCTCTTGTCGCTCATGACCTTCCGGGATGTTCACGCTTTTGTACCCGGTATCAATGATATCATGAATGGCAATCCGGACCACGGTATCGTCGCGATGAGTGAAAAAATCCGCATGGGACGAGCCGCTATTGATGCCCTGAAAGATTATAAAGAGGTCCGTAAGAATCATGACGATCTCCGGGCGCAGGCAACCCTCAGCCTGTTTGAGGATAATTATAAATATTATGGCTATGGCTATTTTGAGCATAATCCCCAAAAAGTCATACCCAGTGTACCCGTGAGCTTTTATAGCTTCCGTATCATGGTGATCCTCGGGATCTATTTTCTTTTTTTCTTCATCGTTATACTGATCAGGGCCGTGCGCAACCGGCTTGAGCGGTCCAGGTTCTGGCTGCGGCTGGCGCTGGTCACTATACCGCTGGTTTACATTACCAGCCAGGTGGGATGGCTGTTGTCTGAGGTGGGACGCCAGCCCTGGATTGTACAGGACCTCATGCCCACCATGGCGGCCGTCTCACACGTCAATGCCCAATCCGTGGTGGTCACCTTCTGGCTCTTCGCGGCACTGTTCACCCTTCTGCTCATCGCCGAGATAACCATCATTCTTAGACAAATCAAATCAGGACCTAAAGATGGAGGGATATAACCATGTTTGAACATTTACCCTATCTGGCTCTTCAGCAATACTGGTGGATCATCATCTCACTGCTGGCAGCATGCCTGGTCTTCCTGATGTTTGTCCAGGGAGGGCAGACACTCATACCCACCCTGGGTAAGACAGACATAGAAAGGAAAATGATTGTCAACGCCCTGGGCAGAAAATGGGAGTTCACATTCACCACCCTGGTGACTTTCGGCGGGGCCTTTTTCGCTTCTTTTCCCCTGTTTTACTCCACCAGCTTCGGAGGTGCTTTCTGGGTGTGGATGATCATTCTTTTCTCATTTATCGTACAGGCGGTGGCCTATGAATACCGGTCCAAACCGGGTAATTTTCTGGGTCAGCGTACTTACGACACCTTTCTGATCATCAACGGAGCCATAGGAACCATCCTGATCGGCACGGCAGTGGGTACTTTTTTCACCGGTGCCGCTTTTTACCACGATGCCTTTAATGTCACCCGCTGGGCTACGCCCTGGCATGGTCTGGAAGCAGCCCTGAACGTTGAGAACCTCGCCCTGGGCCTGACGATTTTCTTTCTGGCCAGGACACTGGCTTTACTTTATTTCCTGAACAGCATCGAAGATGAAAATATCTTTCTCAGGGCAAAACGGCATTTATGGTTCAATGCCATTCCCTTTGTTGTTCTTTTCCTGTTTTTCGTTATCCGGTTGATGTTCCTTAAGGGCTTTGCCTATGATCCTTCCACCATGATCGTTTCACAGGAGCCATTTAAATACTTCAATAATTTCATGGCAATGCCGGCGGTAACGATTTTCTTTCTTGCCGGTGTGATATTGGCTCTGACCGGCATCATTCTGTCGCTGTTCCGACATTCGACCAAAGGTATCTGGTTTGCGGGGCCGGGGACCGTGCTGGTCGTCCTGTCGCTTTTTCTGGTGGCCGGGTTTAACAACACCTGCTATTATCCATCCTCTGTCGACCCCCAAAGCTCATTGAATATTATGAACAGTTCCTCCAGTAAATACACGCTGACGGTCATGAGCTATGTATCATTGCTCGTCCCCTTCGTGCTGGTATATATTTTCTGGGCCTGGGGATCGATAAATAAGAAAAAAATCGACGAAACGGAGATGAAAGAGGAAACAAATTCGTATTGACTCAAATGCCATTTAATGACTTCGCTGTATGTACTGGAAAGAGATTTTATGGTTACTGAGCTGGCCCCTGCTGATCATTTTTTCGTTCATCATGATGGTCAGGCTGGTTAAACACACGGCTAAAAAATTCCAGGAATCCTCTGAAACGGACGAACCCGGTGAACAATAATGGAGGTTTCCGCTCGAAAGCCATTCAAATCCCAATGGCTTCGTTGGGATCGTGACGCCTGATGTAATTAAATATTTCCCTGGTGATATCCGAATAAATGACCACCTTGTCATAGTCAAATTCCACATTATTCAGGTACTGCAGAACGAGGGCATCACCTATTCTGGTGCAAGGCAAAATTCCGGCAAAAAAGAATCCCATTTTTTCAAATTCTGCCGTCAGACGACATGTCAACGGATCGGTCAGCTTCAGGAACAGGTTAATGGCTGCGACCTGTTTAATGCAATGATTCCGGAGCATTTTCCTGACCTCGTGAACGGCATTTTCGCCATATTCCATGACATATATTTCCCCGCATCCTTCCAGTTCATTTATATCATCTTCAAGGCGGGTCTCTGTTGTCTTGAAGTGTGAGCCGGAATCATCAGGTTCCGGAAACTGATGTCTGGCACCGGTGTGATCATACAGTTTTCCGATCATCTCCCTGTGATGACGGGGAGGGTAAAGGATCTGGCTAATGGGTTCCGTCATGTATTTAAATCCGATGACCACGCTGATTCTCTGAGATGTGTCATCAGAGATGCCTTTAAATTTCCAGGTGGCGGGACTTGTGGCCAGCAACACGCCACATTCTTTAATATTGTTTTTTATGAATGACTTCTGGGTAAAGATATGATTGGCGACGGCATAGGCATATATCCCGGTGAGATTTCTTTTAGTCGGCACATTGAACAGGTATTCGTTTAACCGGTTCAGAGCACCATGGCCCCTGTATTCCACGTTGACAAAGGCAAACGTCAACTCGGCGATGGTATCCTCAGGATATTGAAAGAGCAAAGCCGCATGCCCCATGAAGTCATTATCGCCGGTGACAGCCACCGCCGAAACCATCTGCCCTGTTGTGTTCATCTCTACCAACCGTTCAGGGTAATAAATATGATCGTCAAAAAAGGAGAAGCCATGCGATTTATAGGCACATCGTGAGACTTCAATGGCCTCCTCGGGTTTCATGGCCCTTACCTTAAAATCAATGGTTCCGCCAACCACTTTTATGTCCTCAATGGTCTCGCTAAGTGTTTCATCAACAGTCACCTGCTGGCTGAACCTGGGCAGGTATTTCACCATGTGGGTCTCTTTTCCCATATGCCCCATGTTGTGAAAGGACAGATCATCCACCATTTTCTGGATCATAAATATTCCCAGACCCTCAGTCGACAGGTCGTTAATATCCTTTGTGATATTGAAACGGGCTATCCGGTTGGGATCAAAGGGAATGCCCATATCCTTGATGATGATCTTTATTCCGCCCTCTATTTTCTGACAGACCACAGTGATGGTTTTACTTTC
>CAZVNP010000046.1:8203-27610 GCA_964628285.1 uncultured Lentimicrobiaceae bacterium
CCTGACGGGACACGTCCGGCTCCCGACAAGATATGGAACGAATATTTCAGCTATCTCAAAACGCACAATCAGGTAAGATCGCCTGAGGGTGACTGGGACAACCTGGGGCCTTTTACCATTCCCAATGCCAAAGGCTATCAGGGTCTCGGGCGCATCAATGCCATCGCCTTTCATCCCGTCGATCCCAATACGATTTATATCGGTGCTCCTTCGGGAGGCATGTGGACCACACATGACTACGGCCAGACCTGGACCAGTAACACCGATGTGCTGCCGACTTTAGGTGTGTCGGCTATTGCTATCAATTATGACCAACCTGACATCATGTACATCGGTACCGGTGACAGGGATGCCGGTGACGCGCCGGGTCTTGGCGTCATGAAATCCAACGACGGCGGTCAGACATGGGTCATGTGCAATACCGGCATGGGTAATGTGGTGGTAGGCAGGATCATTGTACATCCCGAAAATCCTGATGTCCTTCTCGCCGCAACAAGTGGCGGCATCTTTAAAACGGTCAACGGTGGTGACCTCTGGTATAAAACCCTCAGTGGCGACAAGAAAGATATCGTCTTCAAAACCGATGACCCCTCGGTCATCTTTGCCACCGGTAATGGTGCTTTTTACCGTTCGGACGACACCGGTGAAACCTGGCAGCAGATCACTGCCGGTCTGCCGGGAGGTGAACGTGCCGTCATCGCCGTCACGCCTGCCAATCCCAATGTGGTATATTTCCTGCAGACTGCCGGCTCCGTATACACGGGTACTTACCGTTCCACTGACGGCGGTTTCACCTTTGAAGAGCGTTCCACGTCACCCAACATCATGAGCTGGGGCTGTGACGGCGGCGACGGCGGGCAGGCCTGGTACGACCTGGATCTCACCGCCGACCCGTTGAATGCCAATACGATCTTCACCGGTGGCGTCAACTGCTTCAAATCCACCGACGGCGGCATCACCTGGTTCATCGTCTCACACTGGTGGGGTGACTGCAGCGTGCCCGCCGTCCATGCCGACCTCCACGACCTCGAATGGGATCCCCACGACGGGCGGCTCTTCGCCAGCAACGACGGTGGCATCTACTATTCTCCCAATGGAGGCACCTCATGGTATGAGATCACTAACGGCATCGCCATCAGCCAGACTTACAAGCTCGGACAAAGCGCCACCGTCCGTGACCTCGTCATCAACGGATACCAGGACAACGGCACCTCCACGTTCGATAACGGCACCTGGACCAACGTCATCGGTGGCGATGGCATGGAGTGCGCCGTCGATCAGTTCGACTACCATTACACCTATGGCACACTCTATTTCGGCAGCATATTCCGCATGTACAACAATGGCAATACCGTCCAGATAGCCGGTAACGGTGTCGGGGGCATCAACGAAGACGGCGCCTGGGTCACTCCCTTTATCCTGGATGTCGACGATCCACAGATCATGTACGTGGGCTATATCAATGTCTGGCGTTGCAAGAATGTCAAAGCACCCGACATTTCCTGGACAAAGATCACCGACGGTGAAAACAACCTCTGCAGCGTGATGGAACAATCGCCCGCCGACAGGAACATCCTTTATGTGGCTCACGAGAACAATCAGCTTAAGCGATGCGATAACCTGTACGGATTGCAGCCTGAATGGACCGACATCAGCAGTCATCTGCCCAGCAACGGATGGCTCTCCGACCTCGAAGCCCATCCCACCAATCCCGATATCGTTTATATGACTAAAAACAACAAGGTATATAAATCAACCGACAGAGGCGTATCGTGGACGGATATTTCAGGCAGCCTGCCCGATATATATATCAGCAGCATCGTTTACTATACCAGAGGACCTGAGGCGTTGTACATCGGCACTGATGCCGGTATTTATTACAAAGATGCGTCAATGGATGACTGGATTCTCTATTCCAATGGGTTCCCCATCGCGGGAAGGGTCACAGAGCTGGAGATATACTATGACAGTGTGGATATGAATGAGGACCGCATCAGAGCCGCCACTTACGGCAGGGGTCTCTGGGAATCGGAGCTTTACTATAATACGCCCACAGCCGACTTCACCGCCGATAAAACGGTCCTCCCTGTCGGATGTCCTGTCAATTTCACCGACCTTTCCAGAGGCATACCCCATCACTGGGACTGGTATTTTGAAGGAGGCAATCCATCTTACTCCGATGATCAAAATCCTTCAGGTATCGTCTATGACACTGAGGGTACCTATACCGTCAAGCTGGTTGTGACCAATCCCCTTGGCAGCGACTCGCTGGTAAGAACCGACTATCTTACCGTCAGCTCCACTTTGTTGCCTGAACCGGGTTTCACTGCCAGCCAGAAAGTGTTCTGTGATGATGAAGGCATGGTACAGTTCACCGACACATCAGCCAACTGCCCCACAGCGTATGATTGGGCATTTGATCCCAATACGGTCACCTTCCATGGCGGCACCGGGCCCAACTCAGCCAATCCGCTGGTCAAATTTCATGGTTATGGTTCATATACCGTGACGGAAACAGTATATAATGTGAACGGCAGCAACACCCTCACCCGGGCGAATTACATCGCCATCGGAGGCTTACCCCTGCCCTTCCAGGAAGACTTTGAAACAGCCGATCTGTCATCGCAATCCTGGACCATCTCCAATCCTGACAATAAGATCACCTGGGCTGTCACCACCACCGGCGGCACCACACCGGGCGATAAATCAGCCTATATCGACCTGTTTGACTATATTGTGCCTCCGGGACAGCGCGACGGCCTCATCTCCCCTGCCTTCGACCTGACAGGTTTCGACCAGGTATTCCTGAACTTCCAGCATGCCTATGCACAACGTTATCCTCAGATATCAGACTCACTGATCGTCTATATCTCAGGTGACTGCGGCTCGACCTGGACGAGGATATTCCAGGGCGGTGAAAACGGTACAGGTAATTTTGCCACAGCACCTCTGATGACAACCAAATTCATTCCTCAAACAGCCGACGACTGGTGCGGCGCCGGCTGGGGCAGCCCATGTAATACCCTTGACATTTCCCAGTGGGCAGGGATACGCGGCGTGAAAATCAAATTCGAATCATACAGCTACCTCGGTAATAACATTTATATTGATAATGTCAACGTAACCAGCCCTGTTGGTATTAATCCTGTATCTGCCAATAAAGAAGGCATCCTCATCTTTCCTAATCCTTCGAAAGGAACGGTGGAGCTGTATTTCAAAGAAGTGGAAGGACCGGTCACTCTCAGAGTTTATGACCTGACGGGAAGGGTTATGTTTGGAAAAGAAATACTTGCCCGAAAGGGATTGGATCTCAATATAGACCTGTCGAATCTGGAGAAAGGGCTTTATTTCATTGAAGTGAAAGGCCAGGCCATGAGAACGATCTCCAAGCTTATCAGGGAATGAGTTCATCCATATCATGCAACTCTTTTACATACCTTCTTCGCCTGTTGATTCCTGCATCCTCGATCCGGATGAATCGCAGCATTGCATCCGGGTTCTCAGGCTGAAAAAGGGGAACCGGATATACCTGACGGATGGCAAGGGCAACCTTTATGAAGGTGAGATACTGCAGGATCATCCCAGGAGATGCACCGTGCAGATTCTAAATGTCAGCCATGACGACAAAGAGAAAAAATCCGGTCTGCAGATGGCCATCGCTCCTACAAAGAACATCAGCCGTTTTGAATGGTTCCTGGAGAAAGCAACTGAAATAGGCATAGACCAGATAATGCCGCTCATCTGTGAGCATTCGGAGCGTAAGGCCCTGAATACCGGCCGGCTGCAAAAAATTCTCATCTCGGCCATGAAACAGTCGCTGAAGACTTACCTGCCACTGTTAAATCAGCCGGAAACGTTTGTTGAGTCAATCAAAGCCGGTGGTTCGCCGCAAAAATTCATCGCCTTTTATGAAGAGCATCATCCCCACCTGAAGGATGTTTATATCAAAGGGAAAAATACCCTTATCCTTATAGGCCCTGAAGGCGATTTCAGTGAGAAAGAGATCCTTGCAGCCCTTGATCACGGATTCGTTGCGGTTAATCTTAGTCACAGCCGGCTACGGACGGAGACGGCCGGGATCGTGGCGTGCCATACCGTCAGCCTTCTGAATGAATGATTTCTTTCGATCCAGTAGGGTCACATTTCCGGTATTTTTTTGATTAATCGGTATAAACAAATGTTTTATTTAACCGCTATGGACGCTAAGAATATGCAAAGGGCGCAAGGAGGAATGGATGAGAGGGATTAAAAAAAGGAAATAAACTATACTTTTGTAAGCTTCATGACGTTCTGAAAAAAACCTTGCATGAGGAAGTACTGGTATCTCATAGTCCCACTGATTTGGTTCAACACCGTTATGGCGCAGCCGCCCGTCATCCAGATCGCCTTACTGAAATATAAAGGCGGTGGCGACTGGTATGCCAACCCCACGTCGCTGACCAATCTCATCGCCTTCTGCAACCAGAACCTCGGCACCCATCTGAACGGTGAATATGCCACCGTGGAGCCGGGCGATCCCGACATCTTCAATTACCCCTTCATCCATATGACCGGTCATGGTAATTTCATCTTTACCGATGAAGAGGCCCGCAACCTGCGGAAATACCTCATGTCGGGCGGATTTCTGCACATCGACGACAACTATGGTCTCAATCCCTATGTCAGACCCCAGATGAAAAAGATTTTCCCGGAACTCGATTTCGTTGAGTTACCCTTCGATTACCCCATTTACCATCAGAAATATGAATTTAAAACGGGCCTGCCCAAGATACACGAGCATGACGGCAAACCGGCTCAGGGCTTTGGATTGATATGGGAAGGACGCCTGGTATGCTTCTACAGTTATGAGTGCGACCTCGGCGACGGATGGGAAGACCAGGCCGTACATAAGGACTCGCAAGAAACGCGACTGAAAGCGCTGAAGATGGGAGCCAATCTTATTCAATACGTATTTAGACAGTGAGAGGATAAATCGGCACATCAACTAATTAGCTAATTAGCCAATTAGCCAATGTGCTGACTATTTAGAAATCGATTGATTGTCGAATTAATCGGCACATTGGCTAATCAGCACATTATTTTCGGAGTGAGGCCAGCTGCTCCTCAATGACACTGATCTTCGCTTCGGCATCGGATTTTTTCTTCAACTCAAGATCGACGACATTCTTCGGTGCGTTGTTCATAAAACGCTCATTCCCCAACTTCTTCATGACATTTTCGAGAAAGCCGCGCATATAATCCAGTTCCGATTCAAGCTTTTTGATCTCCGTGTCGATATCCAGTGTGGAGGTGACCGGAATGTAAAACTCCGTGGACCGGACGATGAATGTCAAAGCGTTCCCAACCTTTTCATCGACATAAGTGACCGCCGACAGGTTGCACAGTTTGGCTGCAATGCTGTCGAATGTGGTATCGGGTTCTTCTCCGAAGTTCTTTTTTACTAAGAGTGAAATGCTTTCCTTATTTGAGATGTTTTTTCCCTTGCGAATGTTGCGGATGGCGATAATGACCTCCCTGGCAAAATTAAAAGCTTTAAGAATCTGATGGTTATATCTTTTCCTCACGGGCATCGCCGAAACCATGATGCTTTCGTTTTCATTCCTTTCCCTGAGCCGGTGCCAGATATCTTCGGTGATGAAAGGCATAAAAGGATGTAATAGCTGCATCAGCTTCTCAAAGAAGACGACAGTTGCTTCATAGGTCGTCTGATCAACGGGTTTCCCGAAGTCGGGTTTTATCATCTCGAGGTACCACGAACAAAAGTCGTCCCATATCAGCTTGTATACGGTCATGAGTGCTTCCGATATCCGGTATTTCCGGTACTGTTCCTCGATAGTGCCGAGGGCTTCGTTAAGGCGTGCTTCAAACCATTTTACCGATACCCTGGCAGATTGCGGTTGCGATGTGGTACCATCCACCTCCCATCCTTTCACCAGGCGCAAGGCATTCCATATCTTGTTGCTGAAGTTACGGCCCTGCTCACACAGCACCTCATCAAAAGGCAGGTCATTGCCTGCGGGTGAAGTGAAGAGCATACCCGCACGGACACCGTCGGCACCGTATTTATCCATCAGCTCGATGGGATCGGGTGAGTTACCCAGCGACTTGGACATCTTGCGGCCGATCTTATCACGGACGATGCCCGTCAGGTAGACATTCTTAAACGGTATGTCATGGCGGTACTCCAGACCCGCCATGATCATCCGTGCCACCCAGAAAAACAGTATCTCGGGTGCCGTCACCAGGTCATCGGTGGGGTAATAATACCTGATATCCTCGTTATCGGGGTAACGAATCCCGTCGAACACGGATATGGGCCATAGCCACGAAGAGAACCAGGTGTCGAGGACATCTTCGTCCTGTTTCAGATCATCAACAGTTAATCCGGGGGTATGGTATGTCTCCTTGGCTTTTTTAAATGCCTCCTCTTTTGTCATGGCCACGACGATCTCGCCGCCGGGGAGGTAATAAGCCGGTATGCGGTGGCCCCACCACAGCTGGCGTGAGATGCACCAGTCATGTACGTTCTCCATCCAATGACGGTAACTGTTCTTGAACTTAGCCGGATGAAATTTGACTACATCGTTAATGACGACATCGAGTGCCGGTTTGGCCAGTTGTTCCATCTTCAGGAACCACTGCATGGAGAGGCGCGGTTCAATGGCCACGTCGGTTCTTTCCGAATAGCCGACCTTGTTAACGTAATCCTCTATCTTCACCATATGGCTTTTCTCCGTCAGATCCTGTGTGATCTTATCCCTGACTACAAAGCGGTCTTCACCCACATAAAGCTGGGCGGCAGCACTCATAGTGCCATCGTCGTTAAAGATATCGATGGTCTCCAGATGGTGTTTGATGCCGAGGGTGTAGTCGTTAATGTCGTGTGCCGGTGTGATCTTCAGACATCCGGTACCGAACTCAATGTCGACATAATCGTCATAAATGATGGGTATGGAGCGATTCAAGAGGGGGACGAGCACCCTTTTGCCGGACAGATGCTTATAGCGCTTATCGGCCGGGTTGATGCAAACGGCTGTATCACCGAGAATTGTTTCGGGGCGTGTCGTGGCGATGGTCACCCAGCCGTCATCGGTGCCTTCTATCTTGTAACGGACATAATACAGTTTGGAGTTGACCTCACGGTATATCACCTCTTCATCGGAGATGGCCGTGAGGGCCTTGGGATCCCAGTTGACCATGCGCACACCGCGGTAGATGAGCCCTTTGTTATAAAGGTCGATGAAGACACGTATCACCGATTCGTAGAGCACCTCATCCATGGTGAAGCGTGTCCTGCTCCAGTCGCACGAGGCGCCGAGCTTCTTGAGCTGCTCCAGGATGATGCCGCCGTGTTTCTCGCGCCACTCCCAGGCTTCCCTGAGAAACTCCTCACGGGTGATCTGTGATTTCTCTATGCCCTGCTCCCGAAGCTTGGCCACCACCTTGGCTTCCGTAGCTATCGAGGCATGGTCGGTGCCCGGAAGCCATAAGGCGTTCTTGCCCTGCATACGCGCGCGCCGCACCAGGATATCCTGGATGGTGTTGTTCAGGATATGCCCCATGTGCAACACCCCCGTGACATTGGGAGGCGGGATAACGATGGAATAGGGCTCCCTGTTATCAGGAACGGACCTGAAAAATCCCTTCTCCATCCAGTATGCATACCATTTGTCTTCGGTGGTTGACGGGTCGTATTTGGAAGGGATGTTCATGGGGACTGTTGTTAGTTATAATCTGCAAGCTGTAAGCTGCAAGTTCACCCCACCCCTGCCCCTTCCCTGAAGGGGAGGGGTGGATCATGCAAAAATATGGAAATTTTATCATCTGTGAATAAAGCCTGCTTCAATTCGACCTTATGATATATCGGAAAAACATCCAATAACGGATATCTGTCTCATAAGAATTACATAAAGAAGTATGAGGAAGGCACGGAGAGACGTGAAGAATGTAACGAAAAAACGAAGTAACGAAGTAACGAAGTAACGAAGTATTGAAATTAAGGAAATTCTTCGTGGTCCTTCGTGTAACCAAAAGAATATTGAATATCGACTACCGATCACAGAACGTGAATTATGAATGATAAATAAGAATTTGAATGAATTAGCATATTGACTAATCAGCACATTAACTAATTAGCACATCAACTTATCAATACAGTTTCTCCCGTTTCAGCAGATAAGGCAGCAGGACATGGTCGAGGCTTTTGTTGATATCGGCGTCGACGAAGTCGATATGGTATCGGGCACAGCGGCGCTTTAACTCATCTCTTATCTTATTGATGGACAGGATATACTGCTCCCGGACCTCGTGGGGCAGGAGCTTGACCTCGGATCCGGTTTCCATGTCGATGAACTTATAGGGACGGTTGGAATAGTCAAAATCAAGCTCCATCTTTTTATCGGTGACATGGAACAGGATTACCTCGTGTTTGTTATGCTTAAGATGCTGCAAGGCGGAGAAGAGCTCTTCACTGTTTCCCTGTGTCTCCATCATGTCGCTGAAGATGACGACCAGCGAACGTTTGTGGATACGGTCGGCAATCTCATGCAAAGCCGCGCTGGCCATGGTGTTTTTGTGGGTGCTCATGGCGATGGGTTTCAGTATCTTCTCGAGTTCGGTAATGAGGTGCTTGTGATGGACAGAGCTCGATCGTGCCTGCGTGTGCAGCTCAATGGTGTCGGAGAAGACGCTCAAACCGGCGGCGTCGCGTTGTTTCCTGAGCATAACCATGAGGGCGGCCACGGCATAGATGCTGTAAGTGATCTTGTTGGGATGGTCGAAGGATGGCTTGTCCAGCACAGGGAAATACATCGATGACGAGTTGTCGATGATGAACCGGCACCGCAGGTTGGTCTCCTCCTCGAAGCGTTTGCTATACAGCCTGTCGGTGCGGCCGTAAAGTTTCCAGTCGATGTTTTTGATCGACTCCCCCTGGTTGTACTGCCGGTGCTCGGCAAACTCGACCGAGAAACCATGGAAAGGACTTTTATGAAGACCCACAATAAATCCTTCCACCACCTGGCGGGCGATAAACTCGAGATGACCATAGGGCTGCACCCTGTTTTGATCCAATACAAAATCCATCACTAAATACTAAGACGCTATCCGGGCAGTAACAGGTCAGAGATAGGGCTCCAGCTTCCTGACGATGACAGCCTTGGGGACGGCCCCCACCTGTTTGTCCACCAACTTTCCGTCCTTGAAAAAGAGGATCGTCGGGATGTTTCTGATGCCAAAGCGGCTGGTCGTACCGGGATTGCTATCCACATCGAGCTTGCCGACGATGACGCGTCCGGCGTAATCCTTTGAGATATCCTCCAAGATAGGGGCCACCATCCTGCACGGTCCGCACCAAATCGCCCACATGTCGACTAGAACAGGCTTGTCGGAGGCCATGACGACCTCATCAAAATTCTTATCTGTCAGTTCCAAGGCCATATATCAGAGCTTTTTTAGTTGTTTAAACGGAGCCAAAATTAGAAAATTTATTTTAAAGGCTGATGATTCATTGTTTGTCTGTCATGCAAAATGAGGTTCTCTAAAACCATTACGACCGTTCATACTGAACGTCATAGCATCTCAATTCAATTTATAGTTCACCGGCGGGAGATCGGATACCGCTCTGATGAACTCATAGCTGTTGACTTTCAACTTTGCCGACAGCATCTCCAGCGACAGCGCCTCATCGGCATCGGTCACCAGGAATTTCAAAGGGCATTTGCCTTTGTACTGGCTGACCAGATCGTGCAATTCTTCAATAAGTTGTTCATTGATATCTTCGAGGTTGATCATAAGGGTGATCTGATTGGTGTATTTCTCCACTGCCTCGGCCAGAAGTGCCAGGCTGATGATTTTAACCTCAAGCTGTGTCTCGGAGTCATAGCGTGGGCCTATCCTGGCTTTCAC
This sequence comes from uncultured Lentimicrobiaceae bacterium, assembly GCA_964628285.1. Classification (GTDB taxonomy): domain Bacteria; phylum Bacteroidota; class Bacteroidia; order Bacteroidales; family JAGONC01; genus JAPLDP01. Next base: position 18,110 of record CAZVNP010000046.1, read on the forward strand.
AAGCAGCGGTGTTCCCTCCACCAGAAAATGTTTCATCTTCAGATAATCTTCCGAGAACAGTGGCAGTCGTATGGAATCATTATAATCTTCGATGATGAAGGTGGCAAAAGGTTTGCCCGTCTGTGTAGTACGGTGGGTGACCTCCGTGAGGATACCGCAAAAGGTTATCTCGGGCCTGCCACGGAATTCAGGGAGTTTATTTTTAAAATCAGATATTTCGACATTACAGAAGTTACCCATCTCTATTTTAAATTCATCCAGAGGATGCCCGGAGATATAAAAACCGGTGACCTCTTTTTCATTTTTTATCTTTTCCATCTTGGACCATGGCTCGCACGATGGTATCAGCATGGAGGGGCTGACGGTCATCGTCTCTTCGCCGAAGAGGGTAACCTGGGCGGCGTTCTGCTTGAACTGGTGATCGGATGCAAAGCGTATGACTTTGTCGAGGAAGGTACTTTCGTCACCGGGTTCATGGTAAAAATACTGTGCCCTGTGGATGCCTTCGAAGCAATCGAAGGCGCCGGCCATGGCCAGGGCTTCAAGATTGCGTCTGTTCACTGTTCTAAGGCTGAGACGTAAGGCCAGATCGAAGATATCACGGTAAGGACCGTTTTTATTACGTTCCTCAATGATGTGCTGGACGCCTGCTTCGCCGATACCTTTGACGGCGGCCATGCCGAAGCGTACCTCACCCTTTTTGTTGACGACGAATTTCAGCTCGCTTTCATTGATATCGGGGCCCAGGACAGGGATCCGTTGCCGACGGCATTCATCGATAAAATAAGTGATCTGCTTGATATCGCTGAGGTTATGTGTGAGCACGGCAGCCATGTACTCGGCCATATAATGAGCCTTGAGGTAAGCCGTCTGATAGCCAATGATGGAATAGGCGGCGGCGTGGGAGCGGTTAAAACCGTAATTGCCAAACTCCTGCATGATGCTGAACACCTCGATGGCTTTTTGTTCATCAATCCCTTTTTGTTTAGCTCCTTCAATGAACTCCGCTTTCTGCTGCTCCATGATATCTTTGTGTTTCTTGCCCATGGCCCAGCGCAGCACGTCGGCTTTGCCCAGTGAGAAACCGCCGATGATCTGGGCCGCCTGCATGATCTGCTCCTGATAAACCATGATGCCGTGAGTGGGCTTCAGTATCTCCTCCAGCAACGGATGTGGATAATCGACGTTCTCGAGCTTGTGTTTACGTTTAATATACTTGCTGACATATTCCATGGGGCCGGGACGGTAAAGAGCGTTCATGGCGATGAGATCCTCGATGATCGTTGGTTTCAGCTCCCTGAGGTTGCTGCGCATGCCGTCCGACTCAAACTGGAAGGTGCCGATGGTCTCGCCACGGCGGAATAAGTCGAAGGTCGCCTCATCGTCGAGGGGGATGTTGTCAATGTCGATGCGGATGCCATGTCGCTTGTAAATATTTTCAACAGCATCTTTGATGATCGACAGTGTTTTGAGCCCGAGAAAATCCATTTTAAGCATGCCCACCTTTTCGACCAGCTTACCCTCATACTGTGTGACCATGAGTTCAGAGTCTTTGGCCGTAGCCAGGGGGACATATTCCGTCAAATCATCCGGGCCTATGATGACGCCACAGGCGTGGGTGCCGGTGTGGCGTGCCGAGCCTTCAAGGATCTCGGCAAATGCCAGGGTCTTCCGTGCCAGTTCCGGTCCCTGCCTTTTGATCTCGTCCAGCTCAGGCACCTCCTGGTAGGCCCGGCTCAACGTGATGCCGGGTCGTTCCGGTACCAGCTTGGCCAGACGGTCGGTCTCGTCAAGAGGCAGCTTAAGCACACGTCCCACGTCACGGATCGACAACCGTGCCGCCATGGTGCCAAAGGTCACAATCTGCGCCACCTTGTCTTCGCCATATTTGTCCGCAACATATTTAAGCACCCTCTCTCTTCCTTCATCGTCGAAATCAATATCGATGTCCGGCATCGTAATCCTTTCCGGATTCAGAAAACGTTCAAAGAGCAGGTTGTACCTGATGGGATCGATGTTGGTGATGCCCGTGCAATACGCCACCGCCGAGCCGGCCGCCGATCCACGGCCCGGCCCGACCATGACACCGCGTTCACGCGCAGCATTGATGAAATCCTGCACAATAAGGAAATAGCCCGAGAAACCCATCTTGCTGATCTCCGACAGTTCATAGTCCAAACGCCTCCTGATGTCATCCGTCAGCTCAGGATAACGTTTTTCAGCACCCTTAAAGGTTAGGTGACGCAAATATTCATCCTCGTTTGAGAAACTGTCCGGTAAAGGAAAGTGGGGTAAAATAATTTTATTGGTTGTAAAATCATAGTCCTCCACCTTATCGACGATTTCCATGGTATTATGAAGGGCTTCCAGTGTATCGGTAAAAAGATAGGCCATCTCCTCCTCTGATTTCAAATATTCCTGACCGGTATATTGCATAGCATCCTCCGACTCGGCATCCTTGCCGGTATTGAGGCATATCAGAATATGGTGGGCTTCATAATCGTCAGGGTTAATAAAATGCACATCGTTGGTGGCGATGCATTTAACATGATACTTGCGGGCCAGCCTCAGAAGGACCTTATTAACGGTTTTTTGCTCCGGCAAACCATGATCCATAAGCTCGAGGTAAAAATCATCACCGAAAATATCAAGGTATTCCTGAAGCACCTCACCGGCCTTTTCCTCTCCGTGATTAAGGATGGTTGATGGTATCTCTCCGCCCAGGCAGGCCGAGCCGGCGATTAACCCTTCATGGTACTGCCTGAGTAGATCCTTGTCAATGCGCGGGGTATAGTAGAAATTTTCCTTCCTGAAGCCTATGGAGCTGAGTTTGGACAGATTCTTATATCCGGTCATGTTTTTAGCCAGCAGGATGAGATGAAAGCCGCTGCGGTCGATCTTGGCCGAGCGGTTATGACATCCCCGGCGGGCAACATAAGTCTCACAACCTATAATCGGTTTAATGCCCTGTTCCCTGGCCATCTCAAAGAATTTCAGGACACCGTACAGATTGCCGTGGTCGGTGATGGCCAGGGCTTTCATGTCTAGATCATGGGCCCTTTTCAGCAACCCTTCGATGCCGGCGGCACCGTCAAGGATAGAATATTGAGTGTGAACATGTAAATGAACAAAGTCAGACATGATGCCGGTCAATCAATGAATTAAGTTTTCCATACCTGCCCGGACAAATTTACTTAAAATGATAAAGAAACAACGGCCTGTTGATAACTATGGAAATAAATCAGGACCAATTGAAATTCCAATTTTTTCTTTTTATTTTAAGAAATAAGTCCGACCTTTGCAGGCCGTTTTTCACCCCTCAGTATGCTGGACATCTAATACTGAGAAAAGGGTGTCGGATTCTAACTCATAACTGAAAATTATTATTCATCCATGCCAACGAAAATCAGATTACAACGACGTGGTAAAAAGCATATGCCTTTTTATCATATTGTCATTGCGGATGGTCGTGCACCACGTGACGGGCGCTTTATAGAAAAAATTGGCACTTATAATCCCCTGACAAATCCGGCCGAAATCAACATCGATATGGACAAAGCGCTGGAATGGCTCGTCAAGGGGGCACAACCCACCGACACGGTGCGGGCGATCATGTCATATAAAGGCATCCTGTACAAATACCATCTGCAGAAGGGTGTTAAAAAAGGTGCTTTAACGCAGCAACAGGCCGACAATCGGTTTGATGAATGGCTCGCCGCAAAGGAAGCTAAGATACAAAGCCGCATCAAGGAGACGGAACTCACAAGGAAAGAAAAAAACAAACACCGTCTGGAGGCCGAGGCAAAGATCAGAGAGGCGCGTGAGAAGACCCTCGCTAAAAAACGTGCCGCCGAGATGGAAGCCCGTGCCGAAGCTGCCGCCGAAACAACGGAAGAGACGGCAACGGCACAGCCTGCAGCAGAAAAGGCCACACCGGCACCTCAGGCTGTGGAAGAACCCATGACTGCCGCCAACAAACAAACCACCACAACAGAAACAACCGCTGAAGATAATAACGCCGAACCCGTGGCAGAAGAAGCTGAGACAGAATCTATAACTGATAAAGATAATCCTGAACAGGAAAAACAGAAGGAAGACACTGAATCAGAGTAACATGCACATCATGTGCCGGAGAGGCCGGAATGTATATTCCGGCCTTTTTTGTATATTTACCGTTCTTTTTGACATCTCCCGTTATGCTGCCATATAAACGATTCGACACGACAAATTGCCGCCGCATCGGACATGTGCTGAAAGCTTTCCGGCACCAGGGTGAGATGTTATGTCTGTTTGAAGAGAACGAAATCCCCGGGGATCTCCTCACAGAGGAATTTTTTTTCTTTGATGTCGGGGATGAGCTGGTGCCATTCCATGTGGGCATGGTGCGTTTACTGGATGAGCACACGGCTGTGATGAAAATCGACGACATCGACACCCCGGAAAAAGCCGGGGCTTTCCGAAACAGAGCTATATACCTGCCTTCTAAAATAACCTCTTCAACCATAAGTGAACAAATCAGCCTTCAGGAGCTTGCCGGATATAAAATAGAAGATAAAGAAAAAGGGGAGCTGGGTATCATTGAGAACATGATCGTTCTGCCTGAGCAAACCCTGCTTCGCATCCTGCATCATAATAAAGAGATCCTCATCCCTGCAGTGGAAGGGATCATCGTTAAAATTGACCGTCGCGGCAAACGGGTTTACATTGATGCCCCTGAGGGATTGATCGATCTTTACCTCAACCAGTGATGCTGCCATGCCGATGTTCCGTCTGAAACAATTCAACATCAACGATGATAACTGCACGATGCGAGTGGGCACTGACGCCATTCTGCTGGGTTGCTGGGTCGAACCTGCCGGCGCGGCGACCATCCTTGACATCGGCACCGGCTCAGGTCTCATCGCCTTGATGCTGGCACAGAAATCGGATGCCGCCATCGATGCAATTGACATTGACGAAACCAGTATCAGGCAGGCGCAGGAAAACATACGTCGGAGTCCGTGGCCCGACCGGGTAAAAGCCTATCATGTGTCACTGCAAGCGTTCGTGACCTCATACCAAGCCTGCTATGACCTGGTTGTCAGCAATCCCCCTTTTTATACCAACTTTTATAAAGGAGCCGATAAAAAGAAAAACGTCGCCAGGCATACCGACCTGCTGAGCTATGAGACTCTGGCTCATGCCGCTTCACAACTGCTGCGCCCCGGCGGTCGTTGCTGCCTGATACTGCCTTATAATGAGAGCACGCGTTTCCGTGAGCTGGCCCTGCAAAAAGGTTTTCACCTGAACCGGTGCCTTTTGATCCGTCCCAAGGTCAATAAAGAGGTTAACCGCATCATCATGGAATTCTCACAGATGAGGAAAGAATTGCGGAGCGAAAAACTCGTCATCCGTTATCCCGACAACAGTTACACAAGGGAATACATGAATTTTACCAGCCCGTACTATTTGGATTTCTGAATAGCATTGCTCGTCATGGAAGAAATTATTTCAGGGCTCCGGTGCATCAGGTCAGGGTAGCCCTCACCATCCGGTCTTTGCCGTTGATATCCTGCCGCAACACGATATCGCCGAAGCTTTTCCCGGCCAACAAAGCCGTCACCTCCTGCCCTTTCCTTTCATTGATCTCAACGTACAATCGCCCCGGTCTTTTCAGATGTTTAAGCGCAAAGGCGGCAATGGCTTCATAAAATATAAGGGGATGTTCATCGCTCACAAAAAGCGATACCCAGGGTTCATATTGCAGGACATTTTGCCTCATGAACGCACGCTCCGACAGGCAGACGTAAGGCGGATTGCTCATCACCACATCATATGACCCACTTAAATCACGCACAAACCACGACAGGATATCGTGCTTGAGAAACCGAATCCGTACCCCGTGGTAACGGGCATTCTTTCGCGCAATCTGTAAAACGGAGGTGTAGATGTCGGTGCCGGTGATGCGGATGTCGGGTATATTTTTCCCGATGGCGACAGCTATGCATCCGCTGCCTGTTCCTATATCAAGTAACTCGCGAGGATGATCATCACCCATCATGCCGCCGCCAGCCTTCAAATCGCCTATCACCCAGTCGACCAGCTCTTCCGTCTCGGGTCTCGGTATGAGTACATTTTCATCAACATAAAATTCAAGACCGTAAAAAAATGTCTTACCCAGGATATATTGTACCGGGACATGATGTAACAAACTGTCCACGCCCTCCTCCAGACGGTTCAGAACATCAAATTTCAGAGGCCGCTCCGGGTCGGCCAACAGCTCCGTCCGCGTCAATCCTGTGAACTCCTGCAGAAGAATGAACAACAGGCTTTCACCCTCTTCTTTACCGTATACCTTTCCCAGCTGTCTTTTGTAATCCCTAAAAACCTTACTGATGGGCAATGAGTATTTTTTCATACCACTAAAGTAAATAAATATTGTAATTTTATACACTCAACATGGATTAAACAATTCCTATCAGTTATGATCGGCGACATTCTGATGATCAATGAAAACCACCGCAAGGCTTCACGGCAATGTGCAGAGCTGTTGTTACCCTATCTTGAAGACACACAACGCAGGTATGCCGTCTCCATAGCGGGTGAGTCGGGCGCCGGCAAGTCGGAGATTGCAGCCGCTCTGGCTGCCGATCTGAACAGTCTCGACTTCAGGACGGTCATCGTACAGCAGGATGATTATTTTGTGCTTCCGCCCCGTTCAAACGCCAAAAAACGGGAAGAAGACATCGGATGGGTCGGTCCCCCCGAGGTCAGGCTCGACCTGCTCGATGGTCACATCAGGCGCTTCATTACAGGTGCCAAAATGCTGAAAAAACCACTGGTGCTCTTTAGCGAAAACAAGATCAGTAGTGAAACGTTAAACCTTGACGGGTTCAATATCATGATTGTCGAGGGTACCTACACCACACTCCTGAAACATATTCACTTCAGTATTTTCATCGATCGCGATTATAATGACACTCGCGAGGACAGGAAACGCAGGTCCAGGGAAACACAGGACAATCATCTGGAAACTATTCTTGGTATCGAGCATGATATTATCCTAAGGCATAGACAACAAGCGGATATTATCGTCACCAGGGATTTTAAGGCCATAAAAAATCCATTCCGGTGAAAAAAAACATTAAACGCATCTGTTTGCTCAGCACACATGGTTATGTGGATCCTGTGCCACAACTCGGCCGTACCGACACGGGAGGACAGGTGGTCTATGTCATCGAGCTGGCCAAAGCACTCGCACGGCAAGGCTACCATGTGGACATCTACACCCGCTGGTTCGAGCCTGAAAAAAAACAGATCGATCCCGTTCCGGGTGCCGATTATGTCAGGGTTATCAGAATTGAAGCAGGCGGATGGGAATTCATCGCCAAAGAATATATCTATGATATCCTACCGGCACTGGTGTCGAATATGGCTGCATTTATCGAAGCCAACAGGCTGGATTATATTCTGTACCATGGTCACTATGTGGATGCAGGCATCGTGGCGCTGGCGGTGGCGGGGCGCTACCACCGGCCGGTGTTCTTCACTGCCCACTCCCTGGGTGCTTGGAAACGCGAACAGATGGGCGGTGATCCTGTTGAGATGGAGGATAAATTTCATTTCAACCACCGCATCAGGGAGGAAAATAAAATATTCAATGCTGCCACGGGCCTCATGGTGACATCACAGCTGCAAAAAGAAAAACTAAGACAATTATACCATTACGATGCTGACAATATTGCCATCATTCCTCCGGGTGTGGATGTCATGCTCTATCATCCCGCTGGAAAAGAAGAAAAGGAAATAAAGACCGGCCTGCCGGAGAAATATGTTTATTACCTCAGCCGCATCGATGACACCAAAGGCCACGATATGCTGCTATATGCCTTCGACCTGGTGCGTAAAGAGATCCCCGGCATCCACTTAGTCATCGGAGGGGGGTCGGCAAAGCCCAAAGAGAGGGAAATGAAAGTGTTCGATATGATGCACCGCATCATTGGAGAGAAACACATGGAAGAGAGCGTCCATATCATCGGATATGTACCTGATGAGATGATGGTGCCTTATTACCGGCAGGCGCTGTTGTTCGTGCTGCCATCACGCTTTGAGCCTTTCGGCATGACGACGTTGGAAGCCATGGCTTGCGGCAAAGCCGTGGTGGCATCCAGATACGGCGGGATAAAAAATGTGATCACCCACGGTAAAAACGGCCTGCTGGTCGATCCGGCCGATGCCCATGAATTTGCAGGGGCGATGATCTGGCTGCTCAGAAATGACGGTCTGAGAGAGAGAATGGGGCTGGCCGCAAGCCTGCTGATACATAAGGATTACAGCTGGGATGCCATCGCCGACAGGCACATCCGGTTTTATAATAAATACCTTTAGTCACCCCTATGATCTACCTCTTTCTGGCCATTCTTTCTTCCACGGGCATTATTATCGTTTTCAAGCTTTTCTCACGGTTTAACGTTAATTTCATCCGGGCCATCACCATCAATTATATTATTGCCTCAGGTTATGGGTACCTGTCGCGGGCAGGCCATTTCCATGTCGTTTCATTACCTCAGCATCCCTGGTGTGTCATGGCTCTGATCGTCGGCGTGATCTTCATCACCGGGTTTATCCTCTTCGGATTGTCGACGGCACACGCCGGTGTGGCCATCACGGCCATCTCGAGCCGTATGTCGGTGGTGATACCGGTGGCGGCAGGGTTCTATCTTTTCAGCGATCCGGCACCGCCATTAAAGCTCGCGGGCATAGCCGTGGCATTGCTTTCCTTTTATTTTATAATCTCCAACAGCGGTCATGCAACAGCGATGCGGAAATTCATCTATCTGCCCTTACTGTTGTTCATGGTAAACGGTTGTGGTGATCTGATGATGAAGATCGCGCAGCAATACCGCATCGGTGAGGAATTCATCCTGTTCCTGTCAACGGTTTTCTTTGTCGCTCTCATTCTTTCAGTGGTCGTTTTAATATTTTACAGACGCGGCGGAGGATTTAAGTTTACCTGGTATGATGTGGCAGGAGGAATGGTGCTGGGACTGCTCAACTGGTGGTCGACGATATGTTTCCTGCGGGGACTGAAAGCGTTTGATGTTTCGTGGTTTGTGCCGATGTATAACGTCAGCGTGGTGGCTATCTCGGCACTGGTAGGTTATTTTATCTTCAGGGAGCCGCTCAGGGTGAGGAACTGGATCGGCGTCGTCATGGCGGTGGGGGCCATCATCCTGATGGCGCTGGCATGAGGCAGGAATCCTTTGGATTACACTATTCAATAATTCTTTTCTTACTGATTGTCTACTAAATATGATAGAACACGTATCTCGATAGCTATCGGGACGGATTATATGATTGTCTTGTCCGGTTTGCTACAATAATGTTACCCCTTCGGGGCTAGCGAATTGTTCAGGTCACCATCTGCTATAATCATGTCATCCCTTCGGGATTTTGCCATGTCTGTTGTCTGTCTCGTCCAACTTCGTTACTTCGTTACTTCGTTACTTCGTTACTTCGTTA
>CAZVNP010000047.1:0-26573 GCA_964628285.1 uncultured Lentimicrobiaceae bacterium
GTCAAACGGACATCGTACAGATGATCGATGGCTGCCGCCAGATCCGAAGGAGCCCCAAACTCGGCACCTATAACCGCTTCATAAGGAGGATCGAGGAAACAGCTCTCGATCAAATTATTGGTCAGATCATCGAAGAGATAGAGGGCGGTGACATTGTAGACGTATGTTCCGCCCGGTGAAACTTTATCACTGTATTCAAGGCCGGTAATCAGCGTATCGTTCAACAATTCGTTGTCGCGGTAAACATTATAACCCTGAAGAGCATAAAGCGAATCACTCAGATGCAAGCCCGGGAGCCGGCCATAACCCACCGGTGGGTTCCAGCTTAGCGCGATGGTGTTGCCATCAACCGTTCCGGTTAAATCGGCAGGCTGTTCCACCAGGCTGCAGGGGAAATAATAAAATGGATACAGAACTATTATGGACGTGCAATAATTATAATGGGCCTGGACACCTGCCATGTATCGTGTACCCGGGACCAGGTCTTCGAAGTGATAATGGATCTGAGAGGTTGTATCCACCAGGTCCCCGTCGAGATAAACATTATAGCCTTCCAATCCCGGATTCCACTGTGAATTGTGGTAAGGGTATTCGGCCACCGTGACCGTTACTTCGTCAAGAGTGATCCCCAATCCACCGGAGCTTAATGCCCGGCCCTGGAAGCCGATTTGATAGGTGGCTGTGGGGTTGGGTAATTCTAAATGTTCATTTGTCCACCATGGCAGGTTATCGATATAGGATGCCAGGGGTTGCCAGGCGGATACCGGTGAGGTCCTGTAATAGATTAACAGATAGTTTTGCCCGGTGCCACCGGGTTGGGCATGAAAGAAGGATAATTGCGGCAGCACAGCCAGGTGAAGATTGATTTCCGGGGTTATCAGTATCGTTTCTCCGGAATCGGCGTTAAAAGCGGCATTGTAATACCCCGCATATGCCTTGTCCGGTATGCCGCTGGGGTTGCCTGGATACACAGTCCATGGTACTTGCTGTGACAGGTATTCCTGTGACCAGCCGTCGGGCAGCGTCCCACCCTCGAATCCTTCCCTGAAGACGACCTCATTATCCATGACAGGGGGATACCATGTGGCTTCACCTCCTGCCTTCACATAAAACATTTGGGGTGGATAACAACAGTAACCATACTCTATGGGTATGGTCAGATCATTGAAGACAGCGATATGTTGGAGCACATATGGCGGCATACCCTCTAATAAGACCTTCAATGTATAATAGCCGGCAGCAATGCCTATGAAAGTGCCTCTGCCATCCTCATTGGTAAAGAGCGAGTCAATCACTCCTGCCATATCTTCACTTTCAAGAATCACCAGAGCATCAGGTATGGGCATGGCACCACCCCCTCCTCTGACATTCACATAAACATGGTATTTGTCGCTTTTCAGTATGGTGTTGGAAAACACCGGATCGGATTGATTGTAGGTGTATTGGCTGATCACGGCATACCGGTATCCGTCATTGTAGTACTTATGCCAATGGGTATCAATATAGTAGGCGGTGGTCAGCGTGGAGTCGAGCAATGTCCATTTTTGGGGATTTTCTTCATCGCCTTCATGAAGAACAAATATGATATAGTTTTCCGGATACCGGTCGGTGCCGGCACCGGCCGGTTCAGCCGGTTGGCTGTACCCGTCGCCTTCGGGATATGTCAGGGCCCTGATCATAAAGTCATTGTAACCCGAGGGTGTCCACGGGCCGCCACCGGGCACGTACCTGGAGTAACTCCGGTAAACCGGGTTAGTCTCATCGATGGCCAGCGGTGCACAGTTGGGCCAGTCACCCCGCTGGATCATCACGCCGTAAAAGTCCCCGCTGCCGATGACAATATGGTCGAATGAAAAATCGGCCGTCACCCAGCCATTATCTTCCGGGGTGACGTTGACGACGGCCAGCTCGGTACCCGGGAAACCGTCGGGGCCGTCATCGTCATAGACAGCCATCTGAAACGGCACCCGGCTGTAACCGCCGGGAGGGTATGTGCCGTCGAAAATGTTCACCTCGAGGTTCAGCACCAATGTAGGATAGGCGTATGGGGTGAACCGGATAGCATTCATGCTTCTCCCTTGCAACCAGGCGGTCGCATTCTCGGCGGTGCCGTCATCGTAAATGATCCATGATGGGACCCACGGATTAAGCCAGCGCACAGAGACAGCCGTGTGCTGTTGATTTAATGCGGCTGTCACCGGTGGAGGAGGTTCAGGGAAGATCATCAGGAAAAAATCGACGGTGACCACTTCCTGGGCTCCCACCACGACACTGTCGACGGTCTGGGTGATCAAGCCCTGTTTTTCGGCTGTCAGGGTATAGGTGCCTCTCTCCACCGGGTCGAGCAGGTAGATGCCATCAAAGCCGGTGGTGGCGGAATAGGTATGAAGCTCATTGGAAGCCGTGACGGTCACGCCATGAATAGGAAGTGAATCGTTGCCGTAACGATAGACGGTTCCGGTGATGGTACCGGCCTCCTGTGCCGGCGTGAAGGCAGGCCGGATAAGCAGGACCGCAACCATGTAAAGGACGGTCCGGGGACGGATGCGTAGACGGGGACGAATTGTTTTCATGCTTTACAGAGATTCGGAATCTTATGTCGACATTGTTTTCAGTGTTTAATCACAATTTTAGAGATCACGGTATGCCTGTCATTCATGATAAATTCGATAAGGTACATGCCGTCGGATAACCCGGGTATGGGGATATCGAATTTATTGCCAATGGGTTCCGTCATGACATGAACCACCTGTCCGGGATAGTTCATGATCCTCAGCGACTTGATCTTTACAGTGGAATGGATGGTGATCACCTCTTTTGAGGGATTGGGATAGATGGTGATCCGGTCGTCGTCGGTGATCGTGTTAATGCCGCTCAGCACATCGAATGTGGCTATAACGACGACCTGGCCGACGTCGGGCGATGAATTAAATGTGACAGAAGCTTGGTAGCTGTAATCACCGGAGAGGCCTTCGGCGTTGAAAGTGGCCGTCACCTCCTGCTGGTTGCCTGCTTCAACGGTTCCCTGGAGAGCGTCCAATGTGAGCCATCCGTCTTCGGCAGGAACACCGCCGGTTCCGGTCGGATCAAAGTATTCAATGACGGCATCCCATTCCAGCGGTCCGTTGCCGTCGTTATTAATGGTCAGCGGCTGGGTGAAGACCATCGTGTCGGAGGTGAGCGGGTCATAGACCTGGTAGAGCGACTGCGGGTCGACGGTCATTACCGGCTGCGTGAGCTGGACATCCCACGTGGTAATGTCGCTGATATCCAACTGTGTCTCCACGGGATTGTATCCGGACGCCTCGCACGTTACCGTGTATGTTCCCTCATCGGCATGGACGGCGTAATAGCCGGTGGCATCGCTTGCTGCCGGAGGATATCCAGCAACAGTAACGGTAGCCCCGCTCACCGGCTCACCGCCTGCCAGTTCAGTCACAATGCCTTCGAGCAAAGCCTGCTGCGTTCTATAAAGACTGATATTGTCGATACCCCAGCTGCCAACAGGGTATGAATCGTCACCGGTGGCTGTGAACCTTACCTTAAAGAGTTTGCCTTTGGCATAACTTGAAATGACGTAATTCACATGTTGCCACCAGGACCATCCCTGACCGACAATTTCATCAAGGATCACCCATGAGGTATCGCCCCATACTTCGATGCGCATGTTTTCCTGGCTGCCTCCACCCGGGTTATCCCTGGTAATGTCAAAGGAGAGCCATACAAGGTCGGTGATAGTCCTGGCATCGAATACAGGACTTACGAGGGAGTTCTCAAAATAGTTCATGGCCGGAGAATAACTGAACCCTGCCGACGGAGGAGGATTCCCTTCGGACGTATTGATGTACCAACTTCCTGTTGAAGGGAAGAAAGACCAGGCGTGTGAATCAAAGGTACCCTCATACCATGTTTCAGTAAAGGGCAGGGAATAAATGGTTGCGGTGCCGGTGTAAACAGGTATGTTAAGTTTGGTTACCTGATTGTTATATACTTTAACCTGTTCCAGTGTGGTGGGATTATAACCTTCGGCCTGCGCTGTCACCTCATAATTACCCGTTGTGATATACTCGAATTGATAGGATCCGTCTTCGCCTGTTGTAGCCGTTAATCCTGAGGGGTTGAGCAGGACGGTGGCGCCGGGGACGGCATCCCACGTCATGCCGTCACGGACATAGCCCTTCAGATGACCCCGTGGAAGTATTTCAACGGTTACTTCATTCGAGGGTAACGACTCTCCTTCATCATAAACAGCCGTCACACGGTAAACATGTGTTCCAGGGGTTATAGCCGGGTCAAGGTACTCTGTGTCGATCGGCGGGATATAAGCGATGCGCCATTCGTCCCTCCAAACATAATAGCCTGTCATGACATAGCGGTTGGCTCCACGGTCTTCATTACTATTCATACTCAGCGGCAATTCCGTTGTATCCGGAGAATGCCAGACCAGCGCTACGTTATTGAAATTTTGTACTTCAGCCACCAGATTCCCGGGAGCGGCAAATATGCAACACACGACTGCTTCGTAGGAAGGATCAATGAAGCAGCTCTCGGCATAAAATCCATTACCGGCATATACGGCTGTGACGTTGTAATAATAGAAGCCATCAGGCACCACCACATCACTATATTGGAGCTCGGTTACCGGATCTTCATTTAATAATTGATTGTTGCGGTATATATTATAACCCAAAAGTGTATAAGTCGTATCATTCACCTGTCCTGAACTATCCTTCCCATAGCCAGTCGGAGGATCCCATGACAGGGTGACGGTCAAGCCGTCAATCGAGCCTACGAAATTATCAGGCTGTTCCAGAAATTCACAGGGCAAATAATGGAAAGGATATTCTAGAAGTAGAGAGGTACAGGTTTCATAAGTCGCCTTCGATCCGGCAATATGATAGCTTCCTGGATCCAATCCTTGGTAAGAGTAATGCGTAGCGCTTGTCGTATCCTGTAAAACGCCGTCGAGGTATACTTCATAACCTGTAAGAGTAGGATCGGTGTTGACATAAGGATAAGCTGCTTTTTTGACGATAACGCTGTCGATGCAGATGCCAAGACCACCGGGTTGTTTAGCCATGCCCACAAATCCGATCTGATAGCTGTCGGTGGGATCAGGCAGTTCGATGACCTCCCTGTGCCAGGTTGTATCTCCGTATATATATCCAGCAAGATTATGCCATGGACCTGTCGGATAATTACGGTACATGACTTTGAGTTCATTTATGGATGGTTCAGATGGATGAATATGGTAAAAGGTCAACTTGGGGTTTACAGCATCGTGTAAATCCAACCAGGGTGTAATCAGTATGGTTGTGCCCGTATCACCATAAAAAGCGGCATTGTAAATCCCCTGAAGTGCTTTATTTGGTGTGCCGCTGGGATTGCCTGAAGTGACGGTCCAATCGATGTCACCTGTAACATACTCCTGCGACCAGCCAAACGGAATTAATCCGCTTTCAAATCCTTCATGAAAGACGAGTTCATCATCCATGGAGGGTGGGTACCAGGTGGCCTCACCTTCAAGGTTCACCTGAAAATCCTGGGCAGAGGGGCAGGCAGGACAGAGGATGACGGGAATGGTAAGATTATTAAAAACCGGTATATGATAAAGATAATATGGCGGATAATCGTCGTAAATAATTTCTATCGTAATATAACCACCGGTCATAACATAAGAAACACCGCCACCCTGACCTGTATATAACGTATCACAATCGCCTGAGGCGTCATGGCAAATTATGACTTGTGCTCCTATTAGTGGTTCATTATCACATCCGTGGACACTAATGATTACATCCCAATCCACATCTTCGACCGTTTGACCGATATATCCCTCTTTTTCGGCCGTCAGTGTATATATACCTGTTTCCACCTGACCGATCGTATACATTCCATCGGTACCGGTAAGGGATGAATACGAATAGAGTTCACTTAAAGCGGTGACTCTCACACCTTCTATTGGTACCGGATTGTTGCCGTAACTGGATACGGTTCCGGTGATGGAACCATAGTCCTGAGCTGATGCCATGGATGTGAAGGTAACCAGGAAAGCACAAATAAAGGAGGCTATCCCGGCATGGCATAAACAAAAGGGGGGAGAGGTTTTCATGCGATTCGGATTTAAAAATGAACGCTAAATGATTTTTACTCCCCAAATATACATTATAAATTTAAGGAATGCAATAAAAATTTATATAACAAATAAATTTTTTGAAATTCATTGTAGTGTAAGTGATATCCGATAAAAATCCGTTTTAAATTGCAGATTTGGGGGAGAATAGTTATTTTTGCACCCTCTGCCCGATGGTGTAACTGGCAACACGTCTGACTCTGGATCAGAAAAGTCTAGGTTCGAGCCCTAGTCGGGCAACAAAAAAAAGGCTGTGGCTTTTAAAGCCACAGCCTTTTTAAATTCCAAACTCCAATTAATATGTATGATGTTTGGATAACTCATTTTTATACACGGGTACGGGTTATTCTGCTTTCATTTTCCAATGCCTGCAGGTTGGGATTCTTTGGGAGGATAAAGGAAAATTTGGTCCAGATGCCCAATTCGCTGCTGACCCAGATCCTGCCGTGGTGGTTTTCGACAATTTGTTTGACGATCGACAGGCCCAGTCCCGATCCGGTTTTATGATCCTTTGGCACATTGCTGCCTCTGTAAAATTCATCAAACACCCTGGGTATTTCTTCTTTTGGGATGCCAATGCCGGTATCGGAGATTTCGGTCAGGATATGGTCGGGACGGTTACGGACGATAAGCTCTATGCGTCCTTTATCCGGCGTGTATTTGATGGCATTCATTAACAAATTGGTATACAATTCCTCAATGGTAAATGGATTGCCGATGATGTTCTGTATGGATTTATCAATAAATACATTAAATTCAATCGTCTTTTCCTTTGTAAATATCTGAGCTGAAGAAACCACTTTTTGTATCAGTTCTGTCAATGGGAAGCTCTCATATTCAACATCCTGTTTCAATCTTTTTCTTGTCAGGTTCAGAAGGTCTTTGACAAAGCTAACAAGCAGTTCGGTTCGGTCGTAAGCCCTGTTGACAAATTCCTCCTGTGTATCGTTCAGGGTCCCGATTTTTTTATTCCTGATTACGGCCAGGCAGCTGATGATGGCGGCCAGGTGACCTTTGATGTCGTGCGTGATCTGATAAACATATTTATGCTGCAGTTCATCTTTCTTTTTCAGTTCCAGGTTGGTTTTCACATAGGTCTCCTCAATTTTCAGCGACCGTGAAATGATCATGTGCATCAGGCTCACCAGGAAAATCGAAGCGGAGGTATAGATCAATCCGCCTCCGTACAAGTAAAGTTTATTCTGGTAGAGGCCGATATTGGCAAAGCCTTCCAGATGATAATGGGGAATGAGGCCATAACATTCAAGAAAGGCCACAAGAGCCACCAGGATGAGAGCAAAAGCGGTGTGCAGGTAGCTTTCAAGGGTTGAAAAAATGGAACTGGCGATGATCATATGGAAGAAGAAGAAGATGACCACCGGGTTCTCGATGCCGCCTGAGAAGTGTAATATCATAGCCAGGATGATCAGGTCGGTGATGATCTGGAAATGTATCTCCCATTTGATCCGGGTAATCACCTTTCCGCCTTCTTTGGCCACGATCCGTTTCAGGGTATACCGGTGCAGGCCGTTCAAAGCCAGAAGAACCAGGGACAGCACATAGACAGGGATATCCTGGATGGATATTTTGAAAAAGGTTTTAAAAATAAAAGTGGAGAAAATAAGAATAACTGCGACAAACCATCTGATTCGGATGAACCATTTGGCAAACAAGACATGGGCCGGAATCAGTTTCTCATCCATCTTCTGTTTTTTCGTTGAGCATTTCTTCTATTAATTCAATCAGAATAAGCGGGTCAATGGGTTTATCCTGGAAGCGGACATTGGGAAAGATCGTCGCATCCTCCACGGCCGAATATAAATTCACACCCAATTGATCGACCATGCCGGTAAGTATGATGATCGGTAATGTTTTATATTCCGGTTCCTGTTTGATACGGTGGAGCAGGTTATATCCTTCCAGGTTGGTATCCATCATCACGTCGAGAACCAGAAAATCCGGTTTCTCCTCTTTAAGTTTTTTATAGCCTTCTTTTCCGTCGGAAGCCGTGACGACTTCATAACCGTTGCTTTCAAGGCTGACCTGGGTTGACCGCAGGAAATCCTGATCATCATCGACCAATAATATTTTTGTTTTCATGACTGTATCTTTACTTATATCCTTGTAGTGACTATGGCTTGACGACTCAAATTCAGTTTGTTTTTCTTCATGGCATTTCATATTGAACGGCTGCTGTCAATCCGTCGATCTGTGCCAGCACCTGTTGTCCGGTAAAGTGCCGTCCTTTGATAGCGCCGGAAGGGCATGCTGACACACAAACACCGCAGGCTTTGCACAGGGCGCTGATGATGTGGCTGCGGCCTTTCTCCGTATTGAATTCAATGGCGCTGAAAGGGCAGAGCTTATTACACAGGCGGCATCCGGAGCAGAGTTCTTCATTGACTTCGGAATAGACCGCATCGACTTCGATTTTACCTTTGGATATCTTGGCCAGGATACGTGCTGCCGTGGCTCTGGCCTGGGCTACCGTGTCGGGGATGTCTTTGGGCGCCACACAGCATCCGGCGATAAAGATACCGTCGGTGGTCGTTGCCACGGGTTCCAGTTTAGGATGGCTTTCGATGAACCATCCGTCTTTGTCCTGGCTGATATTGACTAAGTGGGCTATCTCGCTTGCATCCTCCCTGGCTTCCATGCCCACCATCAGGATGACTAAGTCGGCCGGTATCTCGATGGTTTCGCCCGACAGCTTTTCATTGACTTCGATGAGCATTTCACAGTCATCTTTAGGTCCTGCCCGGTGTATGACCGGCCGGTCATTTTTTTCATACATCAGAAAGAGGGTTTTGGCTTCCGATGAGCGGCGGTAGAAATCCTCATGACCTTTGCCGAAGGCGTGCATGTCGATATAAATATCTGATATGTAACACTCAGGGTTGGCTGATTTGATCTCGTGAGCATATTTCAGCGCTGTCATGCAGCATACCCGGGAGCAGTAAGAGTGAAATTCCTGGCTGCGGCTGCCGACACAGTGGATAATGGCCACATACTGCGGTATCTTGCCTTCTTTGGTGACGATACGGCCTGCGCGTATCATTTTTTCCAGTTCAAAGGAGGTGATCACATCAGGCAGCTTCCCATAACCATAATGGGTTACACGTGAGGCATCAAATTCCTTGTATCCTGTGCAGACAATGACGTTGCCTACCTGCACCTCCTTGGTCTTCCGGTTTTCGGGTTGACCGTTTTGCGATTCTATGGTCGCTGTAAAATTACCGATGAATCCTGTGAGGTTTTTCACTTTTGAGTTCAGGAAGAGATGCACCTGTTTGTGGTTGGATATCCGTGATATACGTTCTGTCAGCAGGTCACGTGCCGAATACAGGTACGGTGCTGTCAGATCCACCCGTTTCACATTGCCCCCCAGCTTATCCTCTTTTTCGACCAGGTACACAAGGTTACCGGCGTCGGCCAGTTCGAGTGCCGCGGTCGTACCGGCAATACCACCTCCGATAACGAGTGTGCTGGGGCACATGTCCACCGCCATGCTCTCCAGCGATTCATGGTATTCGACACGCCTGACGGCAGCCTGTATCAAGGACATGGCTTTTAATGTGGCTTCCTTGGGATCATCATGAACCCAGCTGCACTGTTCACGTATGTTGGCCATCTCAAACAGGTATTGATTGAGGCCGGCTTTCCTGAGGGCTCCGCGGAAGGTCCTTTCATGCATGTTCGGACTACAGGCACCCACCACCACACGGTCCAGATTGTTATCGATGATATCCTGTATGATCATTTCCTGACCCGGATTGGAGCACATGTACTTGTATGTCCTTACCAATTCGACATGAGGGAGGGAAGAAATAAATTTTGCCACGGCTTCCACATCAACTATTTTGGCAATGTTGGTTCCGCACATGCACATGTAAACGCCTATTCTGCAATTTTTCATGGTTGTATTTTTTACTTGACGGTAATAGAGGCTGAGCTAAACTGTTTTTCTGCCCGGTAGAGGGCATCACGGCGTATAGCAGCAAAGTACATGGCCAGGGGGCGGTATATCATGTGAGCCCATTTGCTGAAGGGCATCCTCAGCAGCCAGGGGACGACAAACATCAGATGGAGGACGTAAGTCATATTGGCCCACATATACAGACCGGTGCGATGCAGCAGATGCTGGGTGATGCCGGTGATAACGATAAAAAATAAAAGAATGACAAAAACCCAGTCCGTGCCATGTGATTTTTTAAACTGGACATATGTTTTGTTCAGCCTGCTGCGGATAAAATAGATGGTGCCGATGATCAATCCTATACTGGCTAAATAACCAAAGATGTGTACCGGCCACACAATGGCTGGACCATACTGTAATTTTTCGATAAATACCATAACCAGCACCAGCATGATGACGTAGCCCAGCATCAGGCCGAGGTGGGTGAACCAGGGCATGAAAACGCGTGTCTCACGTTTGCTTTCACACTCCGCATAACGTTTTTGTGAGAAAAAGTGCCATGGCAGAAGGTAGAGGTGCTTGATGTACAACCACCATGGGGTGTGTATCTCCATACCCTTCACCATAGTGAAATACCACATGCGGAAAGCGTTAATGATAAGTATGATACCTATGACCAGGCCTACTGTCAGATCAAAACGATGAATGAAAGAGCTGGGAAGGAAAGCGCCCTCGCCGTCATAAACATGCAGGTTTCCATAGGTGAAGCCGTAAAAGAGCATAAACAAGCCCGTCAGCAGGGCGACACCAATAATGGCGAGCACTTCGGCTGTCCGGGAGCGGTAAAAGGCTCGTGCGATGCCGGTGAAGTCATAGCGGGCGATGAGCCACCGTCTGAGGCTCATCATTGTTTCACCGGGATCGGCTTCGCGGGGGCACTGCTCGGAGCATTGACCACAATAATAGCACAGCCATGGCTCCAGGGTGGTCTCTATTTTCCGTTCCAAGCCCATTTGCAACAAACGCATGGATTTACGAGGGAACCTGAACACCTCATCGGCGTGGGGACACACTGTCAGGCAGTCACCGCAGTGGTAACAAAGCTGTACATCTTCCGCCCCGTAACGGTCCAATTCATCAATAAATCTGGGATTAACTCTTATTGCCATAACGACCTCCTTATAAAGTAGAAATATTTTTAGCCCTGGCTTCAATTTCGCTCAGCGAGATGCTGCTGAGGTGATCGATACCTTTTCCGCTGGTGATGGAGCGCAGCACGCCGGCGGCCACCGCCGAGGCCTGCGCCACCGTATCGGGGATATCCTTGGGTCCCTGGCACATCCCGGCGACATAGATGCCTCCTCTCTCAGTGTCGGTAGGATTCCCATTATAATTCAGTTCTGAGAACCACCCATCGGGATCGCGTGTTATCCCCAGTAACCTGCTGATATCTTCCGTTCCGTGCGATGGTATCAGCCCCACGGCCAGCACGACCATATCCACTTTAACTTCGACGATTTTATCATTCATAATGTCTTCGCCTTTCACAATCATTTGTCCGTCAACCATGTCGACTGAAGCCGAGTGTCCGCGAATGACAAACGTCCCTTCCTGTTTGATCCGTTCGGCGAATTCTTCATAGCCTTTTCCGAAGGCCCGCATATCGATATAGAATTCATAGCAGGCGACATTAGGAATTTTTTCCTTGATCAGGTGGGCGAATTTCAGGGAGTACATGCAGCAGACCCGGGAGCAATAGGAATTGTATTTGGCGCTTCTTGACCCCACGCAATGTATAATAGCCACACTTTGCGGTGGCACCGAGTCGGGTATGAAGACCCATTCATCCTGTTGTGTTTTTTTGTTGAAACGTTTGCTTTTAGTGACGATACGGCCGCCTGTCAGGCCCGAGGCATTGGTCAGGCGTTCAAATTCGAGGGATGTGAGGACATTGGGGTACCGCCCGTAACCATATTGTTCTATTTTACGCACGTCAAGCATTTCATAGCCTGTTGCAATGATGATGTTGCCGACTTCGATATCGGTGTATGTATCTGACTCGTTCAGGTTGATGCATTCCTTGGGGCATCTTTTCAGGCATGCGCCACATTTCTGTCCTTCGGAAAGGACATACGTGCAGCTTTCACCATCCACCAGGTATGCATTGGGAACGGCTTGCGGAAAGG
Source organism: uncultured Lentimicrobiaceae bacterium (assembly GCA_964628285.1). Classification (GTDB taxonomy): domain Bacteria; phylum Bacteroidota; class Bacteroidia; order Bacteroidales; family JAGONC01; genus JAPLDP01. Next base: position 12,236 of record CAZVNP010000047.1, read on the forward strand.
GGATGTATATGGCTTTCCGCAGCGATATTTTAGCATCGAATTCACTTTCGACTTTCACCGGACAGACTTCGGCGCATAATCCGCAGGCCACGCACGATTTGACATCAACGCGGCGGGCATGCTGATGTATTTTGACCCGGTATGCTCCTGATTTGCCGCTCACCTCGGTGACGCGCGCGTTGGTCATCAGCTGGATCATATCATGCTGACCCACCGACACCATCTTAGGTGTCAGGATGCAGGCGGCGCAGTCGAGTGTGGGGAAGGTCTTGTCAAACATTGCCATGTGGCCTCCAATGGTGCCGGTCTGTTCGACCAGATAGACCTGTTTACCCGCATTGGCGATTTCGAGTGAGGCCTGGATCCCTGCGATGCCACCTCCTATGATTAAGGTAGTTTGATTGACCGGATGACGCGACGGCACGGCCACGAGCGAAAAGGGAACGGCCATATTGGCGCAGGCCACGATGGCTTTGGCCCGTTCCAGGGCTATGTCACCCCTGGCACCGTGTTCCTGGAAAGATGCCAGCCGCACTTCATCTGTATCACGTCCGGCCAGAGCCATGGATTTGGTGAACACGGGCTTGTAATAGCCCGGCATGTCGCCGGCGATGACAATTCTGTTCAGGTTGTTTGTCTTTATCAGATCGCTGAGTGCAATGGCATCCAGACGTGGTCGCCGTCCCAGAATCTGGACGGTTTCGACATCCGGCAGGTTCGCCGAATACTTGGCGATCGCATCGATGTTAAGGTTTACAGCATGCTCGACCTGGCAGAAAAAAACTCCGGTTCGCATATGCCCTCCTTTATTTTTATTTCTTTGTTTGTATGATTTTTAAATCAATTTCATGGTCACGATTATCATGTCAATCCCTTTTCAGGCGTTGCACCAATGTCCCGTTCGGATCACGTATCTCCACGATCAGAGGCATTTCGCCGGGCAAGGTGTGGGTGGCGCATGAGAAGCAGGGGTCATAGGCCCTGAATGCCATTTCGACCATGTTGAGAATACCGTCGGTCACCACGGTGCCTTTGCTGATGAGCCCCTCGGCTGCCTTTTTGACCGACATGGAGATGGCTGCATTGTTGTTTGTCGTCCCGACGATGATGTTGGCTTTGATCACGACCCCTTTCTCATCGGTCCAGTAATGGTGGGTCAGTGTCCCTCGCTGTGCTTCAACTATCCCGACGCCTTCACACGGAATTTTATCCAGTGGGGCACGCAACTCTTTCCCAATGATGTCAGTATCTTCGGCCAGTTCCAGGCAGCGTTCCGCTGCATACAGCAATTCGATGAGGCGCGCCCAGTGCATGGCCAGGGTGGCATGCACGGGACGCCCGCCAAGGGTTTTGTACATGCGGTCGTATTCCTGTTGCGCCTGCGGCGTGGCCATGCCATCGGAGGCGTTCAGCCTTGATAAAGGTGTGGCATGGTAAACACCCGATTCCTGCCCGTCCACAAAGCCTCTCCATCCGATCTTCTTCAGATAAGGGAATTTCAGGTAGCTCCATGGTTCAACACGCTCGGCTACAAACTCCCGGTATTCATGAGGGGCATATTTGCACAATTCATTACCTTCCGTATCAACCACCCTGACCCTGCCGTCGTAAAAGTTGACTTTGTTGTTCTCATCCACCAGCCCCATAGAATGCAATTTCAATGAATAAGGACCATTGAGGATGATATCGACATAGGTTTTATTGGAGAGGACGACATTTTCGAAGATCTGAAGCGAGAATTTCGCAAATTCGACAAAACCCTTTGCCTTTTTCACGATATCATCGCGTTCCTCTTCCGTGAGACCTTTCCTCACACCTCCGGGTATATTCATCACGACGAATGTCTGGTGGCCGCCCAGCAGGGCCTGTATCTCCTGTGCTATCCGGCGTTGTTTGATCACTTCGGTCCCTATTTCAACACCTACTTTCCCTATGACGCCCAGGATGTTGCGATCGGTTTTGGGGGCCTGTGGCCCGACGACAAAGTCGGGTGCCGCCAGGGCGTAAAAATGGGCGATGTGGCTATGGACGAAGTGAGCCATATAGAAAAGCTCACGGAGCTTTTTTGCTGTCGGCGGCGGCTCGACGCCAAAGACGGCGTCGACGGCCTTGCCCGAAGCCATGTGATGACACCCGGGGCAAACACCGCAGATCTTGGCGACAATGGAGGGGAGCTCCTCAACGGGCCGTCCCTCACAGAATTTCTCAAAGCCCCTGAGCTCGGGGACCTGGAAATAGACATTGTTAACATCCCCGTCGTCATTCAGGAATATCTCAATTTTTCCATGGCCTTCCAACCTGGTTATCGGATCGATGGTAATTCTTTTCATGGCAGGGTTCTCCTTATCATGGCTGTTGGGAGACTGAAGCGGTAGAATGTTCCGGCGGGATCAACCAGATCTTCCAGTATTTTCTCCACCTCTTTGGGTTCTTTGGTGTCGATGATACTGGCCACTGCCGACATCATCCTGGCTCCCGGGTCGGTGATGTCATCGAGGGGACCGTAACATCCGCGGCAGGGTGCATTACCTTTAATGCAGCGATGGCCGCAACCTGAGCGTGTGGCCGGTCCCATGCACAACACCCCCTGCTCAAGAAAACAGGTCACCCCGTCGTCGTTGATTTCCCATGGCCTGTAAAACTTGTGTATCACTTTGTTTTCAGTTTTCTTTCTTACGCACTCCTCGCATTGTGCCTTGATACCGGCGCCGACCACGGAGCCTTTGGGCGGAAGCTCCGCACCGGTGACAATGGCCATGAAGACCTCAACCAGCCGTTCGGTCTGGGGAGGACATCCCGGGAGATAATAGTCCACGTCCACCACTTTGTCCAGAGCCCTGACATCGTTGTAAAATACCGGTAATTCAAGTGTGCCTTCAGGTACTTCGCATTCAGGCTCCGGCCTCACATGCGATGTGTTGACGGTCGATTCGCTCTCGTCATAAATACGTCTTAATATCTCTTCCTTTGAGGAGAGGTTGGCCAGGCCCGGGATGCCGCCAAGATGGGAGCAGCTGCCATAGGCCACCAGTATCTTTGACTTCTTTCTCAGCAGTTTGGCGACGTATTCGTTCTCACTGTTTCTGATGGCGCCGTTAAACAGTGTGACGTCGATATGTCCGTCGGGCATCTCTTCCACATCCTGGTACTTGATATCCAGGGCTATGGGCCAGAAGACAAGATCGGCTGCGGCGACCACATCGAACAGTTTTTCATGAACATCCAATACCGAGACGCAGCATCCTCCGCAAGAAGCTGCCCAGTAAACGGCCAGTTTAAGCTTAGGTTTTTTTCCTTCCATGATGCTTGCAACTATTTTATGATAATATTTCCATTGTTTCTTTAATTTTAGAAGGGCCCAGTTTGGTGATTGTTTCGGTAAAACTGTTAACCAGATCCCCGAACTGTTTCCCTTCGCTGGCGCTGATCCATTCCAGTTTGAGCCTTTGTGTTTCGATACCCATTTGCTGTATATATTTCTGCAGGAGGTGATACCGGCGCAGACAGCGGTAATTACCTTCCTGGTAATGGCAATCGCCGGGGTGGCATCCGCAGATGAGCACTCCGTCGGCGCCACGGATAAAAGCCCTGAGAACAAATGCCGGCTCGACACGGCCTGAGCACATCAGCCGTATCGCACGTACGTTGGGTTTGTATTTCATCCGTGATGTGCCGGCCAGATCGGCACCGGTGTAAGAACACCAATTGCAAAGAAAGGCAACAATTTGTGGTTGAAAGTCCATAGTGTTTGTATTTACAGATAAAGCAACACCCGTTTATCCAGATGTGCTTTAAAATTAACGAACTACACCTCAACCGGGTGTAATGCATCTGCTCAAACTTTTGTAGTTACATTGTTCATAGGCTATCCTATTTAGCACTACAAAAATTGGAGACTTGTCTGCAAATAATGGGTATTATGTTTATTATGAGGGGTAATGAAGAATTTTCACTTGCCGGGCTTCATCCTTATTTTATTCCACGAGCCAATTTTCGAGGACATAGTGCATGAGCATCGCATTGTTTTTAAATCCCATTTTCTGAAGGACGCGTGCGCGGTATGTGCTGACAGTCCGGTCACTTAAACACAGCAGCTCGGCGATTTCTTTTATGGTCTTGCCCGATCCGATCAGGCACATGACTTCAAATTCACGTGAGGATAACCGCTCATGGGGTGCCTTTTCGACAGGATCCTGCAGTTCCGTGACGATACGTTCGGCGATGAAGGCCGTGATGTAATTATGGCCTGAGTTCACCACCCTGATGGCATTGATGAGCTCCTCGGGAGCCGTTTCCTTGGTGAGATAACCTGAAGCACCTGCTTTCAGCGCTTTTATGGCAAAGCGTTCCTCCGGATACATGCTCAACATGATGATTCTTACCGACGGCTTCAGGGCTTTCAGATCTTTTATGACCTCCAGTCCGCTTTTGCCGGGCAGGGCTATGTCCAGAACAACCAGATCGATATCGGTTGTCGACATCAGTCGGATGGCTTCACCGGCATCCTTGGCCTGGCCGGCCACGATCATGTCGGTTTCGAGCTGGATGATTTTTTTCAGACCTTCACGGACAATGCGGTGGTCATCGACAATAAGAATGTTGATCATATGTTGTGAAATAATGGTTTGACATTTTCATCATGGAACGGGGATCTCAACTTTGACGGTCGTACCCACTCCCTCAGCACCTTCTATCTGCAATTTGCCCCCGAAAATCAAAGCTCTTTCCTTCATGCCCAGTATACCCAGCGATTTTTTATTATTGATCTGTTCCGGTTTGATCCCGATACCGTTATCATGGATCAGCAGATAAATCGTCTGGTTTTGCTTTCTCAGAAATACGGTGACTTCCGTCGCTTTTGAATGACGGGCGATATTAATCAGTATTTCCTGAAAGATACGAAAGATCGTTATCGCTTGTTTAATATCCGTTTTAATGTTTCTCGGGAAAACGGTCAGATGAAATTTGATGAAAGTCCGTTTTTCAAATTCTTTAATATACCATTTTACGGCCTCCACCAATCCCAGTTCGTCGAGTATCTCGGGCCGCAGCTCCCTCACCAGCCTGCGCATGAGTACAATCGTATTGTCAATCAGATCCGACATCGATTGAATGTTATCAGCCACTTCGGCATTGATATCATCATTGCATTTCTTCATCAGGTTCCTTTTGAGCATCATCAAATCCATCTTTAATCCTGACAGGGTTGATCCGAAGCCGTCATGGATTTCACGTGCCAGAAACAGCCGTTCTTCCTCCCTCACCGTGGTCAGATGATCGGACAGGGAGCGAAGCTGTTCGGTATAGGTGATCAGTTTTTCCTCGGCCTGTTTCAGGTCCGTTATGTTGCGGTGTGTGGCCATGCGGGCGATAATATTTCCGCTGTCGTTCAATATCCGTGACGATGACAATAACAGGGGGAACAGGGTGCCGTCGTTTTTCCGGCCGGTGAATTCACCTTCCAGGGATCCGTCATGGGTGTATTGCATCGCTTTTTGTATCCTTTCCCAGGTATCATCAGAATAGATGACGCTGACTTTCGTGCCGATGATCTCTTCTCTGGTATAACCGAATAATTTTTCAAAGGCATTGTTCACATAAATGATCCGTTTGTCAAGATCGCTTAAACAAATTGCTTCGACGGAGTTATCCGTAGCCTGAAAAAACAGCCTGATCTTATCTTCGTTCAGCTTACGTTCCGTCACGTTCCTGACAATGCTGAAGATCAGTTTCTCGCCCTTGACGTCGATCATTGAAACGTTCATTTCAATGATGACCATGGTTCCATCCTTTTTTTTATGGTGAAGGATGAGTGTCTCGGGGACGGTCCCTTTTTCATCCATTTCCTTCAGTTTTTCCTGAAGGACTGTTTTTTCTATTCTGGGGTGCAGGTCGGGGAAAGTCATGGCTTGCAGTTCCTCCTTAGTATAACCGAGCATCTCGGAAGCCTTTTTATTGTAATCGAGGATCTTCAGGGTCTGGTATTCGACAAGGTAAATGGCATCATTGGCATGGTCGAACAGGCTGCGGTATTTCTCCTCGGAATTCCTGGCCGATTCCTCCGACAGCTTGATGGAGCGGAAGAGCGGTCCGATCCTGCCTATCCCGATGACCAGAAACAATGATAAGGCAAATCCTATGGTCTCGTTCAGGGCATCAAGCTGAATGAACATATCACCCGTCAGCAAATGGTAAAAAGGCAAGATCCGTCTGATGATCATCAGCAGCAGGGCTATGGCCACGAGGCTCCAGGCCATGTAGCGGCCTGTCAGCCGGATAAGCCTGAAGGCCATACAGGTAGCAACCAGCTGTAGTCCCATGGAACAGGCCAGAATGATTGTCAGAATCATAAATTTCTTATTGTGACACGGTTAAATCATACAGCCGATATGAATCCTTACCGGCGCCGGTAACTTTGAGCGCTTGTTCCGGTAAGGAAACATTGATACCTCAAATTTAGTCTTTTTTCGCATTTTTTGTCAGGGTGATTCACTTTTTATCTGACCATCATAGCTGATGGGGTATTCGTCAGAGAAGACACAGAATGGAATAAAAGGAATAAGATATATCCTGTAACCGCCGGGGGGATAGCTGCAAACCTGACCCAATAATTATTGTGTGGTTTTTACTGATCTGTTTTTAAGATCTTCACCGCCGTCATAACCCTTTGAATAGTCGCCTTTTTTCCGATCACTTCCATGATATCGGCCAGGTGAGGGCCTGTACCGGCGCCGACGAGGCAAAGACGCAGGGCGTTCAACACCTGTCCCATGCCATAGCCTCCGGCTTCGATCCATTCTTTCAGGCCCACGTCGATCGTGGCCGAATCGAAAGGCTCGATGCTTTCAATGAATGTGGCCACAGCCTTCATGATGGCGGGGGTGTTGTTTTTCCATCTTTTTTTAACGGTCTCCCGGTCATAGCTGCCGGGGGTCCTGAAGAAGAACCACGATTGATTCCACATCTCTTTCACGAAGTTCACTCTTTCTTTGACCAGGCGGACCACCTTTATCACTTTATCATGGGGTGTTTCGATACCTTCAGCCACGAGTATGGATCTGAAAAGGGCCGCCAGCTCCTCATCGCTTTTCTTTTGCAGGTATTGATGATTGAACCATTTGGCTTTTTCAAAGTCGAAGCGTGATCCCGATTTGCCCACCCGTTCGAGGGTGAAAGCCTGGATAAGTTCCTCCATGCTGAAGAGTTCCTGCCCGGTGCCGGGGTTCCAGCCGAGAAAAGCGAGGATATTGACAAAGGCCTCGGGGAAATAGCCCGACTCCCTGTATCCTGATGACACTTCTTTGGTCTCCGGGTCGACCCATTGCAGGGGGAAAACGGGAAAACCCAGTCGGTCGCCGTCGCGTTTGCTCAGCTTGCCCTTACCGTCGGGTTTGAGGAGCAGGGGCAGGTGGGCAAAAACGGGTTCCTGCCATCCGAAGGCACGGTACAACAAGGCATGCAACGGCAGTGAAGGCAGCCACTCCTCGCCACGGATCACATGGGTGATAGCCATGAGATGGTCATCGACCACATTGGCCAGATGGTACGTCGGCATGCCGTCGGATTTGAAAAGGATCTTATCATCGAGAGAGGAGCTGTGCACGACAACCCAATCGCGTATTTCATCATGAACTTTCACCTCTTCTCCTTCCGGGATACTGAAGCGGATCACGTAATCATGACCTTCCTTAAGACGTCTGTTAACTTCGGCAGGGGAAAGGGTAAGAGAATTGTTCATGGACATGCGTGACAGGTAACTGTAACTGGTGTTGAGCACTTTCGCCTTTTCCAGTCCCTTGCGCATAGTCTCAATTTCATCAGCCGTATCAAAGGCATAATAAGCGTGACCGCTGTGCACCAGCTCCTCAGCATACTGTCTGTAAAGATGCTGCCTTTCCGACTGCCGGTATGGTGCGTAAGGACCGCCCTCACGCACCCCTTCGTCAAAAGTGAGTCCCGTCCACGCCAGCGATTCCATGATGTACTGCTCAGCCCCCGGGATGTAACGCGCCATGTCGGTATCCTCTATCCTGAGTATGAATTTGCCACCGTTTTTCCTGGCAAAAAGGTAGTTATAAAGCGCTGTTCTCACGCCTCCGATATGAAGAGGGCCTGTCGGACTGGGTGCAAAACGCACCCTGATCACCTGATTGTCCATGAAACATTTTGAATTGAAGTGACAAAGATAAGCAAACGTGCTTTGAAAAATAGTCTGAAATGTGTACTTTCGCCAATTCGATCCCTTAAGATTTTAACATAATGAAAACAAAATCCCTGATCTATTTTCTGGCACTGCCCATCGTGGCCATGGTGGCAGGTTGTACTTACCAAAACACGGCAGAACAGATGGAAAAAAAGTATTCCGGGTTAATTCCTGACGATTCGGTATTCACACCTGTTTCGCCTGACCTTGTCAAGGCCGGTGTGGCCTCTTATGCACCGGTGGAACTGAAAGCCGATATCAGCCAGCTTTCCGAAAAGGAAAAAAAGATTCTGTCCATTATGTTTGATGTGGCCGATATCATGGATGATATTTACTGGGATCAGACCCTCGGACATAAAAATGTGTTTCTTGACCGCATTCAGGATGAGAGCACGAAGAAATTCGCCCTCATTAATTATGGCCCCTGGGACAGGCTGAAAGATAATCAATCCTTCATTACCCAATTCGGTCCCAAACCTGCCGGTGCTAATTTCTATCCTGTGGATATGACCAGGGAAGAATTCAATGCCCTGAACGATACCAATAAAACCAGCCAATACACATTGATCAGAAGAAATCCGGATAACAGTCTGAAAGTGGTATGGTATCATGACGCTTACGGCAGCCAGATAGTGAAAGCTGCCGCGATGTTGAAAGCCGCTGCCTTTCTGGCTGAGGATGAAGGGTTGAAAAAATACCTTAAACTGCGTGCCGATGCCTTACTCACAGACGACTACCGGCCGAGTGATTTTGCCTGGATGGAAATGAAAACCTCGCCAATTGATTTTGTTGTCGGCCCCATTGAGAATTATGAGGACGGTTTGTTTGGTTACAAGGCGGCGCAGGAGGCTTTTATCCTTATTAAAGACAAACAGTGGAGTGAGCGGCTGGCCAAGTTCGCAGCCCTGTTGCCTGAGCTCCAGAAAGGACTGCCTGTGGAGGAACAGTACAAGAGCGAGAGCCCCGGCACCAGCTCCGATCTCAACGCCTATTATGCTATCTATTATGCCGGTGATGCCAATGTGGGTGGTAAGACCATCGCCATCAACCTGCCCAATGATGAAGAGGTGCAGCTCAAGGCCGGCTCACGCCGTCTGCAGCTTGAAAACGCCATCAAAGCCAAATTTGACAACATACTCGTCCCCATTGCTGATGCCCTCATCGATACGGGTCAGCAAAAGCACATTCAATTCGATGCTTTCTTCCAGAACATCATGTTCCATGAGGTGGCACACGGTCTGGGCGTGAAAAACACCATCAACGGACAGGGTTCTGTCAGGAGCGCCCTGAAAGAGCAGTTCTCTGCCATCGAAGAAGCCAAGGCCGACATCATGGGGCTCTATCTGGTCACTAAACTGCATGAGATGGGTGAGCTGGAGCAGGGTGAGATCATGGATAATTACACCACCTTTGTGGCGGGCATTTTCCGTTCCTGCCGTTTTGGGGCGGGTGATGCCCATGGCAAATCGAATATGATACAGTTTAATTATTTCACCGACAACGGGGTGTTTGACCGTCATGAGAACGGTACCTACCGGGTTGACTTTGAAAAGATGAAAGAAGCCGTTGTCAGTCTCATGCAAAAAATCATTCATGTGGAGGGTGATGGAAACTATAGTGAAGCCAAGCAATGGGTTGAAGAAAAGGGTGTGATACCGCCACAGCTGCATGCTGACCTCAACCGGATCAACAGCCTTGATATACCGGTAGATATCGTGTTCATCCAGGGTAAAAAGGTGGTGGGTCTGGAATGATCCTTCCACGTGAAGGATATCTTCACAACACATACAGGAAAAGGTACTGAACGTATGTATTAATAACAAAAACTTTCACGTATGAAAAAGTTATTACTGCTATGGCTTATGGTGATGACCATAAGCCTGGGCAGCCGTGCATTCAATGCCCCCGATGAGGGCATGTGGCTGCCGATGCTTATCGAAAGGCTCAATTATGTTGACATGCAGAAGATGGGCCTGAAACTCACTGCTGAAGAGATTTACAGCATCAACCATTCGAGTCTGAAAGATGCCATCGTCAACTTCGGTAATTTTTGTACCGCCAGTGTTGTGTCACCCGACGGGCTGCTGTTCACCAACCACCATTGCGGTTATGATGCCATTCAGAATCACAGCTCCACGGAGCATAATTATCTAGAAAACGGTTTCTGGGCCATAAGCCGCGACGAAGAGCTGCCCAATGAAGGGCTGACGGCCACCTTCCTGGTGCGCATGGAAGATGTCACTCCCCAGGTTCTGGCTGCTGTCAGCGATACCATGGACGAAACGGAACGCCAGGAGGCCGTCGGTAAAATTTCAGACCGTCTTGAAGAACAAGCCTCCGACAGTGGCAGGTACGATGTTCAGGTCAAAGGTTTTTTCAACGGCAATGAATACTATCTTTTTGTCTATAAAACTTACAAGGATGTGCGTTTGGTCGGTGCCCCGCCCTCGTCGATAGGCAAGTTCGGCGGTGATACGGATAACTGGATGTGGCCCCGCCATACCGGCGATTTCAGCATCTTCAGGATCTATACGGCCCCTGACGGCAGTCCCGCCCCTTACTCCAAGGATAACATCCCCCTGAAAGCATCCTATTATCTTCCCGTTTCGATAAAAGGTTATACCAAGGATGATTTCGCCATGATATGGGGTTATCCAGGCTCTACCGACCGTTTCAGGACATCCTATGGCGTGGACCTGACCCAGTTTCACTCCGACCCCGCCATCATCAATCTCGGGAATATCTTTCTGGAGATCATGAAGAAAGATATGGATACCAATCCCGATGTCGATATTCAATATGCATCCATTTATGCCCAGCTGGCCAATTTCTGGAAGAACAAGGTAGGCGAAGCCCGTGACCTGCGTAAACAACATGTGATACAGGAGAAAAAGGCCATTGAAGACCGTTTTACCCAATGGGTCAACGCCGATCCTGCCCGCAAGGAAAAATACGGTCAGGTGTTGCCGGATATGGAACAGGGGTATTCGTACATTGCCAACAACAAGTTTCAGGAGACCCTCTGGTATCTCCAGGGCCCTCTATTTGCATGCCGGATGATCCTTTTCCCCATTCAGACACGTGGACTGGAAGGAATCCTTGAAAAGAAAAACCCGGCCAGCTCCGACTTCGACCGTTTCAGGGCCCAGGCCGATGACCACTTCAGGGATTATAATGAAGCCCTTGAGCAAAAGCTTTTTGCCGCCGCCCTCAAGATGATCTATGACAATGTGGATCCGGATAAGCTGCCCGATATCTATTCAACGGTCATCCTGAAAAAGTATAAAGGTGATTTCAATGCCTTTGCCGCTGAGGTGTTCAAAAAGTCCATCTTCACTTCCAAGGATCATTTTCTGGCATTCCTCGATAAACCTTCGCTGAAGAAATACAATGATGATCTGGGCAATAAAACCACCCAATCGTTGTACAGTACCCTGATCGGTTTGAATGCCGGCCTGGGAGCTGTGACCGAGAAGCTGAACCATGCCAAGAGGTTGTTTATCGCCGGACTGCGTGAGATGATGACCGAGAAGGTTTTTTATCCTGATGCCAATTCAACGATGAGGATGACTTATGGTAAAGTATTGGATTATTACCCTGCCGACGCCGTACATTATGATTATGTGACCCATCTATATGGTGTTATGCAGAAGGAAGATCCCAACAACGAGGAGTTCATTGTCCCGCAGAAGCTCAAGGATTTGTATCAAGCCAAGGATTATGGTCCTTACGGTGACAACGGCGAGATGATCGTCTGTTTTCTCACCAACAACGACATCACGGGAGGCAACTCGGGAAGCCCGGTCATCAATGGCAACGGTGAACTGATAGGTCTGGCCTTTGACGGCAACTGGGAAGCCATGAGCGGCGATATAGAATTCATACCGGCGTTGCAGAGATGCATCAACGTCGACATCCGCTATGTCCTGTTCATCATTGACAAGTATGCCGGTGCGAAGAACATCATCAACGAGCTGACGATCAGATGACAAAGGAACAAAGGGACAAAGGGACTCCATCCCCGCACGGGGATGGAGTCCCTTTATGTTACAGTATCTCGTTCAGTTTGTTTTTCAGATCTTTACCCCTGAGGTTACGGCCTATGATGATACCATCAGGGTTGATCAGAACGTTTGACGGGATGGCATTCACGCCATAGAGTTTGGCTGCCGTATTTGCCCAGCGCTTGAGATCCGACACCTGAGTCCAGGTGAGCTTATCTTTCCTGATGGCATTGAGCCAGGCATTCCGGTCGTTGTCAAGAGAGACACCCAGAACGGTGAATCCCTTATCCTTGTATTCATTAAAGTCAGCCACCACATTGGGATTTTCGGCGCGGCACGGGGCACACCATGACGCCCAGAAATCAACAAGAACATATTTCCCTTTGAATGAAGACAAAGTCACCGCTATGCCGGTCGTGTCCTTCATGGTGAAATCGGGTGCCGGTTGTCCTATAGCGACACGTTTTAAGACTGTCACCCTCTCCTTAAGCTCTTGAACGTAATCCGAGCCGGCCAGCGACGGAGCAAAGGCATTGACCATGGGTTCCAGAACATCCAGGTCGAACATGTATGAATTGATGCTGGCCAGATAAGGTGCAACGATGCTGGAGCGGTGATCCATGATGTATTGTTTCAGGAACTCAAGCTGCGCTTTTTCGGTTGAGTCAATAGGACCTTCCAGTTGTTTGAGGGCCGCTTCATCGCCGCTCTGTGAGAGGCTGTCGTAAACATGATACAGCCTGGTGAGCTTCTTTTCGTAAGGTTTTGCCGCCGTGAGATAAGCCTGATAGTCATCTTCCGCTTTGGAACCGGTAATGGATAATTGCCTGAGACTATCGGCACGCCCTGAGATGGTGATGTCTGAATTCTCGACGAATAGAGGGAAATAAGCGTGGGTTTTATCGAAAACAACGTAATACCTGGCCGGGGTTTCAACGCTCCCCTTAAAGGTGAAGGTGCTGTTTGTAACTGCGGATGAATCCACCTTGATCATCATACCGCCTTTCCGGGTCTCAAGAAAAGCCGTGCCGTTGGCCAATCCCTGGATCTTGCCGTTGATGGTGTAAACATCGCTCTTTCTTGAAGTACAGGAGAACAACAACACAATGACCCCTAAAAACAACGTGAACCGTCTCATTTGCAATCAATTTAGTACGTTAAACCGAAAGATGTCATTTTTTGCAATGATAGTAATAATTTTAAGTCATCTATTCATATGGTGATAAAAACATATTTTATTTACTTTTCATGGTTTATTTCCGGATAAGATTTTTCTTAATTTGGCCGTCTGAATCAATCACCTGACAAATACCTTAATCAAGGGGGATGTTACTGACCTCGCTGGATTGGCTCATTATCGCCATATATCTGTTTCTGAGCATCTCGATCAGTATTTTCATGTCGAAACGGGCGGGCCGGAGCGTGGGTGATTTCTTTCTGACGGGCCGTAACCTGCCGTGGTATATAGCGGGTACGAGCATGGTCGCGACCACCTTTGCCGCCGACACCCCGCTGGCGGTGACGGAGTTGGTGGCCCAAAACGGCATAGCAGGCAACTGGCTATGGTGGAACATGGTGTTCGGCGGTATCCTGACGGTTTTTTTCTTTGCCCGTTTATGGCGCCGTGCCGGCATCACCACCGACTGTGAGTTCGTCGCCATCCGTTATTCGGGGCGGGAGGCCGATTTTCTGAGAGGTTTCAGGGCCGTGTACATTGGCATCATCATGAACATGATCGTCATCGCATGGGTCAACCTGGCCATGGTCAAGATCCTGACGGTCATGTTTCCCGGGCTGACTTTCCTGGGGATGACTCAGACAACTTTTATGGGCATGACCTTTACCTCGCATCTGATGGTCGTGGGCTGCATCATGCTGTTCGTCGCCGTCTATTCATCGTTGTCGGGACTCTGGGGGGTGTCGTTCACCGATTCGTTCCAATTTATCCTGGCCATGACGGGTTGCATCATTCTGGCCTTTTTTGTTTTGGGGACACCCCAGATCGGGGGCATCACCGGGTTAAAGCATCAGTTGCCGTCGTGGGTTTTTCACTTTGTCCCTGTTGTCGGCGGCACACCGGCACCGGCTGCAGGTGCCGGCGGGGTGCTGAAACTGACCCTGACGGCTTTCA
>CAZVNP010000048.1:0-26085 GCA_964628285.1 uncultured Lentimicrobiaceae bacterium
TATTCGGCCTGTTTATAGGAGGCGATTTGCTCACCAAAACGTTCTACCAATAATTTAATGTGGTGTAACGATTCTTCTTCTGTTATCATTTGAAAGATATGAGATACAAATATAAAGAAAATTAATACATGATCGGAGAGAGAGTTATGTAATCTTGTTCAAAATCATTATATGATTTCTTCAGGATTGCTGGTTAATGAAGATTGTGAACTAAATTCCGCATAAGGGTGAGTGTGATTGAAAGGAGAGGGTCCGGGTTACACGAAGTGCGCGAAGGAGGCACGGAGCAGATCATTAATTATGGAATTGACCGGCATCTGTTAATGCATATAAAGGCATGGCAATCATATCGGAATCAAAGGGGATCAAATCCTGACCGGGGTATAAAATGATGCCCCTGATAAACCGCTCTTTTATGTGTTCCTTTAAAAACCGTAATCCGGCAAAATCCGTTGATGTGATTGTTGCTGAATTCTTCACTTCAATTCCCACCATCTCACCATTTCTTTTTTCAATGATGAAATCCACTTCTTTATTATCACCGGTTCTGAAAAAGAACAGGCTACCATCTCCGGAAACCGATAGTTGTTTTTGGAGTTCCGTAGCTACATAATTCTCAAGCACCATCCCGGTTATATTCATATCGATCGTTTTCAATCCTGATACTTCGTACCCGAGAAGATAGATCATCAGCATGGTATCGGAAAAGTATATTTTAGGTGCTTTGATCAGTCTTTTTCCAATGTTTCCAAACCATGGAGGGACAAGAAATGTCAGGAATACATTGGATAACAGCGACCGGTATCTTCTAAAAGTCATTTGGTTAAGCTGTGTGGTCCGGGCCAGGTCGGCATCGTTGATAAGTCCGCCGGTACGGCTTGCCATAACCTTAAGAATATGTGGCAATTCATGGAGTTTCTCAATTTGGGCTATATTTCTTACATCCCTGTTCAGCAGCGTTTGGATGTAACTGTTAAACCAGTCCGATGGATTTATCTTTGTGTCTATTGACAA
The DNA here is from genome assembly GCA_964628285.1 of uncultured Lentimicrobiaceae bacterium. GTDB lineage: Bacteria > Bacteroidota > Bacteroidia > Bacteroidales > JAGONC01 > JAPLDP01. The sequence continues at coordinate 1,015 of CAZVNP010000048.1, forward strand.
CTGAGGAAAGGTGGCTTTTCGGATCGCTTCAGATAATGAAAAGGCTTCCCGGATATGACTTCTGACAAAAGTTTCTTCCCGGAAAATCATGGGTATGAAGTTATCATTTTTTTGCGCGATCTCGCTTGATGAGAAAGGGAGCAATGTGATAAGGAAAACCCTTCCTACCAGGGCCTCTGCAAGGGAAGGAATGGTCGTTACCGAAGAAGATCCGGTCAGCAGGAAGTCGCCATTTGGATTCTCATTGGCAAGCCGTTTCCGGTCAATGTATTGTTTCAGATGAATAAAAAGTTCAGGAGCCATCTGCACTTCATCTATTACAGCCGGTTTAGGTATTTGATCCAGAAATCCTTCAGGGTTGCTTTTAGCGAAAGAGAGCAGGGAGAGATCATCGAAGGAAACATATTCAGCATTCAGGTTCTCCTTTGCAATTTTATAGGCCAGTGTACTCTTTCCCGCCTGGCGTGAACCACTGATAAAAACAGCAGGCATACTTTCTAAGCCCCTGAGTATTGATGAAGTAATATGACGAGGTATATAGTTCATTATGCAAATATAACACTTATTGTTTTAATTTCTAACAGTAATTGATATTTTAAGTTGGATTATTCATGTTCAACCCCTTCGGGATTGGGACGGACTCCTTTGTTACTTCGCTACTTCGTTACCTCGTTACTTCGTTACCTCGTTATATTCCTGGCCCGATGCTCTCTTTCAGGAGGTAAGAGATGGTTACAGTTGATGGCTTTTATTTAACCACAGAAGAAAATGGAGGTTCACGGAGGATGAAAGAATTAATCTTCATTTCTCTGCGCTCTTTGCGCCATCTCTGCGACCTTTGCGGTTAAAAGAAACATATCAATCCGAACAGCATCTCTTATTCCGGCACGTGTTGCAAACGCGCACAAGCAACAGTGTTGAAAATTGAAACGGGTATTTTATTTCATCACGGATGTCATGTCTCCTGGGATATTCGACATAAATTAATAAATTTGCAGAGTTATTATGAACATTAACAAACGATCACAGGATTTATGAAACGCGATACACAGGTCTTTGATATCATTCATCAGGAGGTCGAGCGCCAGACGAAGGGGCTGGAGCTGATCGCCTCGGAGAACTTTGTCAGCCCGCAGGTTCTGGAGGCCATGGGGTCGGTGATGACGAACAAGTATGCCGAGGGTTATCCCAACAGGCGTTATTACGGTGGTTGCGTCAACGTGGACCAGACCGAGCAGCTGGCCATTGACCGTGCCAAGGAGCTTTTCGGTGCCGGCTGGGTCAACGTACAACCACATTCGGGTGCCCAGGCCAACATGGCGGTTATGCTGGCCTGCCTGAAGCCCGGCGACACCTTCATGGGCCTCAACCTGTCGCACGGCGGCCACCTGTCGCACGGATCCCCGGTCAACTCGTCGGGCATCCTGTACCGGCCTGTGGCCTATGAGGTTGACGCAGATACGGGCGTGATCAACTACGACCGCATGGAAGAGATCGCGATGATCGAGAAGCCCAGGCTGATCATCGCAGGCGCTTCGGCCTATTCACGCGACTGGGATTACAAACGTATGCGTGAGATCGCCGACAAGATCGGCGCCATCCTCATGGCCGACATTGCGCATCCGGCGGGTCTCATCGCCAAGGGTCTGCTGAACGATCCCCTGCCATATTGCCATGTGGTCACCACCACCACGCACAAAACGCTGCGGGGGCCGCGTGGCGGCATGATCATGATCGGCAAGGACTACGATAATCCGTGGGGTATCACCACCAAGAAGGGCGAGGTGAGACCCATGTCGTCGATCCTCGACTCGGCCGTGTTCCCCGGTGTGCAGGGTGGCCCCCTGGAGCATGTCATAGCCTCCAAGGCCGTGGCCTTCGGCGAAGCCCTCACACCCGAGTTTAAAGAGTATGCCGTGCAGGTGATGAAAAACGCCCAGGTGATGGCACAGGAATTTGTCAGAAGAGGCTATCATGTCATCTCGGAAGGTACCGACAACCATCTGATGCTCATCGACCTGAGAACAAAGTTCCCCGACCTCACCGGCCGTGATGCCGAGAATACGCTCGTCAAAGCCGATATCACGGTCAACAAGAACATGGTTCCCTTTGACTCACGTTCGCCCTTCCAAACCTCGGGTCTGCGTATAGGCACACCCGCCGTTACGACGAGAGGGCTGAAAGAAGAACATATGCCGGTGATCGTCGGTTTTATCGATGACATACTGACGGATATTCAAAATGCCGGCAAGGTGACACAGGTGCGGGATCAGGTCAATGAGATGATGGCCGAATTCCCATTGTTTGCATACTGATATCACAGGGATCCTCATTGATACGGGCAGATGAAATCGCTTTATATTGTACGGCATGCCAAATCGTCCTGGGATTACCCGGAACTGAAGGATATCGAAAGGCCTCTGATGAAAAAAGGTCGTGAGAAGACCATGAAGGTGATCAAATACCTTCTCGGTCAGGAGATTCTTGTTGACAGCATCCTTTCCAGTCCGGCGGTGAGAGCCTATGAAACGGCTAAAATGATAGCCGAAGCGCTTCACTATCCCGTCGAAAGGATCGATGTCAGGGACCGTATCTACATGGGTGATGCCGATGATCTGACCACCATGCTCATGGAGTTGCCCGATGAGTTCAGGTCGGTGATGCTGGTGGGTCATAACCCCGAACTGACCGACCTGGTCAATATGTTCAATAACAAGAAGATCGACATACTACCCACCTCCGGCGTGGTATACATCGTTTTCAGAACGGATGAATGGGAAAGCATCCTGAACGCAAAAAGAAAAACCAGGTTCATGGTTTATCCCGGGATGCTGGAGAAATAACACAGGAACTGAAACAGTTTTCGTTAACCCAAGTAATGAAAAAAGTCAAACCGGTTATAATCAACAGGGAGATCAGCTGGCTGCACTTCAATGAGAGGGTTCTTCAGGAGGCCATGGACAGGGCCATGCCACTCATCGAACGGTTGAAATTCCTGGGTATCTTCTCCAACAACCGGGATGAATTTTTCAGGGTGCGCGTGGGTACTCTCAACCGTTTGCTGCACATAACAAAAAAGGAGGATAAGCTCAAGTTCGAGCCCAGGCGTTTGCTGTCGCAGATCCTTAAAATCGTGACGGAGCAGGAGAAGATCTTCAACCAGACTTACGATGAGCTGGTGGAGGAGCTGGCTAAGGAAAACATCCTTCTGATCAACGAAACACAGTTAAGCCGTGAACAGGGGCGGTACATCAAGAAATACTTCCAGGACAATGTGCGGGCCCAGCTGTTTCCCATCATGCTCAACAACGTCAACCGCAAGACGTCGCTGATCGACAAGATGCTGTATCTTATCGTGGATCTTCAAAGCACCCATCCCGGGATCAGAGCGGATTGTGCCCTCATAAAGGTCCCCACCGACAGCCTGTCGCGTTTTGTCATCCTGCCTGAAAAAGGGCAGAAATATTACATCATCCTGCTCGATGACGTCATCAGGTATTGCCTTTCCGATATTTTTTCCGTTTTCGGTTATGACCGTTTCAGTGCCTATACCATCAAGTTCACCCGCGATGCCGAGCTGGATATCGATAACGACATCTCGAAGAGCTTTCTGGAGATCCTGAGCGAGAGCGTCAAGCAGAGGCAGAAAGGGACGACGGTGCGGTTCGTCTATGAAGAAACCATACCGCAGGATCTCCTGGACAAGGTAACCGAGCGCCTGGGTATCACTGAAAAAGACAACATGAGGAAAGGAGGGCGTTATCACAATTTTAAGGATTTCATGGAGTTCCCTCACATCGGTCCGCCACATCTCTATTATGCCCCGACACCGCCTTTGCCGCAGAAGGATCTCCCTTATAACACGAGCATCCTGAAGCGGATCAGGGAGAAGGATATCATGCTCAATTTTCCATACCATAATTTTCAGTACCTCATTGATCTGTTACGTGAGGCCTCCATCGATCCTCAAGTCACCTCCATCAGGATGACTTTTTACCGTGTGGCGCAGGATTCGAGTGTGATGAACGCCCTCATCAACGCGGCACGCAACGGCAAGGAGGTCAGCGTCTTCCTGGAGATACAAGCCCGTTTCGATGAGGAGGCCAACATTTACTGGAGCAACAAGCTCAAGAGCGAGGGGGTGAAGATCATCCCCACTATCCCCGGCTTCAAGGTCCATTGCAAGCTGATCCTCATCAAGCGCATGGAAGAGGGAAGGGAGATAGGCTATTCCAACATCAGCACAGGAAATTATAATGAGTCCACGGCCAAGGTTTTCTCCGATATCAGTCTGCTCACTGCCGATCAGAAGATTGCCAGGGACGTGAGCGAAGTGTTCAGGCTCTTCGAGAGCCGTTACAATCCTCCTTCCTTTGAGCGGCTGATCGTCTCGCCTTTTCACATCCGTGACTTTTTCATCCGCCTGCTGAACAGGGAGATCAGAAATAAGCACAACGGCAAGGATGCGTGGGCCATCGTCAAGCTGAACAGCGTCGTGGATGAGACCATCACCCTGAAGCTGTACCAGGCCAGCCGGGCCGGTGTCAGGCTCAGGATGCTCGTCAGGGGCATATGCGTTCTTGTCCCGGGGATTCCGGGCTTGAGCGACAACATCGAGGTCTTCAGCATCGTCGATAAATTCCTTGAACATTCAAGGATTTTTGTGTTCTGCAACAACAACGACCCTCTTTATTTCATCGCCTCGGCCGACTGGATGCCGCGCAATTTCGACCACCGCATCGAGGTGGTATGTCCTGTCTTTGACAAGGCTATCCAGCGTGACCTGATGAATATCCTTGAGATACAGCTTCATGATAACTGCAAAGCGCGGATCATCAGCGCCGACATGCCCAACCGTTACAAGATGGATGGCAGCCACCCCCAGGTCAGGTCACAGATCGAGATTTACAATTATTACAAGAACCAGCTGAACGGAAAAACGACAAGCTAATTTTTCTTGTTTCATGATATTTGCTTCGATCGATATCGGTTCCAACGCGGTGAGGCTGTTATTTGCCAATGCTTTTGACAAGGATGGTGTGACCTATGTGGAAAAAGCCACGCTGGTGCGCATCCCTGTCAGGCTCGGCAAGGATGTGTTCAAAAAGGGCAGGCTGTCGGAAAAACGTATCCGCATGCTTATCAAGACGCTGAAGGCCTTCGCTTTGCTCATCGATGTTTACAGGCCTGTCGATTATCTGGCCTGTGCCACCTCGGCCATACGTGAGGCTGCCAACGGCACGGAGGTGATCAAAAGAATACGCCAGGAGGTGGGGTTGAAGGTGAAGGTCATCGACGGCATGGAAGAAGCCACGATCATCGGCAGCCTGAACTGGTTTGAACCCCGCGATTACTTGGACGGTCTCATCCTGTTCATCGATGTCGGAGGCGGCAGCACCGAGCTGTCACTGCATTCTGGCAAGAACCTGCTGGCCACTGGATCTTTCAAGGTGGGCACCATGCGTGGCACAGCCAAAAAAGACCAGGAGAATGACTGGGCAGCCATGATAAAATGGCTGAAGAATTTTAAAGGTGACTTTGGCCGCATCAAAACCATCGGCACCGGCGGCAACATCAACAAGATAAACAAGATTTACGGCCGGCCCGACAACCATATCCTGACCCTTGAGACGTTACAATATGCCTGGCATGACCTCAGGCATTACACCGTGAAGGAGAGGATGGAGGTCATGGGCATGCGGCGTGACCGTGCCGATGTGATCGTCCCGGCGGCACAGATATTCATTTCCATTCTGAAGACGATCCACTGCGACCGGCTACTTGTACCTAAGGTGGGATTGGCGGATGGGCTGGTGTTGCGGCTGTGTCAAAAACATCGCGGGGAGGTATAAAAGTCGTCAGTCGTCAGTCGTCAGGTGGCGTTTGGAAGATATAAACCCCTCTCCTTTAGGAGAGAGCCTGTCCCGCTGAAAAGCGGGAGGTTGGGGAGAGGTGCTGTTGGCAGCGATACTTTAGTTAACTTTGCAGGGAATTTAGGATTGGGTGACGGATGATCTCATTGGAAGAGGCATATGAACAGGTTCTGGGGGCGGCTTTTTTACTGGAAACAGAGCGGATACCTTACGGTGACAGTCTAAACCGTGTGCTGGCCGGGGAGGTGTTTTCGGATATGGAGATGCCGCCTTTCGACAAGGCGGCTGTCGACGGTTATGCCTGCCGCCGTGAGGATCTGGATGACGAGATGAACGTCATCGAGGTTGTCCCGGCGGGGAAGCAGCCTGAGAAGAGCCTTGGCAGGGGTGAATGCACGAGGATCATGACAGGGGCTATGCTGCCCGCGGGTGCCGATATGGTGGTGATGGTTGAAGACACGGAGATGACGGCCAGAGGCACTGTGCGTTTTGTCAGGAGCGCGTCGGGTAACAATATCTGTTACAGGGCCGAAGATCTTAAGAAAGGCGAGTGTGTCCTGCGGAAAGGGACCCTCGTCAGGCCTCAGGAGATCGCCATCATGGCGTCAGTGGGCTGCACGGAGCCTCTGGTTTTCAGAAGGCCTGTGGTGAGCCTCCTCAGCACCGGCGATGAGCTGGTGGAGCCGGACCAGACACCGGTCATCCCGCGGATCAGGAACAGCAACGCCGCCCAGTTGGCGGCGCAGCTACGGAAAATGGATCTGACAGCACACTATGGCGGCATTGCAGAAGATCATCCACAGTCACTCCATGATCATATTGAAGAGGCACTGCGGCACGGCGACGTGCTCCTTCTCACCGGCGGCGTCTCAATGGGCGAGTATGACTATGTGCCGGCGGTGCTGGAGGATCTGGGTTTCCATATCCTTTTCAGGAAAATAGCCGTGCAACCCGGCCACCCGACGGTGTTCGGAAGACGTGACCGCAAACTGTTGTTCGGTTTGCCCGGCAATCCGGTGTCGTCATTCGTCATCTTTGAATTGTTAGTGAAACCCATGTTATATAAGATGATGGGGCATGACTTCAATCCCCTGGCCCTGAGGCTGCCGTTGGGCGTTGATTTTTCACGCAGAAAATCGGAACGGAAAACACTGTTGCCGGTCCGGATAATGGCTGATGGGACGGTGGTGCCCGTCGACTATCACGGTTCGGCCCATATCCATTCCTATACCGGCGCCGACGGCATCATGATCATTGACATCGGGGTGACATCACTGCGGAAAGGAGAACTCGTCGATGTACGACCGGTTTAACAGGCAGATCAGTTATCTCAGGGTGTCGGTCACCGACCGTTGCAACCTCCGCTGCATTTACTGCATGCCTGCCGAAGGTGTCAAAAGCATACCTCATGAAGAGATCATGAGGTACGAGGAGATCGTTGAGGTGGTGAAGGCAGGTGTGGCGCTGGGCATCCATAAGGTGCGCATCACAGGCGGGGAGCCTTTGGTGCGCAAAGGTATCGTGGATTTGGTGCGCATGCTGGCCGCTATCGAAGGCGTGGAGGAGCTGGCGATGACCACAAACGGCACCCTGCTGGAACGGTATGCCGGGGCTTTGGCTGACGTCGGCCTGAAACGCGTCAATATCAGTCTCGATGCCATTGATCCGGAACGTTACAGGGCGATCACCAGGGGTGGCAATGTCAGGGATGTCTATAAAGGTATAAAAGCGGCGCATGAGGCCGGCCTTGAACCCATCAAGATAAACTGTGTGGTCATCAATTCATCGGGGGAGAAAGATGCCAGGGAGGTCAGGGCTTTTTGCCTGGAGAATGCACTGGAGGTGCGATTCATTCATCAAATGAATCTCAGCAACGGGACATTCTCCATTGTGGAAGGCGGCAACGGAGGTCATTGCAACTCCTGTAACCGGCTGCGCCTGACATCCGACGGAAAAATCAAACCGTGCCTGTTCAACGACCTGGCCTTTGATGTGCGCACCCTGGGTGCACGCCGGGCACTGGAGATGGCTGTAGAGATGAAACCGGAACGGGGAGTGAGAAGTGTGACGGGGACATTTTACGGAATAGGAGGCTGAAGATATCTGATATAAGATTAACGATATTTGATTTGGATTTGATTAAATCAAAAACAAATTATAAAATAATAAGATAAGGGGATGAGCAAACTCAGTCATGTGAATGAGGAGGGGAAGGCGAGGATGGTAGATGTCGGGGGTAAGCCCGATCAGTTGCGCATAGCCAGAGCCGAAGGTTTTATCCGGCTGAATCCCGAAACCGTTAATCTGATCAGGCAGAATCTGATCAGGAAGGGTGACGTACTCACCGTCGCCGAGGTGGCCGGCGTACAGGGCGCCAAGAAAACCAGCGAGCTGGTGCCGCTGTGTCATCCCCTGCCGATCACGAAAATCGAGGTGAAAGCCACATTGAAAGAGAATGGGGTGTTGGTCAGCAGCGAAGTACGTTGTGTGGGCAAGACAGGTGTAGAAATGGAAGCGCTTACAGCCGTCCAGATCGCACTGCTCACAATTTACGACATGTGTAAGGCGGTGGATAAGGAGATGGCCATTGGGGAGGTGAGGGTTACAGAGAAGAGGAAAGAGGGTGGATAGAAGATATAAGATTAACGATTAACGATATTTGATTTAGATTTAAGATTTAAGATTTAATGACCGGGTTTTGGCAGAAATATAAGCCGGGTGTTACGAGGAGGACGCTGCTGATCATTCTGGGGCTTTTCTGGGGTTTTGCGGCTTACAGGATATTACGTATCGGCATACGGCAGCTCGAGATGAATCCTTACCATCTCTGGATCAGATCGGCCATTGGGCTGGCGGGTTTTGTGATCTTTTTCCGGGGTGTTTTCTGGCGTGTGGTGCGTCGTCACAGGCGCCGTATCCTCTCGCTGACACCTGACAGGCCATGTGCTTTTTCTTTTTTCAACTGGAAGAGTTATCTCGTTATGCTGTTTATGATTGCCATGGGCATTGTAGCTGTCAGGCTCTCACACGTGCCTCCGGTCTATCTGGGGGTTTTTTACATCTCCCTGGGTTTGTCGTTGCTCGCCTCGGCGCTGTACAATATTTACCACTGGATACGTTTTCCAAAAGAGTTGAACATGAAGGAGGAAGGTGATGGAGTCAGCCTCACATGAGATGAAAGTATTATCGGTCAATATCTCCGCTGAGCGGGGCACCGTCAAGCATCCCGTCGAGGAGATCGTGCTGGATGACAACGGTGTGGTGCATGATGCCCACGCCGGCATGTGGCACCGGCAGGTGAGCCTGCTGGGTGTGGAGAGCATCGAGAAGTTCGAGAAGGCTACGGGCAGGGCGGTACATTACGGTGAGTTTGCAGAGAACATCACCACTCAGGGTGTTCCACTGACCACGGTGGCGCCTTTAGACCGGCTGGTGATGGGCCTGGCGGAGGTCGAGGTCACGCAGATAGGGAAGGCATGCCATGGATCGACCTGTGCCATTTTCAAAGAGGTGGGAGACTGCATCATGCCGCGGGAGGGCGTTTTCGCACGTGTCATCCACCATGGCCGGATCAAACCCGGCGTGCGTATCGAGTATCATCCCAAGGTCTTCAAGGTTTTAGTCATCACGCTCAGCGACAGGGCCAGCGGCGGTGAATATGACGACCGGAGCGGACCGGAGATAGAGAAACTCCTGGGATCCTATTTTACAGGTCTGTCACGAAATTTCGACATCGACCGCCTGGTCATCCCTGACGATTCGAGGAAGCTTCACAACATTTTACTTGGGGCCCGCGATTCCATTGTTGATTTTATCTTTACCACCGGCAGCACCGGCATCGGCCTGCGTGACATCGCGCCGGAGACCGTCAAGCCTTTGCTGGATAAGGAGATACCGGGTGTTATGGAATGGATACGCTTCAAGTACGGGCAGGAGAAACCCAATGCTTTCCTGAGCCGCAGTGTGGCCGGCGTGATGGGACAGAGTCTTATTTTCACCCTGCCGGGAAGCCTGAAGGCTGTGAAGGAATACATGACGGAGATTACCAAAATGTTGCAGCACATGGTGTACATGTTACACGGCATCGATATGCATTGAAGGCATCAATGATCAATGAACGACAGTCACTCCATAGTCATCCGCAGGGCCGGTGAGGCGGATCTTCCCGCCGTGCTGGCGCTGATCAGGGAGCTGGCGGCATACGAGCGGGCGCCGGAAGAGGTGACCATATCCATTGACGACCTGCGCCGTGACGGCTTCGGGGAACAGCCGGCATTCGAGGCTCTTGTCGCTGAGGATGAGGGCCAGGTCGTGGGCATGGCGTTGTCGTTTCTCAGTTATTCCACCTGGAAAGGATTGTGTCTTTATCTGGAGGATATCATTGTGAGGGAGCCCTATCGTCGCCGGGGCATAGGAACCCGCTTGTTTGAGGCGGTGATACGCCGTGCCGGCGAGCTGGGTGCCAGGCGTCTGATGTGGCAGGTGCTCCACTGGAACATGCCGGCGTTTGTCTTTTACATGCGCTATCAGGCCGCTTTTGACTCCTCCTGGGTCAACGGAAAATTAACCGAAGAACAAATCAAACAATATTGTCATGACCATGAACAGGGAACAAGCCAATGAGTTACTCAGGCAGTACATCACCAATGAACGTATGCTGAACCATTGTTATGCCTCCGAGGCCGTCATGCGGGCTCTGGCCGTGAGACTGGGCCAGGATAAGGAGACATGGGGCCTGGCCGGCTTGCTGCACGACCTTGACATCGAGGTGGTTCACGCCGATCCGTTACGTCACGGTCTGGAGACTGCCCGTATTTTGTCGGAACATGGTGTTAACGCCGACGTGGTGGAAGCCGTTAAAATGCACAACGAGATGGCCACAGGAAAGGAACGCACGACGCAGTTCCAGCACGCCCTGGCCGCCGGAGAGACCATCACCGGGCTCATTGTCGCCACGGCACTGGTTTATCCCGATAAAAAGCTGGCCAGCGTAAAGGTGAAATCGATAACCAAAAGGATGAAAGAAAAGGCCTTCGCCGCTTCGGTGAGCAGGGAGAAGATCATGGAATGTGAAATGGTGGGATTGACGCTCGAAGAGTTTGTCACCATCAGTTTGACGGCCATGCAGGGGATCAGCGGACAGCTGGGCTTATGAACTGTCATTTTGTTAACTATTCCTGCCCTGCGGTATGGCTATTTCATGCCCGATGATGTAAATTTGTCATCTTAACACCGCCGCCATGTTCACCATTCTTCTCAAGATACTGAAGAACAGATATTTCATAGTCACCGTCGCGTTTATTGTCTGGCTGGTCTTCTTTGACAGCAACAACCTCCTCTCGCGCGGCAGGACAAAGCAGACACTCAACGAACTCAGGCAGCAAAAAAGCTATTACCTCCACGAGATAGCAAAAAACAAGCAAGAGATTCTTGAACTTAAGACCGACACGGCGAATCTGGAGAAGTTTGCCCGTGAGAAATACCTGATGAAAAAAGACGGTGAGGAGGTGTTCGTGATTGGCGACGAATGAAGCTAAACCTTGTCGTTTAATTCCTTATCAGCACCATTTTCCTGCAATCACCGGCAGGTTGACGTTTGAGTTTGTAATAGTATATCCCCGCAGGGAGTTTGCCCCCGTTGATATCTTTACCGTCCCAACTGATGATCCCGTATTTGGCATTTAAATTTCGGATATTAACGGCCTGTCCGTAAGCATTGTAAATGATCAGCTGATCGCTTTCCGTATCATTGAGTGTATAAGGGATCCAGGTCAGGCAATCAAAAGGGTTGGGATAATTTTGACCAACGCGGTTATCAGCAACCGCATGGTTTTCTTCAACGGTCACACCTCCGTAACAATCACTTTGGTATTGACTGATGATATTAACGGCATCGCGTAAAGTCCCTTCTTCAATAGTGAAGGAGGTGGAGCCGTCATAGAGTGTATCGGGACTTGTTATCTCGGTGTGGTAGACCAAAACATCATATGTTCCCGGTGATAACGGTCCTAATGTCACTGACAGGTCAAAATAGCAGATGCAAAAAGCAGCGGCACCGGTATCCTGCTGAAGCCAGGTCATCTGATAATTCTCAAGTTCGACATTCATTTGATACAGAGCCCCGCAATTACGTTCTGCTGCGGTTTGCCATAAGGTGACCATGTTCCCCTGAACATCGGCATAAATATCACGGTTTTGTGCCTGGGAAAATTTGAAGATCAGGAGTGCAGCTAAAAGGATAATCGTATATTTCATGGGGAAGATTTTATTTTATAAAAAATTAAGCTGTACAAAGTTACAACATAATTTCGCAAAAATCAAGAAAAAAGATTATTCTGTTAAGGGTATTTTATTCCGGTCTTCAAGTGATTAAAATTCAGGAAAGATGATCCTGATTTCATCCGTTCCGGTTATCTAAACCGGATCGACGTTGACGATGATCCTGACAGATTTATATTCCCGGGCACATTGGAATTTCTCGATTATTTTTTTCATTTCGTTTTTCATGGCCGATGCCGATATGTTCCTGTCGATTTTAACGAGTATTTGTTTGATATAAAGATTTTTCACCCTGGATATGAGAGGGTATTCCGGTCCCAGTATCCTTTTCGGGAAGCGTTGTCGCAGTTGTCCTGCCAGGACGGCGGCGGCATCATTTAAGACCCTGGGATCGCGGTGCTGAAGCTTTAATAATACCAGGCGGAAAAAAGGGGGATATCTGAATTTCTGCCGCTGTATGATCTCCTGTTCATACATGGCCAGGTAGTCATTCTCCACGACATTTTTTATCACCGGATGAGTGGGGTTACTTGTCTGTATGATGACTGTACCGCGTTTTTTCTTTCGTCCCGAGCGGCCGCTGACTTGGGCCATCATTTGAAAACTGCGCTCAAACGACCTGAAATCGGGAAAGGTGATCATGTTATCGGCGTTGAGGATGCTGACGACACTCACGTTGTCGAAATCGAGTCCTTTTGTCACCATCTGAGTGCCGACAAGAATATCGATGCGGCCCTTCTCCAGCTCGTTGATGATTTTTTGGTGGGCATAGCGTGTGTGAGTTGTATCGAGGTCCATGCGCGTGATGGCGGCACCGGGAAAGAAAACGGCCAGTTCTTCTTCCACCTTCTCCGTGCCGAAGCCCTTCATGCGCAGGCGTGTGTTCTGGCAAAGCGGGCACCTGTCGGGTACTCTCATGGTATACCCGCAATAATGACAGCGGAGGTGGTTGCTTTTTTTATGATAGATCAGGGTGACGTCGCAGTTCTTGCATTGCGGCACCCAATTACAGGTGTCGCATTCGATGCGTAGTGAGAAACCTCGTCTGTTCTGGAAGAGGATGGCCTGTTCATGGTCTGCCAGCGCCTGCTGAAGCTGATCCAGCAGGGTCTGGGAGAAGATCGATTTCATCTGTCGTTTCCGGCCTTCAGCCTTGATGTCTACTACTTTGATCTCTGGAAGCTGAATGCCGCCATAGCGTTCTGTCATTTCGATGAGGCCATAACGGCCGCTCCTGGCGTTATAATAACTTTCTATGGAGGGTGTGGCCGATCCGAGGACTGTTTTGGCGCCATGCAGCCGGGCCAGATAGAGGGCCGCATCACGGGCATGGTAACGGGGGGCGGGATCCTGCTGTTTATATGAAGAGTCGTGTTCTTCGTCGACAATGACCAGGCCCAGGTTATCAAACGGCAGGAACAGGGCCGAACGGGCACCCAGAATGACCTGATAGGTCTGTGATGCCGGCCGCTCAAGGCCATTCCTGATAACTGCCTGCCATATCTCCACCCTTTCATTCTCATTGTAACGTGAATGATATACGCCTATCCTGTTGCCGAAATATTTTCTTAACCTGTTGATGATCTGTGTTGTCAGGGCTATTTCGGGGAGGAGGTACAGCACCTGTTTGCCGGCCGTGAGGTATTCCTGTATCAGCTTGATGTAGATCTCGGTCTTACCGCTGGAGGTGATGCCATGGAGCAGGGCCACCTCTTTTTCTTTAAACACATCATGAATGCTCTCGAAGGCTTGTTGCTGGTGGGCTGTCAGGACGATTGAGCCGGGTGTCATCAGGGCTTCCGAAGCCTCGATCCGGCTGGTCTGTCTTTCCACCAGTTCGAAGACACCTTTTTTTACGAGGGCGTCAAGTTGCACATGCGATGCTTTCACGCTTTTTAGCAGCTCGGAGCGCCGCAGCTCATCGACTTTCGGCTTTGCCTGCGAGGTGAGATGGATAAATGATAACAGCAGTTCCAGCTGTTTATGGGCTCTTTTTTCCAGTTCATCCATGACCGCGTGAAGACTGTCGCTGTCGTGATATTTTTCCGAAAGACGAATGCCGATCTCAACCCGGGGGCGATAGGTGTCGATCAATTCTTCCCTGATGCTGATCACCTGTTTCTCGGTGAGCGTTTTGATCAGGGGGATGACCTTACCTTGCCCGACGATTCTGGCAACGTCGGTCATGGTCAGCTCGGGCTGGTTTTGCAGGGCGAGGGCGATGAGGTATTCTTTCTCGTTCAGCGAGGATATGTCACCGTCAAATAAGGCGTTGATAACCACTTTTGACTCACTTGACAGCTTGAGTGCCGAGGGCAGGCTGGCGTTCATGACTTCTCCAGTGGTGGTCATGTAATAAGAGGCCATCCATTCCCAGAAAGCCATTTGCCTTGTATTGACCACCGGCCATGCATCGATGATGGATTTCACTGTTTTTGTGGGGTAATCGACCGGTGGTTGCTCGTGCACAGCGTGTATCAGTGCGGTATAGATCCTGGATTTGCCGAATTGCACGACGACTCTTTTTCCAGGCCAAACCTCATCATTCAATTCAGGGGGGACGGCATATGTGAAATACCCGTGCACAGGCAGGGGCAGAACGACATCAACAAAACGGGTTACGTTATCCATATCCTTCCATTCCAGGATTATAAGGATACGATGCGGGCTATTTCGAGCATATGACGGTCAAGGTCGGGATGTTCTTTTACCGCCTGGTTCAAAGGTGTGTAGATGATTTTTTTATCGATCATGCCCACCATGATATCCCTTTCACCATTCAACAGGGCCTGGATGGATTCATATCCCAGGAGGGTGGCCAGTATCCTGTCGTTGGCCGAGGGATTGCCGCCTCTCTGTATGTGGCCCAGCACGGTGACCCGTGTCTCAAATTCGGGAAACCTGTCTTTGATCTGCTTTGCCACATTGTAAGCGCCGCCGGCATCATCACCTTCCGCTACGATGATGATCCCTGAGGTTTTATTTTTCTTCCAGTCGTTTTTGAGCATGCGGACCATGTAATCAATATAGGTCTTTGTCTCTGGCACAAGGATGTATTCCGCTCCTGATGCCAGACCGCTGCGCAGGGCGATGAATCCCGAGTCACGACCCATCACCTCCACAAAGAAAAGACGGTCGTGGGAGGTGGCTGTGTCCCTGATTTTATCCACGGCCTGGATAACGGTATTGACGGCTGTATCGTGACCAATGGTGAAATCGGTGCCTCTCAGATCGTTATCAATGGTTCCCGGTAATCCGATGACTGGGAAGTCATATTTTGTACCCAGTTCATGAGCACCACGGAAGGTGCCGTCGCCACCGATCGCGATCAATGCATCGATCTTTGCCTCCAAGAGATTCTGCCAGGCTTTTTCCATCCCTTCGGCTGTCTTAAACTGTTCACTACGTGCCGTTTTGAGCACGGTACCTCCCTGGTGTACGATGTTGGAAACCGAATTCCTGTTAAGGAGTTTAAATTCTTTCAGGATGAGTCCGGCATAACCCCTCAGTATGCCTATCACCTCCAGGTTATTGAACAATGCATTCCTGACGACTGCCCTTATGGCCGCGTTCATACCGGGTGCATCGCCTCCTGACGTCAGCACGCCTATTTTATTGATCCTTCCCATACGTATCTTTCTTTAATTTTTTACTGCCCTTATAAAGTTCAAATTTAGCAAATTTGCACTCAAGAGGGCCGTTGAATAGGGTGATTTTTTTCGTGGGCCGCAGTCCCACGTGCTTCAGTGCCTGTCTGTCGGCGGTGAGCACCCAGGCGGTAAATCCCGCAAAGTTATTCTTGAATGCATCGCCGAGCTGTTTGTAAAAGGAGTCGATATCCGCAATGCCCAGGCGTTCACCATAGGGGGGATTGGTGATGATGATCCCGTAGCTGCAAGGGGGCCGGAGCGAGGCCGCATCAGCGTTTTCCAGGCTTATGGTGTCCTGAAGACGGGCATGGGCGATGTTTTGTGCCGCCACACGTATCATGCTGCCTGAGATATCCGATCCGATGATGGGATGATTGAAATGACGTTGCCACAGCCAGGCTTCTTTTTTCAGGTTCTCCCAGAGTGTCTTGTCAAAATCGTTCCATTTTTCAAATCCGAAGCTCTTGCGGAATGTGCCCGGTGCTATGTTCCTGGCGATGAGGGCGGCTTCGATAGGCAGTGTCGCTGAACCGCACATGGGATCGATGAAGCATGAGTCTTTATCCCATGCGCTGAGGCGTATCATGCCTGCCGCCAGCACTTCGTTGAGGGGGGCCGGCCCGCTCCTGACACGGTAACCACGCCGGTGCAGCGACACCCCCGAGCTGTCGAGCGACAACGTGCACACATCCCTGCTGAGGTGGAGGTTGATCTTTACATCCGGATCACCGGTGCTGACATCCGGACGGCGGCCGTATCTTGTTCTAAAGCGATCGGCGATGGCGTCTTTGGCTTTTTGTTCGGCATAGTGGGAGTGCGTGACGGCTGATTGATACACCACCGCATCGATGCTGAATGTTTGTCCGACATCAAGGTATCTCCACCACTCGATATCCATCACCTGACGGTACAGTTCTTTTTCATTATGAACGGTGAAGGTGGCGATGGGCTTGAGGAGGCGCAGGGCCGTACGGCACCAGAGGTTGGCCCGGTACAAGAGGGCCTTGTCACCACTGAAACAAACGGCCCGCGAGAGGATTTCGATATCATGGGCCCCGAGCTCCCCGAGTTCGGCAGCCAGGATCTCCTCGAGGCCTGCCAGGGTGGTGGCAATCATTTGAGTGGGGGGATGGTGGAGTTCCTTCATCAGAAGGTGGTCTTATCTTTTAACTTTACTCAGAAATTCTTCCGTATTGACGATATAACGGGTATGACTGCCCGAGCCGATCATCCCCTCTTCATCCCATGCCTGGACGGTGAAGAGCAGCTTCCGGCCTTCGGCGGCGGTAAGGGTGGCACGGCAAGTCACTTTCATGCCCACGGGTGTGGCTTTCAGGTGCCTGATGTCAACGGCTATACCGACGGTTGTAAAACCTTCGGGAAGGTATTCCACGATGCATTTCTGGGAGGTTTGCTCCATTAACCCGATCATGGCGGGTGTGGCGAAGACCTCCACGAGCCCGGAACCGTACTTCTCGGCTGTGTCTTTTTCCCGGACAATAAGGCTTCGTTCACCGGTGATACCTGTCGGGATATCAAAAATCATAGAATTACATTGTTCAATTGTTCAATGGCTTGATTGTTAAGAATCTTATTGTTATACTGTTTTATTGTTATATTGTTGGGGGTGTTATACCATTTTCCTTTGAGACGGCTTAATCTCTCTGGAGAGTTTTTCGTTCAAAGTTAAGCGTATTTGTTAAAAATAGGGGGTCTGGGTGAGATTTATAACTTGTTTATTATCGCCCTTCAGGCGACGATATGATTTTTCATTTCCAACATCGAACGTGGAAAATCGTATCTCGTCCAATCATAATATAATTTCCTATCCAATCAAAAAACCCCCGATTTTGCGGGGGTTTTGATCATGTTTTTCAATGGGACTTATTTTTTGGGTGGTGTTTTTGTTTTGCAGCAACCCGGAGCATGTTGTGGACACCCTGACTTCACCGGATCACATTTGGCTTTCATTGGGCACTCGGGAGGACATCCGGCAGGTTTGCCTGTTGTCGTTGTCTTTGTCGTGGTTCCCGCAGGGACCGTCGTGGCCGAAGGAGCTGCAGTCGTGGGTGCCGCTGGTGTCACGGCTCCTGACCGGGGATCGGCGACTTTCTGAGCGGTTTTATTATCCTGTACCTTGACCGTTTGATCTTTCTTTGTTGCGGATTGAGCCTTAACCTGGCTGGAATTGAATATCCCGCCTGCCAGAAAAGCCACCAATGTCAGACTGATAACTAATTTCTTCATAATCGTTCAGTTTAAGTTGTTAAAAACTAATTTTGTACATTCAACGTTGCAAACATAAGAAAAGATTTGATAACCTGACGAACCATCGGTTGATCAAAAGTGTTAAATATTTGTTAAATACAGGATTGCCGGTTTTCATTACCGTTAATTTTAATGTATGAAAAAGAAACTCATCATCACCATTATCATCATTGCCTTTCTGTCACTGACCGGTGTCATTGTCATGCAGGTATTCTGGATCCAGCATGCTTACCGGTTGAAAGAGGAGCAATTTGATCATGGAGTGGAGATCGGGTTAAAAAGTGTGGTAAACCGGTTACTGGCGAGCCACAACGACTCTGTCAGCGCCCGTCTGTCAGGGTCTGTACCTGCCTGTATGCGTCAGCCGGCAGGTATCTACGAAGTGATCAACAAGCCCCTGCTGGATTCGCTGATGCGTGATGAATTCGGTCTTTCCGGTGGAGGACGGCGATACGTCTATGGCATCATACAACCCCAGACGCAAAACTGCATCATGTGTAATGCCCAGGGGCATACCGGACAGCTTCTCAGCACGCCCTATACGGCCTCACTGATGTGCATGTGCCGTGCGGGGCAATATTTTCTGGCCATTTATTTCTTCAACGGGAAGGGATTGTTTATGAGTCATATCTTTCCCTGGTTGGTCCTCTCGATCATTTTTATGACCGTTCTGATCCTTACCTTTTCGTACACGGTTTTATTGTTGTTCCGTCAGAAGAAGCTTTCGCAGATGAAATCGGATTTTGTGAACAACATGACCCATGAGTTCAAGACTCCCATAGCGACTGTCTCGCTGGCCAGCGAGATGCTTCTGAAACCGGAGGTGTACCAGTCGCCGGAGAAAACAAAACGTTACGCCCATATGATCTTTGATGAAAACCTGCGGCTTAAAAACCAGGTGGAGCAGGTGCTGAATATCGCCGTCCTCGACAGGGGCGAATACCAGTTGAAGTTAAAGGAGCTGGATGTGCACAAGACCATTCATTCAATTGTCAGAAGCTATTGTCTGGTCATGAAAGAAAGCAAAGGCCGGATCAAAATAAACCTCGAAGCCGGTCAGCCTCTTTTACTGGCCGACAGGATACACTTTGTCAATATTATCAATAATGTCTTGGACAACGCCAACAAGTACTCTCCTCCTCCTCCTTCCATTACCATCTCAACATACAATGTGAACAATGGCATCGTGATATCTGTTGAGGATAAAGGAATAGGGATAAGTGCTGAGAACCAGAAACACATCTTCAGGCGGTTTTACCGGGTACCGACGGGTAACATTCATGATGTAAAGGGTTTTGGGCTAGGTCTGTACTATGTGAAAACAATGGTGGAGGCCCATGGTGGTTCGGTGAGCCTTAAAAGCGAACCTGGCAAAGGAACACGTTTTGATCTTTATTTTCCATTCAGTCCTAATACTGACAAATCAATCAAGGATGATGAAAAATAAAAACAAAGTCCGGATCCTTTTGGTGGAAGATGATCCCAATCTTAATTCCGTTTTAAAAGATTACTTGGATGTGCTGGGCTATGAGGCTGTCGTGGCGCGTGACGGTGAAGAGGGTCTGCTGGCCTTCCGCTCACGCCGCATCGACCTGTGCATACTGGATGTGATGATGCCTAAAAAGGACGGTCTGACGCTGGCCAGAGAGATACGTGAGAAGGATGCCGAGGTGCCGATCATCTTTTTAACTGCCAAGGGATTGAAAGAGGACAGAATTGAAGGCTTCAGGGCCGGTTGTGATGATTACATCACCAAACCCTTTATCAGCGAGGAGCTGAACCTGCGTATAGAGGCCATCTTACGGCGTTGTGCCGTCAGGCACGGCCGGCAGCCCATGACACAGGATGAGACTTTCAACGTGGGGCAGTATATCTTCGATCCTTACAACATGATTCTTACGATAAAAGGCAGTGATAAAAAACTTACCCGCAAGGAGGCCGCCCTGCTCAGGCTGTTATGTCTCAACAAAAATAAGTTGCTCACCCGCGAAGATGCCCTGATGAGTGTGTGGGGCACCGATGATTATTTCATCGGCCGCAGCATGGATGTTTTCATCACCAAACTCAGGAAACATCTGAAGGACGATCCCAACATCACCATCACCAATGTCCATGGTAGCGGTTTTAAACTGGAGATCAGGGAATGATCACTATGGCTCTGTGAAGGTTGACATCCTCTTTAATTTTCCCACCTAATACATCGTGTCGAAGCATTTTATAACTTGCGATCCTTTTAACGGGGATTGTATCATCAAGTTGTTGTTCTATGTTTATCTGGTTTATCCGTCATCAGCTCAAGCAGGCCCTCCGGTCATCAATCTGGCAAAAGAATGTGGCGACTAATATCATCCTTGGGTTTATACTGTTGCTGCTTTTCATGGATCTGTTATTTGTCGGTTTGATGATCGATAAAATATTAAATCAGCTCTATCCCGACCGTAATCCCGTGACCGTTTTCAATGGCATTATCTTGTATTATTTGCTGGGCGATCTGGTCATCCGGTTTTTCATGCAGCAGTTATCAGGCTTTTCATTTGAAGCCTACCTTCATCTGCCGATAAAAAAGTCGGCTATCGTTCATTATGCCGCCCTGAAAACGTTGCTGAGCATCTTTAATATCCTTCCCTATTTTGTCTTCCTTCCTTTTGCTTTTAAAGTCATTCCATCCGTTTATTCCACCGGTATGGCGTGGACATGGCTGGTATCCATGATCAGCCTGACGCTGGCGAACAATTTTTTTACCGCCTGGCTGAAGAGGCAGCTGGGCTCCAAACCCAAGATCGTCGGTTTTGTGGCGCTGGCCGTAGCTTTGCTCATCGTGCTGGATTATTTCAAAGTCCTCTCCCTGTCAACATTTTCGGGGACGATCTTCGATTATATCACTCAACATGCAATGATTGTCCTGGTACCTGTTGCCCTGCTTATCGCCTCTTACCTGAATTATTATTTGTTTCTGAGAAGAAGGCTCTACCCCGAGGAGCTGCGTCTGCTGAAGGATAAGAAAGTCGATGTCCTGTCGACCATGCATTATTTCAAGCGTCTTGGTCTGATAGGCGATATGATCACACTGGAGATCAAATTGTTATGGAGAAATAAACGGACGAAGACCTTTCTGATGCTTTTCCCCATTTTTGTTTTATATGGGCTGATCTTTTACACTCAGCCCACGTACAAGGATTCTTTCGGTTTTTTGATCTTTGTCGGGTTTTTCATGACCGGCGGGATGATGCTGGGCTACCTCAATTACACCTTCGGATGGGAGAGCAGTTATTTCGATGCCATCCTCACCAATAACATTGACTTCAACAGATACCTGAGGGTAAAATACATCATCGCACAGGTCTTATGCACCATCTGCTACATTGTCACTATTCCCTATGTTTTTTTCGGATGGGATATCCTGCTGGTCAACACGGCGCTTTACCTGTATAATATGGGTTTTTTGGCTTTTGTCCTGCTGTACATGGCCACTTTTAACAAGAAAAGAATGGATCTTTCGCGCAATTCGGCGTTCAACTACCAGGGTATCGGGGCATCCAACTGGCTGGCCGTCCTGCCGGGATTCCTGTTGCCTATTTTGCTGGCGTTGCCTTTCCGCCTCGCCGGTTATCCCAAGGCCGGTTTTCTTTTTCTCGGTATCCTGGGCATGGCGGGACTGGTTTTCAGCCGTTCCATCATAAAGATGATCCTCAGGAATCTGGAGAAAAGAAAATACATCATGGCCGATGGTTTCAGACAAAAAGGATGACCGGATTCCGTTGTTCAATTATCCGGCTTTACTATGACAATTAATTCAATGATATGATAGACGTACAAAATCTGACCAAAATTTACAGCGGCGAAACGGTACTCAACATCCCCTCATTGTCGATCGGAGGCGGCGAGAGTTTTGGCCTGGTAGGTAACAACGGCGCGGGCAAGACGACCTTTTTCAGGCTTGTGCTGGATCTTATCCGTTCTGACTCGGGATGGGTTCAATCGAACAGCATACCTGTGGCCCGTGACGATTCGTGGAAAGCTTACACAGGATCATACTTAGATGAGGGTTTTCTCATCGAATTCCTGACACCTGAGGAATATTTTGAGTTCATATGCAAGGTCAAAGGGTTGTCGGACGGTGATCTGAACGATTTTTACAATGAATTTTTCGATTTTTTCAGCCAGGAGGTTTTAGGCAAGAAGAAATACATCCGTGATCTCTCACGCGGTAATCAGAAAAAGGTAGGCATAGCCGCGGCGCTCATGGGCGATCCCGAGGTGCTGATCCTGGATGAGCCTTTCAACGGTCTGGATCCCACCACACAGATCAGGCTGAAGATGCTGCTGAAGGATCTTAGGAAACAACGCGATGTCACCATGCTTATCTCGAGTCATGACCTGAATCATGTGGCTGAGGTGTGCGACCGCATCGTCATTCTCGACAAGGGCTTGATCGTCAGGGATATCATCAGAACCGACGACACTCTGAAAGAGCTTGAGGATTATTTCTACACTCAGATATCCACCAGTGCCCGGAAGGAATGAAAGTCCTGTCACATCTTGTCCCTTTCCTTGGATGTTTATTTTTGCCATTCATTGTCGTTGCCCAACCCTATAAGCTTGATGGCCGGGTCATCGATTCGACGGACCGTCAGCCTCTCGCTTTCGTCAACATCGTGATCAATGACGGTAAATACGGTAATGTCACGGATATTGACGGCAAGTTTCATATGACCTTTGACCGGCCCATCGAAACGCTCACCCTGAGCTATGTCGGATACAAAACCTTGAGGTATCAGGTTCCTCCTGACCGGGACCACCTGCTCATCAGCCTTGTCCCTGTGATCATCGAGCTCCGGCCCGTTGAGATATTCCCCGGCGTCAATCCCGCCCACAGGATCATATTGAATGTTATCAGCCACCGCGACGACAATGATCCTGAGAAAATGAAGTCCTTTTCATACACCACTTACGACAAGATGTACTTCACTCCCGACATGGACTCCATATTTGCTCTCGACCCCTCGCTGCTGGATTCCTCTATGATGAAAATAAAGAGCTTCTTCGACGAAAAGTATCTGTTTTTAATGGAGACGGTGACGCAGCGCAAGTTTCTCTATCCCGGCAGGAATTATGAAAAGGTCGTAGCCTCGAGGGTGTCGGGCTTTAAGAATCCCACCTTTATCTTTCTCCTGTCACAGATGCAGTCTACGTCGTTCTACAAAGAGATCATTCAGATCGCGGATAAAAATTACATTAATCCCATCAGCACCGGCAGCATCAGGAAATATTCGTTCAGCCTGGAGGACACCCTGTACAAAGAGAACAGTCCTGACACGACATTCGTCATCTCCTATCATCCATACCCCGGCAGCAACTTCGACGGGCTCAGGGGATTGCTGTATATCAACACGAACGGCTGGGCCATCGAGAATGTCATTGCCGAGCCTGCCCGTGCGGAGCGTGGGATAGGTGTCAAGATCCAGCAGATGTATGAATGGGTCGACAACACACACTGGTTTCCCGTTCAGCTGAATACAGACCTCATTATCTATTTTGTTTCAGTGAATGCCGACTCAACGGGGTATCCCGTTGTGGGCACCGGCAAGAGCTATATCCGCGACATCGTACTGAATCCTGAGCTGGTGAAAAGGGGATTCGGCAACATTGAGATCGACGTTGATCCGCTGGCATATCAACGGCCGGAGCCGTTCTGGCAATCTTACCGCACCGACGGCCTGACACGCAAGGATACGGCCACCTATCATTACATTGACAGCATCGGGCAGGAGTATCATTTCGACAGGATCGCGAGAACAGTCGAGATCATTAATACGGGCAGGATCCCTGTCAAATTCGTCAACCTCGACCTGAACAGGATATTCCTGTTCAATAATTACGAGGGCTTTTATCTGGGTCTGGGCCTTCATACCAACGACCGCCTGTCGCATCGTGTTTCCCTGGGCGGTTACTGGGGTTATGGTTTCGATGATGCGACAGCCAAATACGGCGCCGACGTGAGGGTGGTGGCCAACCATGATGCCGCCCTGGAATTCGGTCTGAAGTACATGCAGGATGTCACCGAAAGCGGCGGCACACACTTTTTTGATGATTACAGCCGGTTCAGCTATGATAATCTCAGGGATTTTCTTCTGACCAGGATGGACAGGACGGAACAAGAAGAGGTCTATGTGGGATTCATGGCCCTCAGGTATATGAATGTCCACATGGCCCTGGACAGAACATATAAGATCGCCGAGGAACCATATTATTACGGTGTCAGCGGTGAGGGACTGGTCGCCATGACCAATGAATTTCATTTTACCACCCTGTCATTAGGTTTCAGGTACGCCTACCGTGAGAAGTTTCTGAAGAACGCCCGAACCCGCCTCTCCTTAGGCACACATTATCCTGTGGTATGGTTCAATTATACCAGGGGTCTGACCGGCATTCTTGACGGTGGTTACGCCTATAACCGTTGTGATATTAAAATACACAAGTCATGGTACATAAAATACCTGGGTGAGCCTTCCCTGGAGATCAGGGCCGGATACATCGACAGGTCCATCCCTTACACCGATCTGTACAACGGTCATGGCAGCTATCAGCGTTTCACGATTTTTGTCCCGCACAGCTTTGCCACCATAAGGATGAATGAATTTCTGTCGGACCGTTATGTGGCCCTTTATTTTACCCATAACTTCGGGAAACTGCTGGTGCGGGGACGTTATTTTAATCCTGCGATCTCCGTTTCGTTCAACGCCGGATGTGGAGAACTGAAACATAACGGAAATCATTACAATATAGAGTACAGGACGATGGAGAAGGGGTATTATGAAACGGGCCTGCTCATAAATAATCTGCTCGACGTTCGGCTCGTTTCCTTAGGTGCCGGCGCTTATTACAGGTTGGGACCATACGGCTTCGACCATGTCATTGAGAATTTCGCCTTTAAGCTGTCGGTTAATTTCCCCAGGATCTTCTGAATAAATTTTTAATCTGCCATAGCACTCCGTATCTTT
>CAZVNP010000049.1:0-22617 GCA_964628285.1 uncultured Lentimicrobiaceae bacterium
CATAAGCTCTGTCTGCCAGTAAGTTACCGGTTGGATCGTAGCGGTTATTGAAATATATAAAATCCTGAGATAAGATTCTGTTACAAAATATACAAAGTAAACATAAGATAATAAATCTCATCTCAATTGTTTTTATAAATTAATAATGGTATAAATATTAAAATATATTATTTTAATGAATAATTGACAATTTTTTAGTTTCAACAGATTTATCATCAATTACTAAACGGTAAAAATATGTACCACTTTTCAAATCTTTCAATGATATCACAAGGTAGTCATGTGTATCATTTAAAATCATGGTTTTAACTAACTGCCCCTCTGAATTATACATAAGGATTTGTCCCTTCCTGGGGGTTCCTTTTAGTTGATATTCAATGATTACGTAATCACTCGCCGGATTTGGATATAATTTGAATAAATTTTTTTCATATTTCTTTCGTTCAGGTTTTATCCGAACCATTGATGATTTGTTTTCTAAATCAGGTAAGATATAGGGTTCGCTGTATTTCAGAGTATCGGTTATCTGGAGAATATTTCTGATATAAGCATTTACTCTTCCTTTTGAATTGTCTAAAATATTGTATAATGTCTCTTTTTGAATTGAATCAATTTCCATAACAGTTTTTCCCTGATGTTTAATCTGAATCAACAGATTAAATAAGTCCATATATTCCTGATATTCTGTCACCTGATCAAAATTCAGGTCAAATGAAGTTGGAATTTCATTTAAGGTATATCTTGTACTGGAAGTGTCATTATTCATTAAATATCCAAATGCAAGATCGTATTTTGCCCATAATTGGTTTTCCTGATCCAGGATTTGGATAATACTGTCAACATTTGAAAATGTTAAGGTATCATTTAGCCAATACCTGATGATATTATTAAGTGCCTGGCTTCTTTCTGATTTATAAAAGGTAAGCTTTGATTCAAGTGATTCTTTAGCTCCGGTAATAAATAACCCTTCATTAATATCATAAAGCTGTTCCTCATCAAGTTGATCGACTCTGTTATCGACTGCATTCATAACATGATCAGATTTAGCTGCCTGAGGATTAGCTGATAAGATATCGGTTACCATGGCTGAAGGAATGACATCTTCTTTTTCGACAGTGCTTACCATTACAGTATCGGAGAGATATGGTGAAGCCTCCATCAACTGGTTATAAATTTCAACTGCATCATCAGGCCAGCTTGTTTCTATTTCTGAAATCATTCCCTGAGTATCGCCACTATCCACAAGCAAACTAAGCAAATTCTGTGTTGAATCGGCCTTTTGTCCTGCAACCAGCATTCTTGACTCTTCCTCTTGTTTTGATCCGCCGGAACCGGGATTTGACGGGCAACTTTGATCTTTTTTATATTTTAACCCCCATTGATTCATAGCAGTGTCTACAGAAGCAGAACGATTTGTGGGTATTATCTTAGGACCTACTGTAAGCGAATGATGCCAATATCTAATATTATTAGGACTTTCATTATAATAATTACCCTCTTCTTCTGTAGGCTCTTCTGTAAAAGTATCTCCCGCAGGGGCTGTGGTACTTTGAGCGTTGGATCCCTGATCTTTTTTTATACCAATTTCAGATCCTGAATTCAGAGAAGTAACTGCAATATCGAAGGTACATGCAGTATAATCATTACATCTTATTTGAAGTCCGCAATCACCTGAGACA
Organism: uncultured Lentimicrobiaceae bacterium; assembly: GCA_964628285.1. Classification (GTDB taxonomy): domain Bacteria; phylum Bacteroidota; class Bacteroidia; order Bacteroidales; family JAGONC01; genus JAPLDP01. The sequence goes on from CAZVNP010000049.1 coordinate 1,680, forward strand.
TCCCTATTTTGATTTTGTGCAAGGGTACCATAAGTTAAGCTGTGAAAATAATTATTATAGATGATATTGTTTTCAGTCCCCGAATTATTAACGACTAAACCAACACTAATGCCTCCCGGACTAAAGATACATTCAAAACTGTTTTCTTCAACCTGATAGCCGTTACAACGATCCAGATACAATCCTCCCAAGACCTCTTCGTAAATATTTGCCTCCGGATAGGGTTGCACCTTAAATATATTTTCGGTAATACCGGCATAATCAATGGCACCTAAATAAATTCCCGTTTTGTTCCCGCTAAAAAGAGAATGACTGATGGTACAGGTACGTGTCGGACCTGCTCCGCAAGCTCTTATGCCATAATATAATCCCTGTAAGGTGTCCTGTCTGTAATTTGGGCAGGGAGCAATAGTAGTATCACAAATCCAATCCATTGAAAATTGTGAATTAAAGCTTGAAATTCCGATACCTCTTTCCTCCAAAGGACATTCACTATTTAACCGGGTATTTTTAAATGAACATCCTCTGAAATCCACCCCGACAACACCGGTCAACTGTACAAAGCTATCAAATTTTGAGCTGTCGTTCAAGACTCTTGTTGTTGTAAATGAACATTTCGTAAATGAACTCATGTTTTGATACCTGTAATCCTCAAATTGAACGGCAATCACATTGTTTTTGAAGATCGCTTCATTTCCTATCACAATCCCGCCACCATCTGCCGGAAGAGTAATTGAGTTATCTGTCCGGATACCGATGCGTGCATTTTCGATGATCCCATTGTTTATAACGCTTATCATGCCCTGATTCAGAGGATTCTGTGACATTCCGGGATTTCCCCACACTTCAATGCCCCACCAAAGTTGACGAAAATGTGCGGTCAGATGTCCTCCGTCAATTATTAGTTGAGCTCCTTGTTCAACTACGATGATGGCATCTTTCATTAATCCAACATAAGACTTAATGGTTAATTTTCCTCCGGAATAAATATGAATATAATTCCTAACACACATAGTATCTGTCCATGTTATATCCTGGCCGTCATAGATATTGTAATTACCGATGCTACTGTCAGCTTTCATTACCGCTTTATAGGCGTTGATACGACCTGTTCCGGTTTGGCTTTGGCCGTTGCTTTCGTACATCTCAGCGTCGACGATCGGATCAGTGGTGCTTTGAAGAATATCCTGTACCTGTGCCGGATTCAGGAAAGGATTTTTAGATTTAATCAATCCACATAGGCCGGCAACAATCGGGGCGGAAAAGGAAGTCCCTCCATTTCCTCCGTAAAAAGGGAATTTATTGACCACAATAGTATCATGTATAGTATCATACATTAAAGTCGGTTTAAGGCCCATCATTTCATGACCGGGCGCACATATATCAACCTCAGGGTAATAGGAAAATGTCCTGTTTAACCATTTAGCCTGTGCAGAGTCGTAAACATGATACGAAAGGCTGTCATTTCTTTCGGTTCCTGAAACGACAATTATCCTCGAATCATAAGTTGGAGAAAACGGAAATGTCGGACTAAAATGAACAAAATCATATGGAACACTATCACAATTGATCCAAAGTTTTCCTTGAATTCCATTAAAATAGCAACCTGTGCAAAATCCATTTCCAGCCGCAGAAACTATTGTTGTTCCGTTATCGAGTATTTCTTTTACAATACTTTCTTCATATCCTGTCGGATCCGGATTACACCCGCCAAACATCGATAAACTAATAATATCAGCATGCATAACATCTGAGGCATGTAAGGCTTTAGATAAAAGAATTAAAGAAGATCCACCTTGATAACCAATAATTTTAGTTTTATATCCAATGGAACAATGATGAGCTAATGGTGGTACAGTCATATTGGAGTCAGTTGTTTGTGCAGATGCAAAACCTGCAACGGTAGTACCATGCCAGGCAATCCATTGAAAAGCACTTTCAGGGTCAAAATATACATTGGTCAGGGGATCATGATCATATAACATCTGTGTTTTTAAATCGGGATGAGTTGGATCAAACCAAGTATCAATTATGGCAATGATAATTTTATCATCTCCTCGCGTAATATCCCACGCACTATCAGCCTTAATTTTATGAAGAAACCACATCGTTCGTTGTATTACGCTATCGGGATTCCGCCACATATTATCTTTTGGATTGTATAAAACTTCTCCAACACGGCTTCGATATGGTTTAATTAACATTTCAGGTATGCTGTCGCGAATATCATTAATCAGGCAGGTGTCATTCCCGGTAAATCGTAACTCATAAATTTTGAGCAATGATTCCCGTTTTGCAAATGGCAAAGCTTGTTTAAATGAGTACACACCGTATCGATCAAAAACCCGGTTAACATTGTTTTGATCGGTTCTTGATTCGCCATCCGGTTTTAAATTATCACTAATCGTAACCCATAGAATTCCGTGTTCATATTCGGATTGCGCAAATGATATCTTAAAAGAAAAAGTGACAGCCATTAAACATAATAAAATAATGGATTTTTTTGTCACGATAAGTCTCAAAAGTTTTGTTAGGATTTTCATGGCTGCTGGAATTAGGAGTGAGACAAAAGTGGATTATTTAATGAAAAATAAATAAATGATTATGAATCACTACTTTAATTAATCAACTACTGAAAAGCAAAGAACAAAAAGAATTTATTTAAATTAACATTGTTTAATCCATAATATTCTAAAAGGTAATATGGATTTATTGTAAAATTTTATCGATTGTTAATAACTTTTTGGATTACGCCATGTACCTGACATTTTACAAGTTTTATCTAATAATGAATGAGATAAGTTTAAGTCATTTAACTGTCAGACCTGTTCATTATCCGTTAAAAACTCAATCATCTTTTTTCCATTCTTGACACGGGCTTTTGTAACTTTGTCTTAATGGCATGGCATCAGGAGAATATATTGATTCATTAAAAAAATGGAAATGAAAAAGGATAAAATCTTTTATTATTTGACCATTGAAGATATACAGGACGTTGCCAACGAACAATTAGGAAGGGACTTATCTCCAAATGAGATTGAACAAATAAAAGATAAAATTGCTGAAAAAGTTAATTGGTATGATGCAATTGCATATACTATAATGGAAAATATAACACCCGGGGTTGTATCAAAATCTGATTTAACCATAGAGGTGTCGGAGTAATACAGCGAACTCTGAGAAATAAAGAATCGATTTTTTTATTCTCTGCGTTCTTTGCGCCCTCTGTGGTTAAACAAAAAACATCAATTCCGATACAACCTCGCCGGGGGGTGAGGCCATGCTGACATTCCCTAACTGTAAAATCAACCTCGGCCTGTGGGTCACAGGCCTGCGCGATGACGGCTACCACGACATCGAAACGGTCTTTTACCCCGTACCGCTGACCGACATCCTTGAGATCATCGTTGCGCCGGATCACCAGGATCATTTCAGCATGACCGGCCTGGAGGTCCCGGGCGATACCGGCGATAACCTCTGTATCAGAGCGTACCGCATACTGGCTGCCGACCATACTCTCGCCCCCGTCCACATCCATCTCCACAAGGTCATCCCTGCCGGTGCGGGCCTCGGCGGCGGCTCCTCCGACGGCGTCCACACCCTGATGCTTCTCGGCCGCCTTTTTGACCTGCGGCTGTCATCAGAAGCGTTACAAGATTACGCTGCCCGCCTGGGCAGCGACTGCCCTTTTTTCCTTCGGGATAAGCCGGCCTATGCATGGGAGCGTGGTGACAAGATCGAGGTGTGCGACGTTGACCTGTCCGGCCATCCCATTATGATCGTCGTGCCACCTGTCCACATCTCCACAGCCGAAGCTTATGGCATGATCGGGCCTGAAAAAAGAGATTGTGTCTTGAAAGACCTCCTCACCCGTCCGTTGCCGGAATGGAAGGGGACTGTCACCAATGATTTTGAAGGACCGCTGACGACCCGCTTTCCCGAAATAGGCCGCATCAGGGACAGGTTCTATGAGGCCGGCGCCATCTACGCCTCGATGACCGGCAGCGGCTCGGCGGTGTACGGCCTGTTTCCGAAAGATACAACACCGGAGATCATCTTTCCTGACGCCTTTCAGTGGCTTGGGACTTTATAAAAGACCGTCACTTGGGTGCGTATTTGACAAGGAAAATGGCCACCACCCCGAAGATGAAATTGGGTATCCACGCGGCCATGAACGGCGACAGGTTGCCGTAAGTGGCGTAAACGGTGGAGATCTGCATGAAGAGGATGTAAGAGAAAGTGATAGTGATGCCGATGCCCAGGTGCATGCCTATGCCGCCGCGTATCTTGCGGCTCGACAGGGCGAAGCCGATGAACGTCAGGATGATGGTGGCAAAAGGGTTGGCGATGCGCTTCTGCTGCGCTACAATGTATTCGATGACCTTACGTGTGCCCTTCATCTTCTCGTCCCTGACGAAACGGTTCAGGTCGAAGAAATTCATCGTGATGACATCCTCCACCTTGAGGGTGAAATCCTCGGGCTTTAAATTAAGTGCCATGTTCTTTACCCTGCCCCTGTCGATGATGTCGTTCATGCCGTTGAGGGTCCTCTCGGCATAGTTGTAAACGTTCCATGTGTTGGTGAGGCTGTCCCAGACACACTTGTCGGAGGTCAGCTTGTAATAGAGCCCTTTCTTGTTTATTTTCTCAAGCGAAAATTTATACCCTGTCTGATTCTGGGTGTTGAAGCTTTCGACATAGATGTAAGTCTGCGGGTCGAGCTGCATGTGTATATTGATGTCCCTGGTGCTGCGCGGGTCGTTGATGTATCTTTTCTCGAACTCGACCAGCTTCCGGTTGGTGTGTGGTATGACAAAGTTGGCCAGCATGAACGACATGACGGCCAGGAAGACAGATGAGATGAGGTAGGGCCGCATGAGGCGCCGGTAGCTGATGCCGCTGCTGAGGATGGCGACGATCTCGGAGTTGGCGGCCATCTTGGAGGTGAAAAAGATGACCGAGATAAAGGTGAAGAGGTAGACGAAGAGGTTGATGAAATAGGGGATGAAGTTGAAATAGTAGGTGAAGATGATCTCTTTGAGGGGCGCCGCTTTTCTGATGAAATCGTCGATCTTCTCGGAGAAGTCGAACACCACGACGATGACGATGAGCAGGGCGATGGCGTAGAAGAAGGTGCCGAGGAATTTTTTGATGATATAATAATCGATACGTTTCATTAACAGGTCGTTATATTCTTTCCTGCAACGGCCCTGTCATGGTTGTCTTCCATTCGCCGAAGGTGCCGTCGATGATCTGTGCCCGGGCCTCACGCATGAGCCACATGTAAAAGGCCAGGTTGTGGAGGGTGGCGATCATGGGGCCGAGCATCTCACCGGCCACGAAAAGGTGGCGCAGGAAAGCTTTGGAATAGTCCTTATCAACAAAACAGTAGCCCTCCTCATCCACTGGCGAGAAGTCGTTCTTCCACTTCCCGTTGCGTAGGTTGATGATGCCATTCTTAGTGAAAAGCCATCCGTTACGGCCATTGCGTGTGGGCATGACACAGTCGAACAGGTCTATGCCCAGGGCGATGGTCTCGAGGATGTTGGCCGGCGAGCCCACACCCATCAGATAACGTGGTTTTGACTCCGGCAGTATGGAGCACACCAGTTCGGTGATGCCGTACATCTCCTCGGCGGGCTCACCTACCGACAAACCGCCGATGGCATTGCCGGGAGCATCCATTGCGGCGGCGGTCTCGGCCGACTGGCCGCGCAGGTCAGGGTAAGTGCTGCCCTGGACGATGGGGAAGAGATCCTGCCGGTAGCCGTACTTCGGCGGTGTAGCGGCGAAACGCGACATGCAGCGCCGCAGCCAGCGGTGGGTGCGCTGCATGGACTGCGAGGCGTAGTCATAGTCGCAGGGGTAAGGCGTGCACTCATCGAGGGCCATGATGATGTCGCTGCCGATGGCGCGCTGGATGTCGATGACATTCTCGGGTGTGAAGGTATGAAGGGAGCCGTCGATGTGGGAGTGGAACAGGATGCCTTCTTCCTTCACCTTGCGTCGCGACGCCAGTGAGAAGACCTGGTAGCCGCCGCTGTCGGTGAGGATGGTCCTGTCCCAGCCGTTGAAGCGGTGCAGGCCGCCGGCAGCCTCGATGACAGCCGTGCCGGGCCGCAGGTAGAGATGATAGGTGTTGCCGAGGATGATCCCGGCACCGATGTCATCCCTTATCTCACGCAGATGGGCCGCCTTCACCATCCCCACCGTGCCGATGGGCATGAAAGCCGGCGTCGGGAAGTGGCCGTGGTCAGTGACGATCTCACCCGCACGTGCTTTTGTGTTTTTATCGGTATGTTGAAGGTTGAAAATCATCGTCCCTGCCGGATTACAGGATCATCTGACATGACCCGGAAGAGAATTTTTACGGACAAAACGATGTTATTAAAATTTCCTTCAAAGGTATGTTTTATTAGACAAGAATAAATATTTTTGTCATCATAACATACGGGTGTATGGACCTGTCACTCTTTTACTCCGACGACCTGCTTTTTTTTACGTTTTTCTTTTACCTTCTCTGCGCGCTTATTCAGCTTCTTTTTTTGTGGCTGGTCTTCGGTAAGCTCGCTTTTTACAGGCAGAAGCATGCGGAGAACCAAAGCATCGAGCCTGTGTCCGTGGTGCTGTGCGGCAAGGAGATTCATCCGGGCCGCGAGGAGCATCTGCTGCGTATCCTCGCGCAGGATCATCCTGATTTTGAGGTCATCATCGTCAATGAGTCCCCTGATGAAGAACAGAAGCTGTACCTCGAAACGCTGACACAACGGTATCCCCGTCTTAAGATCGTCAATATCGGTGAGAACCTGAACTTTTTCAGAGGCAGGAAGTTCCCGCTATCCATCGGCATCAAGTCGGCCGGACACGATATCATCGTCCTCACCGATATCGACTGCATGCCGGCAGGCGATCACTGGCTGAGCAAGATACAGGCGGCGTTCCGCCCCGGGACTGAGATCGTTCTGGGTTACAGCACACTGCTTCCGCAAAAAGGTATGCTGAACTCCTGGATACGTTTCGACAGCATGCTGAGAGGGATCCGCTACCTGTCGTTTGCCCTCGCCGGCGAACCCTATATGGGCATCGGCGAGAACCTGGCTTACCGTAAGTCGTTGTTTTATAAGGTCCATGGCTTCACCTCGCATTATAAACTGATGACCGGCGACGATGACCTCTTCATCAATAAGGTGGCGGGAAAGAATAACACGGCCATAGAAACGGAAACTGCCGGCCAGGTGCTGTGCACCGGCTGGACAACATTCGGGGCATGGCTGCTGCAACGTAAACAGCATATCGAAACACAGGTTTATTTCAAACGACGCCATAAGATCCTGCTCGGCCTCAACTATTTGAGCCTGTTACTCTTTTACCTGACCTTCCTGTTTCTGTTACGGTACCCGGCTGTTTTAATAACGGTTTTGATTATCTTTGGGATACGGTTATTCAGCTTCATGTTCATCATAAAAAAATCGATGCGGAAGCTAAATGAAAAGAATTTATTGTTGCTTTCTCCTTTTTATGAATTATTTTTGATGTTGGTTTTTGCCGTGCTGAAGGTGTCGGTCATTTTCGCCAGAACAAATAAATGGAAATAAGCTCCAATCTTACGCAGAAAGCAGAACGTGATTACAAGTTGGTGCAGCAGGCCATCCGGTATGGTGACCAGAAAGCCTATGCCGAGCTGATGAATAATTACTGGGACTCGCTTTATTTCATGCTGCTGAAGATGACCAATGATCCGACCGATACCGATGACCTGACCATAGAGGCTTTTGGCAAGGCTTTCCGTAATCTGCACCAGTATACGCCGGATTTTGCTTTCAGCACCTGGCTCTTCAAGATCGCCTCCAACAACTGCATTGATTACATCCGTAAGAAGAGAAGAAATATGCTGTCGCTGGATAAATCGCTGGAGACGGAAGACGGCATGGACCTGTCCGCCACACTCGTCTCAGGCACCCCAGACCCGGAGGAAAATTATATCAAGGAGCAGAAGATTAAACTCATGCGCGAGGTCGTCGAAAGGCTGAAACCAAACTACCGCACCCTGATCAACCTGCGCTATTTCAAGGAGTATTCCTATGAGGAGATAGCCGAGCAGCTCAACCTGCCCTTAGGCACCGTCAAAGCCCAACTCTTCAGGGCACGCGAGTTCCTGTATAACATCCTGAAGCATTCTCAGGAGAGGATATGAGGGAAGAGCGAGAAGCGAGGAGCGAGAGGTGATATTACCACAATAGTTACAGTAGGGCACAAAAGGAGAAATTACCTTTATGGTTTGATGATTTTAAGCAGTGACGGGGCTGATAAACCTGTTACTCTTTCAGGGTTCAGCTATCAGCAGCGACAGATGCAATTGTCGAAGGTCACGAGGACAGAATCCGTGCCCTGGCAACTCATCACAGTATCGGTGACGGTTATGGTGAAAATAACGGTCTGCATCAGCGGGACCGTCACCGGAAGTGGTTCAGTAAACCGACGAGGTATGGGATACTGTACCGGCGGCAACGGTGCCGAAGTTGAACGTAGTGTCGTCGAAGACGATCACGGGAGCATCCTGAAGCTGCCCGCGTGTCAGCGCTGAGAAATCTTCCCCGATATCAGGACACACGATGAGGCTCTTGTCGGGCTTGACGGTATCGTTGGTGATCATGTAGAACGAATCGAACGTGGGTCCGTAGCTGCCTTTTTTGGCGGCGTCATAGGTGATGTACAGCATCCCTTCCTGATGTGGCGCCAGCGTGGCGGGCACAGCCCGCACGGTGACGAAGGAGGGAGCCTGGCTCAGATCCAACGTCATCGTCCGGTCCCAGGCATTGTAAAGAGGTAACGAATCGGTCATCACCAGGCCAGTTTTCATGCCGGGGAAATCGAGACGGATGGAGTTAAACCACAGGTTGCCCATCTTCAGATGAAAAAAGCTTTTGACCCACGGATCATCGGGTTCTTTTATCACCTGACCATGTAATGTTGCCGCCCGGATAAGAATCAAAAGGCCTGTAATAGCTATGCTTTGAATGCGCTTCGGGTTATGTGTTTTCATATATTGTCGACAGGTGGTTTTTTATGTTTACATAGTTACGATCCCGACCTGGATGTTCATCACGGCATCAGGCCGTCCAGCGTTATCACCGTAACCTCTTGTTGCATATCCTTTTCAAAGGCACACACGGCCGCTTTGTGCTCCTCATCGAGTTCATAAAGGCGGAGATGGCAATCGACAGATTCATCGCCGGTTTTTATCCTGAAGGTGCCGCCTGACCGCGACACGGTGAAGCTGTTCATGGCCAGGGTGAGCCCTTTGCCGAGGGCTTTGAGGTAACTCTCTTTCAGCGTCCACAGCTCGAAGAAGTAGCCGATCCTCTCATTTTCATCCTTTTTCATCAGGTCGCCATATTCTTCCGGTGAGAAAAAGCGCTGCGCTATTTTCATTTTGTTGGGTCTGATGACCTCGACGTCAATGCCGACGGTTTGTCCGGCAATGGCACAGACAACCCATTGCCCCGAATGGGAGATGTTGAAATGTATCCCGGGATGATGTTTCAGGTGGGGTTTCCCTTTATCGCTGTAATCTATGACGAGGCTGTCGCCGGCGACCTGCAGACGCCGGCCCAGGATCGTCCTGACCATCAGTTCTCCCAGCAGGGAACGCTGCGTGTCGACGGGCCGCACATAACGGTTTATTTTTTCCTCCGACAACGGCGGCAGGAGTCGCAGCAGGCTATCCCTGACACCGGTGAAGGCCTCCGGTGCCAACAGCTTTATGGCAAACACTTCAACCATCACGGGTTATTTTTGGCATAACCGGCCACCTCCTGCATCACGCGCATGAGGTTACCGCCCCAGATCTTGCGGATATCGTCTTCCGAATAGCCTCTTTTGACCAGCTCAATGGTGATATTGGCCATCTGGCTGTCGTCCTCACAGCCTTCCACGCCGCCGCCCCCGTCAAAGTCGGTACCGATGCCGACGTGGTCAATGCCTGCGACCTTCACCACATGGTCTATATGGTTCACGACATCTTCGACGGTGGCCGGCTTTTCGGGATAACGTTTCTCGATCTCATGCCATTCTTTCCAGGCTTTTCTGTTCTCCTGCTCCGTCAGGTTTTCAAAGTGGTTGTATTTCACCTCCAGAGCCTGCTGTGCCGAGTCTCTGGCAGGATTGGGTTCAGGTTTGCGGAGGTAGTCGCTGAGGAAGCACATCTGCATGACGCCGCCGTTGGCAGCCAGCGCCCGCAGCATGTCGTCATCGAGGTTGCGGGGGTTGTCGCACAGTGCCCTGGCGCACGAATGGGAGGCTATGACCGGCACTTTGGTCAGGGCCAGAACGTCATAGAAGGTCTTGTCGGAGACATGCGACACGTCGATCATCATGCCCAGGCGGTTCATCTCTTTCACCACTTCCTTACCGAAGTCGCTTAACCCGTCATGTTCAGCTCCTTTTTTATCGGTCGACGAATCGCAGATGTCGTTGTTGCGTGTATGGCACAGGGTGATGTAACGTGCGCCGCGGTCATAGAGGGTTTTCACCATGGTCAGATCGCGGCCGACGGGATAGCCGTTCTCCACGCCTATAAAGATGGCTTTCCTGCCTTCTTTCACCAGCTTATAGGCTTCGGCGGGTGTGGTGACGATACCCGCCAGGTCAGGGTATCTGCCGACAGCGGCATAGATCGTGTCGAAGATAGCCATAGCCCTCGCTTTGGCCCCGGCATTCCCCTCGGGTGTGCGCGGACCCTGACCGATGAAAACAGCTAAAAAGACAGCGTCAAGGCCTCCTTTCTGCATCTTATCCAAGTCTACCTTCGGCGCATCATCCCCGGAAATGTCATTTTTTAAAAGACTGGCTGTGCTCATGAAAAGATCTATGGGCGCGTCGGTATGGGAATCGACTGTGAAAACTTTTTTATGGATCCTCAAAGCTTTTTTAACCGACTTATCTTTCGTATCGGGTTGTCCGCAAAAAAACAGCAACACCAGCAGAGTGGCCGATAGAACGATTAAACTTTTCTTCATAATGTTCTTCAATTTTAACATGGACCATGCTCCTCATTATTCAATATGACCCTGGTGACTGATGAGGACGGTGCCGTTTATATCTTCACAACGAGCGGGCTGTTGTTTTTATCAGCTCCCAGGCTTGGTTTACATGCCGCTGTTCCACGCTGGTTTGCGAGGTAACCATACGGATGGTGTACTTACCCTTCAGCTTGGTATGTGACAGGTACATTTGACCGGTTCTGTTCAGGCGGTTCAGCAGCTCCTCATTGAGGGCGTTCAGGCGGTCGTCATCGTCATGACAGTCGGCAGGTTTAAACCTGAAACAGACGGTATTCAGCAGCACCGGAACCATTAACTCAAAGTCCTTTTCGTTTAGTATCTTACTCTCCAGGTTTTTGGCCAGGCTCAGATGGCATCTGATTTTATCCTGAATGCCGTTGACGCCGAAATTTCGTATGACGAACCACAGCTTGAGGGCCCTGAAACGGCGGCCGAGGGCCACGCCCCAGTCACGGTAGTCGTTAACGAGGCCCCTGGATCTGCTTTTGAGGTATTCGGGCAGGATCTCAAAGGTGCGTATAAGGCTCTCCCTGTCTTTCACGAAATAGGCCGAACTGTCGAAGTTGGTAAACATCCATTTGTGGGGGTTGAAGACAAAGCTGTCGGCCAGCTCAATGCCGTCGCTCATCCAGCGGTATTCGGGCAGTATGAGGGCAGTGCCGGCGAGGGCTGCGTCGATATGGAGCCAGAGATGGTGCTTGTGACAGAGCCGCCCGATGTCACGGATGGGGTCGATGGCTGTAGAGCCTGTCGTTCCGATGGTGGCGATGACACACAGCGGCTTCAGGCCGGCGGCGCGGTCTTTCATGATGGCCTCCTCCAGTGCTGCGGGATCCAGGCGGTAAAGGTCATCAACTCTGACCTTGACTAAGTTCCGGCGACCCAGACCGGCAATCTTCACATCCTTCTCTATAGAGGAATGTGTCTCGGTGGAGCAATAGACCCGTAACCCTATGAAATCACCGAATCCCTCCTCATTGATCTTAAAATCCGAGAACCTCTCGCGTGCCGTCAGAATGGCGCATAAAGTGGCAGTGGAGGCCGTGTCCTGTATCACGCCGTCCCATGCCGCCGGCAGGCCGGTCATCTCTTTCAGCCAGTTCATCATCTTCTCTTCGAGCTCGGCAGCCGCCGGCGACGTCTCCCACACCATGCACTGGGCTCCCAGCGTGGCCGTGAGCATCTCCGCCAGAACGGAAGGGTAGGAGGAGTTGGCAGGAAAATAGGCGAAGAAGCTGGGGCTCTGCCAGTGCGTCACGCCCGGCAGGATGATATCCTGAAAATCTTTCATGATCACATCCATCGTCTCCCCACCTTCTGGAGGATGATCGGGAAGCTTGTCGAAAATTTCATGGGGTTGTACCTGCGATTTGACAGGATACTGCTCGATATGTTCCAGGTAATCTGCCATCCAGTCGGCAAACTCATGGGCGTAACGGCGGAAGTCTCTGATATCAATCATGTTCGTGCCTTTTTTGATGAAAAGAACGGATCTTCCTTAATTCGCTGACATCCATCATATCCTTCTCATGACCGGTTTGAAGCTTTAGATCACATAAGTCGTCGAAACTAATGCCATCAACAGTGAGCCCAAACATATTTTTTTTCTCCCTTCGTTGATAAGCTTCATTAAAAGTCATCGTAGAAGATAAAAAGGATATCACTTCAATTTTTTGCATTTCCTCTTCCTTCAGATTGACATTCCGGTTATTCCGCAGTTCATCCAGGGCCGTATCGATCTCTTTTTTATTATATTTCATTACAATTAATGCCTTTTTTAATCTTATCTAAATTTTCTTCACCGTTACTTATCCAGATATCCAAATCAACGGTACCCCTGAGGAATCCGTAAACGTTAACGGCATAACCACCAACCACAAGGTATTTTTTCCGATGCATGATTAAAGGATTGAATGACTTCTTTGTAAAAATCGATTGAGATCATCGTATCAGAGTAAAGTTATCATCCTTGGGAAGAATCCCGTTTTCAGATTGAATACTTAGAAGTATCTGTGAGATTTCAAAAGCAACTTCTACTTTTTTATTGTCGGGCAGATGGTAAAAGGCTTCCTGTTGTTTTCGTTCTTCCTCCTCAAAGCTACCGGAAGTAGTGATGGTCCTTCTCATATTAACTTCAAGATTCTTTATCCGACGTCATGTTATTGAAAAGTGATGACATTTCGCAAGTGAGAACAAAATTACACAAATCAAAAAACAAGGAGGTCACAAATATGCGGTTTTGTGGATTAAGGATGGGATGGGGTCAGGCCATTTCTGAATAAATAGCATTATATTTAAACACTGAGGAACACGGAGGTATTATGGAGGGACACAGAGAGGAATTTTTTGAAACTGAACTTACAAAACAAATCATTGGATGCGCTTATAAGGTTCATTCCAGGCTCGGACCTGGTTTACTGGAATCGGCATATGAGGAATGTTTGTACTATGAATTATCAAAAGAAGGTATAAGAGTCGGAAAACAGAAACCTCTTCCATTAGTTTACGAAGAGATAAAATTAGAGGTTGGTTACAGAGTGGATTTATTCGTTAACAACAAGGTGATTATAGAAGTGAAATCTGTCGAAGCTCTTAATGATGTGCATTTTGCTCAGCTGATAACATATTTAAGATTATCAGGATGTAAGGTTGGCCTTTTAATGAATTTCAACGTCAAACATCTTAAAAATGGAATAAAACGTCTTGTAGTCTAAACCCTCTGTGGCCCTCTGGTAATCCCTCTGTGCCCCTCGGTGGTTAAAAAAACGTTTCTTTTACCTATTTGTACCCTATCGCCGGATATCCCACCCAATGATGAATATTTGCCGGGGCGGTGATGCCCATGCCGATATCATCCACGCGCAGATGTGGATGGTCAATGCTGGTGGCGTAACCCACGGGTGTGCCCTGAAGCTCCTTCCCGTAAAGTGATGCCAGATAATAAGAGGTAAGCAGCCCCATGGGTATGGAATAGCGCCCGCACCACGTCCAGCGGTATTGCGTGTAATCTTTATCATCGACGGTGAGGCCGGTGAAAGCTTTGACTTTATCAGGCGTCAGATTGCCGGAGATGGTGTTGATGATCTCCCATTCATGCTGTATAGTTGCTATGTAACCGGCAGTGTCGGCGCCATAGAAAGCATAGTTGCTGCCGCCCCAGTCCTGGTCGCCATAGTGGACCGCGTCGCTGCTTATGGCGATGGCATAGTCCATACCCCAGACCCAGTGCCTTTTCTCTACCGCCTGATGGATGGCCTCAGCCAGCGTACGGGCAATCTCACCGGCCCGGTCAAGGGTCATATAAGGTACGACAATGGGTACGATTTTCACTGCGGGGTCATGATACTGGATAAAAGGTATAAGCGCCTCGATGGAGTGCTCGATGCTTTGCATTGAGTCACTGACCTGGTACATGCCCGCCGGCAACTCCTTCATGATCTCGTCACGCAGCGGTGAGACCTTCACGTTACTTCCCGGCTCTTTCCATTCTTTGAAGTAACCGAAGATGATCCGGTCCTGCAATCCAAGCTGTTTTGCTTTGTGCGCCACACCAAAGAGGATGACGGTCCTGGCCTTCAGGTTGTCCAAGATAGCCGGATAAAGGTAGCCCACATAGGTGTAATCGTCATGGGGTGAGATGACCACTTTCCAGGTGGTTTGCTCAGTGACGCCTGCCTCGGCAAGGGTTCGTTTCAGCAGCTTGCCCTGGTCGCGGTGGATACGAGCCATAATGCTGTCCATCTGCCATGAATGCGAGGCAAAGCCGACGGTGTCGTAAGGTTGACGTACTTTGGAGGTCTGGGCTTCGGAAGAATAACTGATGAAAGTCATCCCTAGAATAATGAGGATGCTGAAAACAATGGATTTCATAAAAATTATTTTTAGTGGGATGATATTGTTTAAGTTACACGAAGTATCACTTCGTGTAATTAAGAAGCGAAAGATACAAATTATTTATTGTGATCATACGGAATCCCCCTTCCTTCAAAACCCTTAACTTTGCCGTATATTCCAAAACCTGTCACCAATGCCTTTAACCGACTTTCAACAATCCATCCTCCAGGGCATTCCCGACACCCTGCCACCGTCTCGTCCACGTGATCCCGATGTGAGCCACGCCCCGGTACGGAAAGATATCCTGACGCCGCAGGAGAAGAAGCTGGCCATTCGAAATGCTCTCCGCTACTTTGACAATACACATCACACCATATTGGCGAAAGAATTTGCGGAAGAGCTGAAACAATACGGCCGCATTTACATGTATCGTTTCCGTCCATCTTATAAGATCATGGCCAGGCCGATGAATGAATATCCCCATAAGTCGGAGCATGCGGCAGCTATCATGCTGATGATCAGCAACAACCTTGATGAAGCTGTGGCTCAGCATCCCCACGAGCTCATCACTTATGGCGGCAACGGCGCCGTGTTCCAGAACTGGGCCCAGTACCTTCTCACCATGAAGTACCTGGCGGAGATGACAGACGACCAGACTCTGGTGATGTATTCCGGCCATCCGCTGGGACTATTTCCGTCACATAAAGAGGCGCCGCGGGTGGTCGTCACCAACGGCATGGTCATACCCAACTATTCGTCGCAGGACGACTATGAGCGTTACAACGCCCTGGGCGTGTCGCAGTACGGCCAGATGACTGCCGGGTCATACATGTACATCGGCCCGCAGGGCATCGTCCATGGCACCACCATCACCGTGATGAACGCCACGAGGAAGCTGAACAGAGGCGATATCCGGGGCATGGTGTTCGTCAGCTCGGGCCTCGGCGGCATGTCGGGAGCCCAGGCCAAAGCGTCGGTGATAGCCGGCACCGTGGGCGTCATCGCCGAGATCAACCCCAAAGCCATCGCCAAACGTCACAGCCAGGGATGGCTCGATGAAGTGTACGACGACACACGCAAGCTTCTCGACAGGATACATAAAGTTCGTCAGAATAAAGAAGCCATATCACTGGGGTACCTCGGCAACGTGGTCGACCTGTGGGAGACACTGGCGGAGAAAGGTGTGCCGGTGGAGCTCGGTTCGGACCAGACATCACTGCATAATCCTTATGCAGGCGGTTATTACCCTGCCGGGCTGACATTTGATCAATCCAACGAGATGATGGTCAACGATCCTGAACGGTTTAAGACCATGGTTCATGAGAGTTTGAAACGTCAGGTGACCGCCATTAACAAAGTGGCCGGCGGCGGAATGTACTTCTGGGATTACGGCAACGCTTTCCTTCTGGAGTCGGGCAGGGCAGGGGCCGACATCTTCAAGGCTGATGGCACCTTCAGATACCCATCTTATGTTGAGGATATCATGGGCCCCCTCTTCTTTGATCACGGCTTCGGCCCCTTCCGGTGGGTGTGTACCTCATGCGATCCTGCCGACCTGGAGGTCACCGACCGTATCGCCGGGGAGGTGCTCTCGGACATGGTCAAAACAGCATCGGAGGATATCCTTGGACAGTTGAACGATAACCTGCATTGGATTCGTGAGGCCTCCCGCAACAAGCTGGTCGTCGGCTCCCAGGCACGCATCCTTTATGCCGATGCCGAGGGCAGGATAAGAATGGCGGCAGCTTTCAACAAAGCCATCCGCGACGGATTCGTCACCGCGCCCATCGTCATCGGACGTGACCACCACGACGTGTCGGGGACGGACTCGCCGTTCCGTGAGACCGCCAACATTTATGACGGGTCACGTTTTACGGCCGACATGGCGGTGCAAAACGTCATCGGCGACGCCTTCCGCGGAGCCACCTGGGTGTCGCTGCACAACGGCGGCGGCGTGGGATGGGGCGAGGTTATTAACGGCGGCTTCGCCATGGTGCTCGACGGTACTGTAGAAGCCAACAACCGTCTGAAGATGATGCTCCACTGGGATGTCAACAACGGCATAGCACGCCGCAGCTGGGCACGCAACAATGGCGCTATAACAGCGATACAACGGGCCATGAAAGATGAAAGCAGGTTAAAGATCACATTACCTAATATCGTGGATGATGAGATATTAGAGGAGCTGTTTTGATTCCCATTGGAAGTTTCTGATGATTTTCGCTGAAAGAAATGTTTTTTAAACACGGAGGAGCACGGAGGGATATAGAGGTTCACAGAGGGGTAAATAGTAAATTTTTCAATCCTTTGTGTCCTCCGTTTAACCTCGGTGTTCTCCGTGTTTAAAAAAATGCATGCTTTTGGAGTCACTTCTCACATATGTAAGGCTTTTCTTTAACCGCAATGATCGCAAAGGATTACATGTTTTAAGTTGATGACTGCCAACTCCCCCCGTCTTTAATGAAAAAAATTACCAGCTTGTTATTGAATAAACCATATTGTTCGTATTTTTGCGATGTACGATCTATTAATTTTTCTTTTAAATGCAGAAAACACTCCGTCTTCAGCGGCTCAACCCATACATACCATTACTGTTCCTGCCTGCCTTGATCGTTATCTTCATTTACCTCAAGCCTTGCGCCGATTTCATTGTGTCCAGCGGTTTCAGCATGACGGTTGGGAAACCTCTCACCGAGGCCATCCGTTTTTTTCTCTATGAGTTTCCCAAAGTTTTGCTGCTTCTTGTGCTGATCATCTTTGGTGTGGGCATCATCCGTTCTTATTTCTCTCCTGAACGGACACGCAAGATCCTCGAAGGAAAATCACAGTTTGCCGGCAGCATTTTGTCAGGCCTGTTGGGCATTGTCACACCTTTTTGTTCCTGTTCCGCCATTCCGTTGTTCCTGGGTTTCGTCGAGTCGGGCATCCCTTTGGGCGTGACCTTCTCGTTCCTTGTGGCGGCACCCATGATCAACGAGGTGGCCGTTGTCCTCCTCTTCGGCATGTTCGGCTGGAAGACGGCCGTGATCTATGTCGTCACAGGGCTGATCATCGCCATCACGGCGGGATGGGTTATCGGCAGGCTGAAGTTGGAGAAGTGGGTGGAGCCGTGGGTCTATCAGACTCGATTCGGACACAATGCGTCCGGCGAGGAAAAGCTGCACTTCAGCGACCGGATCCGATTTGGTTATCAGGCTGTCAGAGACATTGTTTCGAAGGTGTGGATTTATATCGCTATAGGCATCGCCGTGGGAGCCTTCGTCCACGGTTACGTTCCTGCCGGTTTCATGGCTGCACTTATGAATAAGGCGGTGTGGTATTCGGTTCCGTTGTCGGTGCTCATCGGTGTTCCGCTTTATTCCAATGCTGCCGGCATCGTGCCAGTCGTCTCGGTATTGATGGAAAAGGGAGCCTCTTTGGGTACCTCGCTCGCCTTCATGATGTCGGTCATCGGTTTGTCGTTGCCTGAGGTCATCATCCTGCGCAAGTTGTTGCGGCTACCTCTGATCGTCACATTCATCGGGGTAGTCGCTGCCGGCATCCTGATCGTTGGTTATTTATTTAACTTCATTTTTTAATCCTCATATCATGTCACACATCATAAGCACTTCATACACCGAAAGCGAGATTCGCCTGGCACGCTATGCCCGGGCTCTTGGTCATCCCGCCCGCATCGTCATTATGAATTATCTGCTGTCGCTCGATGCCTGCTGTTTCAGTGAGATACTTAAGGAGCTGCCTATCGCACAGGCCACCGTGTCGCAGCACCTTAAAGAATTGAAAGATGCCGGGCTCATTCAGGGAAACGTCATCCCACCTAAAGTAAAATATTGCATCAACAGGGAAAACTGGGCTCAGGCTCAGCAACTGTTGGGGGATTTTATTCAACAAAAACATAATTTTTAAAGCAACAATTATGGAAATCAAAGTATTGGGCACAGGCTGTGCCAACTGCAAAAGCCTTGAACGCACGGTACGCCGGGCTATCGGTGAAATGGGCATCGAGGCCCGGGTTGTTAAGGTGGAGGAGATTCAAAAGATCATTCCTTATGGCATCATGCGTACCCCTGCACTGGTCATAGACGAAAAGGTAGTGCTGACGGGAAGAGTGCCGTCGGTTAAGGAAATGAAAGAAATTATCGGGAAGTATTATTAAAACCTCAACACCAAACCGAGGTTGTATCATAACTTTATTTAACCACGGAGTGCCACAGAGGGAGACGGAGTTACACAGAGGATTAAATGATAAATTTTTCAATCCTCTGAGTACTTGGTGTAACCTCGGTGCCCTCCGTGTTTAAAATAACCATTTCATTTTGGATCAACTATCACAGTGAGAAATGTTTTATTGAAACCGCCTGGATCACAAAGGAAATAAATAAAATATTTGATAAATGACACACACAAAATCAGAAAGAGTGCCTGTCAGGATTCTCATCCTTTGTACCGGCAACAGCTGCCGCAGCCAGATGGCCGAGGGCTTCCTGAAAAGATTTGACCCACGCCTCGCAGTGTTTTCTGCCGGAACACAACCGGCACAAGCCGTCCATCCTATAGCTATTGAGGTCATGAAGGAATATGGCATAGACATCAGCGGTGACCGGACGAAACATGTCGATGAATTCGTGTTGGAGGATTTTGATTATGTCATCACCGTGTGTGATGACGCCAGGGAAGCATGCCCGGTGTTCCCCGGAAGTGTGAGGCACCGACTTCATTACAGCTTTGAGGACCCTGCCACTGCCACCGGCAGCCATGAAGAGATACGAACAGTGTTCCGCCGTATCCGTGATGAGATACGCCAGGTCTTTACCCGGTTTTATAATGACAACATCAAAGACAGGTAGTTTATGCCCTCCATAGTAAAAAGACTTTCATTTCTGAACAGGTATTTGACCCTTTGGATATTTTTAGCAATGTTTGCCGGTGTCTTCTCAGGTTATTTCTTTCCTCAGATAAAGGATTTCTGGGAACAGTTTCAGAGAGGTACCACCAACATCCCCATCGCCATCGGTCTGATCCTGATGATGTATCCCCCGCTGGCAAAGGTCAGGTATGAGGAGCTGGGCGATGTCTTCAGGAATGCCAGGGTGTTGCTGCTGTCGCTCGTCCAGAACTGGCTGATAGGCCCTGTCTTCATGTTCATCCTGGCCATTGTTTTTCTCAGAGGTCATCCTGAATACATGGCCGGACTGATCATCATCGGCCTGGCACGCTGCATCGCCATGGTCATCGTGTGGAACGACCTGGCCCAGGCCGACAGGGAATACGCCGCCGGGCTCGTGGCTTTCAACTCTATCTTCCAGGTGCTCTTCTTCTCTTTCTATGCTTATATCTTCCTTACCCTCTTCCCTTCATGGCTGGGTTTGAAAATATTTCATGTCGACATTACGATCGGACAGATAGCCAAAAGCGTGTTCATCTATCTGGGCATACCCTTTCTGGCCGGTATCATTACACGTTTCTCCCTGATGAAAGTCAAAAGCAGGGAATGGTATGAAAAGCGTTTCCTCACCAAAATAAGCCCTGTCACGCTGATAGCCCTTCTGTTCACCATCGTGGTCATGTTCTCGCTGAAGGGGGAATACATCGTCAGGATACCGCTCGATGTGGTGCGGATTGCCGTTCCGCTGGTTATCTATTTCATCGCGATGTTTCTGATATCTTTTTTCATGGGCAGGAAGATTGGCGCCGGATATGCAAAAACGACCGCCATTGCCCTGACGGCCGCCAGCAATAATTTTGAGCTGGCCATTGCAGTGGCTGTGGCCGTGTTTGGCATCAATTCGGGTGAAGCTTTTGCTGCCGTCATCGGCCCCTTGGTAGAGGTGCCGGTGATGATAGGGCTGGTCAATGTAGCACTTAATTTCCGGAGGAAGTATTTCCCGGGCTGACTGCAAATCCCAAATCACAATCCGCCTGCGGCAGAAAAAATTCCAAAAGCCAAATTCAATAAAAATCGGTAGACCTGAAGACCTGCCGACCCGAAGACCTGAGGACCTACTTTGTCACCGAGAACTTCCGTGTGATGACCTTATCTC
>CAZVNP010000049.1:22717-25872 GCA_964628285.1 uncultured Lentimicrobiaceae bacterium
GAAGACCTGAGGACCTACTTTGTCACCGAGAACTTCCGTGTGATGACCTTATCTCCTGCGGTAAACCTGATGACATAGAGTCCGGGCTGCAGGTGATCCGTTTTTATGGTCATGGTGTGGCTGCCAGGTGGCATGACGGCCGGTCCGCTCCGGGACATGACATTCCCGAGCAGGTTGTAAACCACCACCCCGACCTGTTCTTCCATGGCCAGGGTGAACGGTACGTTGATATCTTCACGGGCCGGGTTGGGATAGATTGTCATGTCGTCCGGCACTGTGGTCTCAGGCACGGCATTGATATAGCCTGACTCGAACTGTGTCGTCTCGCTGTAACTGAACTGTCCGCCCTGCTTCAGCACCAACCCGTCAGAGTCAAACAACTGGTAAAAACCGAAGCCGTGATCGCAGCACATACCGTTACCACCGGCATCATACATGGTGAAAAGGAAACAATTCTGAAAAACTTCCAGGTCGAAGGTATCCTTTAGAAACTGATTGGCATGGCCCGGGAAAGGTCCGCCGGTATATAAAACGTTGCCTTCCGCATCCTTGAGATCATAGGTGGTTTCCTCGGGGTTTTCGTCGAGCCTGAAATTGAGATAGACAATGGTTGAAGCGAACTGAGCCTGCTCAAAAGAGGCCGTAATGGTGTCGTTGGCAGGGTATTGATCCGGGCTGCCGTTGGGATCGGAGGTGTAGACCTTGACCGTGTTCTCGGGCAGGATGGAAAAGGTGATGGCCGGCAGATCGACCGCTTCGGTCTGGAGGTAACCCAGGTCGCCGCTCCAGGCATAGGTGCTCAGCGGTCCGTCATTGACCTGGTAGTTGATATCGAGGGAGGTGAGGTCGGTGTTGGCATTATTACGTATGGTGACGTCCGGCGCCAGACTGCCCGTGCAATTCTCCTCATCCACATTTCCGATGGCAATGATGGAGGCATCGTTGCTGTAAGCCGCACCGAAGTCGGTGAGTTGGTTCATGGTACCCTGGAGAACCTCCTTGGTGCTGTTGTCCTGAATGAAAACGACCAGCTCGCAGTTCTCGGCCACCCAGCCTGGGTCGAGCGAGAAGGTTTTGTTCACCACCTGGACACTGTCGTCGGTGAAGCTGATGCTCGTGCCATATTGATTGGGCACCATCAGCCGTTCAACGTAATCCAGTTCCGTCAGGCCCTGCCAGTTCTCGGCGATATTCGATTCGGTCACCACCATATGCAGGACCATGTTGGTGTTGGTGGCTTCGGCCACTTTGGTTGCCGTCACGGTGATGTTGAAGTCGATCAGCCCTGAATTGGTTCCCTCCACGTCGAGGGTGAAGGACGAAGGGATGGCGATCCGCTGGTTGTAGCGGGGCAGGTAATAGGGATACATGCTTTGGGTGTGATCACCGCCGACGAACTCCAGGACGCCGTCGAAATGGGCCGTGGGATAGCCCGTGAGGGCATAATAAACATCGTTGCGGTAATTGGAGTAAGTGTTGGCATAATCGTCACCATTGTGGTATTCGATGATGCCCACCTGTTTGCCGTTGGCCACCAGGTCGTCGGCGCCAAGGGCGGCGCCGGGACAATACTGGCACCAGGTGCCCGTGCCGATCTCCACGATCACTTTGTCGCGCGGAACCTGTTGTGAATAGACCGCCGTTACAAGCAGACTGACGGCGATGAGAGCGAGTATTCTTTTCATGATAAACATTCAGTTAAAGGATCGGTAAAAATGATGTCTTTTTATGGTGAATCACCGGTTGACGAGTATTTTGGACGAATAGGTCCGCTCGCCGATCTTAACCTGGACGAAATTGATCCCCGCCGCGAGGTTTTCGTGTTTGAGCATGAAAGCATGTTCTCCGGCTGTCAGAATACCGGCATTTTGGCGGTGTACGATCTGTCCCAAACCGTTGTATATGATGAACGACACGTTTTCATTTTCCTTGAGGGTGACGTAAAGGGTCGTACCCTCTTCACAGGGATTAGGGGAGATATGAACGCCTTCTTCAAATACGGTCTGATCACCAATGCCGACCCAGTCCACTTCAAATTCGGCCCGTTCCATGGTGGTGAACTCGCTTCCCGAGGCGAACGCCACACCGCCGGTAAAAGCCTCGCGCAGGGTATAATAACCGCCTTCCAGGCCGTCGCCGCCGGAGTCATAGATGGTGAACCGGTAACAATCGCTGTTATAGAGATTAAAGGTGTCTTTGTAAACGTGATTGGGCAGGGAGAAAGGTCCGCCGGTATACCACACATAGCCGGCCGCGTCGGCGATATCATAGGTGGTCTGCTGGGGATTGGCATCGGTTTTCAGCAGCAGGGCCACACGGTAATAGGTGGTGACCTGCGTGGAGCTGAAGATTTTGGTGAGAGTGTCATTGGTGGGATTCTCATCCTGCTCCCCGTCGGGATTCATCGTATACACCATAAAGTCGTTGGAGGGACTGGGGGTGAAGTAAATGGGGTCGAGGGTGACGGTCGTTTTATCGAGGAAGCCCAGGCTGCCGGTCCAGTCAAAATCCATGGGTTCACCGCCGATGACCATATAATGCAGGGTCAGGCTGGTGAGCTCCTGAGCACCCCAGTTCTGGAAGGTCACAATGGGTAATATCTCTCCGGTGCAATTATTATCTGGTACATCATACAGTTTGAGCATCTCCACGTCATAGTCGAAATCGGGTGTGGCCATGTTTTTTTTGGCGCCCTGCAGGATCTCTTTCGTGTCAGTGTCCTGGATGAAAGCCACCAGCTCACAGTCTTCCTTGGGCCAGGAGGCATCCATGGTAAAAGGGAGGTCGAGGGTTTGCACATCACCGCCCGAGAAATCGAGAGGCGTGCCATATTGATCGGGGACCATCAGCCTCTCGACGAAGTTGAGGTGATCCTGACCCTGCCAGTTATAGGAGATGTTCGATTGTGTCAGCACCAGATGCAGCACCATGTTCGTGCTGGTGGTGGAGGCCACCTTTGTTACGACAACGGTGGCATTATAGTTTAAGCCGGTATTGGTGAAGTCAATATCGATGGTGAACGATGAAGGGATGGCTTTACGCTGGTTGTATAAGGGAAGATAAACGGAATAATTACTTTGGTTTGTGCTGCCGCCGACATATTCCAGTACCCCGTCGAAGTGTGCCGTGGGGTACCCGGTGATGTTGTAATAGCT
>CAZVNP010000050.1:0-23431 GCA_964628285.1 uncultured Lentimicrobiaceae bacterium
GACCTCATGCCTGTCAAGCATGCGCTCTAAACCAGCTGAGCTAACGTCCCGTTGCCGGATCATTTCAATCCGGGCGTCAAAGTTAAAAATTTTTTAATTTTAAAATTGGCTCATTTTCAAATTAACACATCATCTGATGATCTTACGCACCACTCTGTCATGACCGCCGGTGACCTCAACCATGTAAAGACCTTTGGGAAGACGGCCCAGGTCCATGTTTTTCCGGCCCGTGGAGAGGTTTTCCTGAGTGCTGACCATCATCTGCCCCGTGAGGCTATAAATCTTCACCGCGACCTGCTTCATAGCGGGATAATTGAAATCAAGGCTGAGCAGACTCAGAGCCTGGTCGTAGAACAGGCTGACATGCTTTGTTTTTAGGGTTTCATTCACGCCTACGCCGAGATCGAGGTCCAGAGCATCGACCAGCAGTACCGAGCCCTCAACCGCTCCGGTGATGGGGGAGGACTGTATCATGATGTTCATCGTATCCGGTGTATCCTGTGAAAGATATATGACCGGGACTTCAAAGAGAGTCCAGTCGGACACCAATGAGGCTTGGACGAAAAGGCCTGCACCGATGGTGTCGGGATGATTGGTGGCGGTGTTGAACTTGGTGAGAATGATGGCAAATGAACATGCATCGCTGCCCTGGGGCGTATATTTGTAGTAACCGGTCATTTTTACCGGGCGTGCCGTGAAACCGGCGCCTCCCGTGATGGTGAACTGCTGGGTGGCTATATTCACCGAAATGGTCCCCAGGGTGATTAACCCTGGCACATTCATTATAGCTACATATTTGGTTTCTAAGCGGGTAGCATACTGTCCATCGTAAACTCCGATCGAATCTTTGGTGACCGTGTAAAGACTAACAATCCCGGTAAATTCATTCGGCGTATCCCAGAAGTTGGGATTTTCGTATGCGCCATAATTTGTCCATTCCTCAAAGCCCTTGTTGGGAATGGAGTCCTGAGCTGCCAAGCGCATGGAGATGAGAATGCCTAACAGAAACGTAAAAATGTAATACTTTTTCATGGATTTGATTTTAAGTGTGACTTCCTATTTGTTTACTTTTGAAAAAAGAAGTGTAAAGATAAGGAAAAATCATTTTCAGTCTTTTAAATCAGAGGTTAAATTTAATCAATACAGCAATGAGAAAGCTAACGCTTGGGCGGATGTTGTTAATTGTCATTCTGTTTTGTCCCCTGGTGCCGGTTGCGCAAAATGGGACTCAGAAGATATCACTTGACGATGTCATTAAGAATTACACCTTTTTTCCTCAGACGGTGTATGGGATAAAATCGATGAGTGACGGTCTTCACTATACCCGGTCACGTGACGGACGGACAATCATTAAATACGATTATGCGACAGGTAAAACTGCCGACACGTTGCTCAACCTGTCATGGTTTGGTGAGCAACCGATGAGTTCATTCGACGATTACACCTTCAGCCGGGATGAATCGAAGATACTGCTCATCACAGCGCGGGAACAGCTGTACCGTCATTCCTTCAAGGCCGATTATTACATCTATACGTTTAAAACTAAGGAACTGCGACCCTTGTCGGTGAAAGGCAAGCAGCAACTCGCCACCTTTTCGCCTGATGCCTCCATGGTGGCTTTCATGAGAGACAATGACCTTTTTATCGTCAATCTTGAGACGGGTGAGGAGAAGCAGATCACCCACGACGGCCGGCAGGACGAGATCGTCAACGGCGCCCCTGACTGGGTCTATGAGGAGGAATTCAGCCTGGTACGGGCCTATGACTGGTCCTCCGATGGCAAACGTCTGGCCTACATACGTTTCGACGAGAGGAACATACCCGTGTACAGCATGATCATGTACGAGGGCATGTACCCTGAGCTGAAAGAGTACGCTCTTTATCCCGGTGTCAGGAGCTTCCGTTACCCTAAGGCAGGCGAACCCAATTCAATCGTGACGGTGCATGTCTACGACCTGTCAACAGGTATCACTTATAACATGGATATTGGCGACGAGACCGATCAGTACATCCCGAGGATCAAATGGACTAACCGTCCCGGCACGCTCTGCATTTACCGCATGAACCGCCTTCAGAACAAGCTCGAGCTCCTGGCTGCAGATGCCGTCAGCGGCCGGTCCACGGTCTTCTTTACCGAAGAAAATAAATATTACATCCCTGAAATACATTTTGATGACCTGACATTTCTCAGGGACGACGACCATTTCATCTGGGTGAGCGAGCGCGACGGCTGGTACGGCCTGTACCTTTGCAGCATGACCGGTCCTGATGTGTTCCGGGTGACCGCCGGCGACTATGATGTCAAGCAGTTTTACGGAATCAATGAGGATAAAGGACTCCTTTTCTTCCAGGCGTCGGCGGTGACACCCGTCAAAAGCGAGGTTTATTCCATCATGACCGACGGCAGCCACATGACCCGTTTAACACCCGGCGACGGCAGTAACACAGCCTCGTTCAGCAAACGCTTTCAATATTTCATCAATGATTTTTCCGATTACACCACCCCCGATGTGGTCACCGTCTGTACGTCCAAAGGGAAAGAGGTGAGAACCCTTGAAGATAACCAGGCGTTGCTTGATAAACTGAAGGACTATGCCTATACTACCCCGCAGCTTTTTACTTTTAAGACCGCTGATAGCATTGAGCTCAACGGCAGCATGCTTAAGCCGCCTGACTTTGATCCGTCACACAGGTACCCCGTGCTGATATCGGTTTATGGGGGACCCGATTCGCAGACGGTCATCGACGGATGGAACTTCGGCTGGGACAATTACCTGGCACAGGAGGGATACATCGTCGTCAGCGTCGATGGCCGCGGCACCGGCGGCCGGGGCGAGGCATTCCGCAAGCTCACCTATCTCCACATGGGGAAATATGAGACCATCGACCTGACGGAAGCGGCCCGCTACCTCGGATCACTGCCCTATGTCGATGCAGGCCGCATTGGCGTGTGGGGGTGGAGCTTTGGGGGGTATATGACCTTGATGTGCCTGACCAAGGGCGACGGCCTGTTCAAGGCCGGCGTGGCTGTGGCTCCCGTCTCCAACTGGCGTTATTATGATAACATCTATACCGAACGCTACATGCGCACACCACAGGAAAATCCCCAGGGCTATGACGAAAATGCACCCATTAATTTTGTGGACACATTCAAGGGAAAATTACTCATCATCCATGGGACTGCCGATGACAACGTGCACACACAGAACACGTTCGAGTTCACGGAGCACTTAGTGCAGGCCGACAAGGATTTCGAGATGCTGCTTTACACCAACCGCATCCACGGCATATACGGAGGAAATACACGGACCCATCTGTTCCGGAACATCACCGAATTTATCCTGAACAACCTTTGATATCATTAGCAGGTTACAGAACATTTGGTGAAAAATTTTGTTGGTAATTGCGAAATGTATACCTTTGCACCCCTGTTTTGGCATAGATAACTCATTATCATTTATTAAAAAGGAGAGATATTTACTATGATCATAGTACCGGTTAAAGAAGGTGAAAGCATCGACAGGGCTCTGAAGAAGCTGAAAAGGAAGTTTGAGAAAACGGGCGTAGTCAAAGAGCTCAGGGAGAGGCAGAAGTTTACCAAACCTTCGGTGAAAAAAAGAGAAGAACGTTTAAGAGCCATCTTTATCCAGAAACTGCAACATTCCAAGGAATAAAATTTCTGATTTTTTAGGGGAAGAAATCCCTTTTCTTTAAAATTTTGTATTAATTTTAACGTTAGGTTTTAAAGTAAGAGGATTTCTTCCTTTTTATTTTTGCTGAATGATGCAGGAGAAGTTTATAGGGTACATCCAGTTTGAGAAGCGATATTCACCCCATACCATCACAGCCTACCGCACCGATCTGAATCAATTCCGGGAGTATCTGACCGAGCATTATGACGTCGAAGACCTTTCGCAGGCCGATCATCAGATGATCCGTTCGTGGCTGGTCGACCTGATGGATAAACATGTCACCGCCAGGGCTGTCAACCGTAAGCTCAGCACGTTGCGGTGCTATTACAGATTCCTGCGCAGGGAAGGCATCATCACCCAAAACCCGATGAACCGTGTGGTACCACCCAAAGAGCCCAAGAAGCTGCCGGTTTTCATTAACGGGGAGAAGATGGCTCTTTTTTTCGATTCCGCCGCTTTCGGGGAGGGTTTTACCGGCGTGCGCGACCATCTGATCCTGGAGATGTTTTACCAGACCGGCATGCGCCTGTCGGAACTCATCAACCTGAGAGACCGTGATGTTGACATCTATAATCTGACCATCAGGGTGCTCGGCAAGCGAAACAAGGAAAGACTGATACCTATCACCATAACTTTCAGAGACCTGATCACCGCCTACCGGAAAGAACGTGACCGTGATGTGGTCAGCACGAACAAAGAGGGTTATCTTTTTGTTACAGATAAAGGAACTGCCACTTATCCAAAGCTGATCTATCGTGTTGTAACCAAATATTTAAGTGCAGTGACAACAACCGATAAAAAAAGCCCTCATGTCTTGCGGCACACTTTCGCCACCATGCTGCTGGATAATGGTGCCGACCTGAATGCGGTGAAAGAGCTCCTGGGTCATGCCAATCTGTCGGCGACACAGGTTTATACCCATAACACCATTGAGAAACTCAAGCGAATATATCAACAAGCCCATCCCAGGGCATAAAAAAAAGGAGGTTAAGTATGAACGTTAATATCACATCGGTAAGGTTCAAGGCTGATCGTAAGCTGAAGCAGTTCATCAATGAGAAAGTAACCAAATTGTCACATTATTACGACGGTCTTCTGGGAAGCGAGGTGAAACTGAAAGTGGCAAATACCGATACACCTGAAAACAAGATCGCTGAGATACGTCTTTTTGTCAGAGGTAATGATCTGTTTGCCAAGAAACAATGCAAGACGTTTGAAGAGGCAACCGATATCGCCGTAGAAGCATTGGCCCGTCAGCTGATAAAATATAAGGACAAACTGAGGAGCTGATCAGGGTTAAATAATTTTACAAAAAAAATTAAATTTCTTTGTTATTATTGTGATAGTTCATAAATTTGCAGTCCTTTTCCCAGGGCTGCATTTTTTATTTGGTAATGAAGGCTTTGACGCGATGCCGATGTAGCTCAGCTGGTCAGAGCAGCTGATTTGTAATCAGCTGGTCGGCGGTTCGAATCCGTCCATCGGCTCTGTTCTTTTAATGGATGAAGGAATGGAAGGGGAGATTCCAGAGTGGCCAAATGGGGCAGACTGTAAATCTGTTGGCGATGCCTTCGGAGGTTCGAATCCTCCTCTCCCCACGAAATGGGTGTGAGTGTGGGTGTGGGTGTGAGTGTGAGGGGGTGAGGAAAGTGGGAGAAGGGAGAAAGGGAGAAAGGGGAGATTTTAGATTTGGACACGAGAATCCGGACTCATGATGCGGAAATAGCTCATTTGGTAGAGCGACAGCCTTCCAAGCTGTAGGTGGCGGGTTCGAGCCCCGTTTTCCGCTCCCATCAAGCCGATGTAGCTCAGTCGGTAGAGCGCATCCTTGGTAAGGATGAGGTCACGGGTTCGACCCCCGTCATTGGCTCAGATTGTAGCAGTTGATTTATAAACTAATTTTTAAACATTATTTCAAATGGCAAAAGAAAAGTTCGAACGTACCAAGCCGCACGTCAATATTGGAACCATCGGCCATATCGACCATGGCAAGACAACGTTGACGGCTGCTATCACCCTGAATTTGCAGGATCAAGGATTGGCTGTATACAAATCCTTTGATGAGATCGATAATGCCCCCGAAGAAAAAGCCAGAGGCATTACGATAAACACCGCCCATATTGAATATCAGACGGTCAACAGGCATTACGCACATGTCGACTGCCCTGGACATGCCGACTATATAAAAAACATGGTGACGGGAGCAGCACAGATGGATGGTGCTATTCTTGTCGTGGCCGCCAACGACGGTCCCATGCCCCAAACACGGGAACACATCCTTCTCGCCCGTCAGGTCGGCGTGCCTAAGATCGTCGTATTCATGAATAAAGTCGATATGGTCGATGACGAAGAACTCCTCGAACTGGTCGATATGGAAATCAGAGACCTGCTGGCTTTCTATAAGTTTGAGCACGACTCACCCATTATCCGCGGCTCGGCTCTGGGCGCTCTGAATAAGGAACCCAAGTGGATACCCAAAATCTTCGAACTGCTCGATGCATGCGATAAATGGATCCCCTTGCCCGTGCGCGACAGGGACAAGGACTTCCTGATGCCCGTCGAAGATGTCTTCTCCATCACCGGCCGTGGCACCGTGGCTACCGGCAGGATTGAACAGGGCATCATCAAAGTGGGCGACCCCGTCGATATCGTCGGTCTGGGCGCCGAGAAACTGAAGTCGGTCGTCACCGGCGTGGAGATGTTCCGCAAGATCCTTGACCAGGGCGAAGCCGGCGACAATGCCGGTCTGCTGCTCAGGGGCATCGAGAAAACAGATATTGCCCGCGGTATGGTGGTGGCTAAACCCGGCTCCATAACCCCGCATAAACATTTTAAAGGCGAGGTCTATGTTCTCAAGAAAGAAGAAGGTGGACGACATACCCCCTTTCATAATAAATACCGGCCGCAATTCTACTTCAGAACCACCGATGTCACCGGTGAGATCACCTTGCCACAGGGCGTGGAAATGGTCATGCCCGGCGATAACCTGACCATCGAAGTGCGGCTCATCCACGAGATAGCCATGAACAAAAGCTTGCGCTTCGCTATTCGTGAGGGAGGCCGGACGGTGGGCGCCGGCCAGGTCACCGAAATCATCGACTGATCAGGCTGTGCCTCCTCAACATAGGTATCACCATATGACGGATGCCTTTATCCGGTTAAAATGAAAAAACATCTGTACGGGTGTAGCTCAATTGGTAGAGTAGTGGTCTCCAAAACCATTGGTTGCAGGTTCGAGTCCTGCTACCCGTGCTAATAATAAGATTCATAGCAATGGCACGCAACAAGATTAAAGAATATATCAAAGACAGTTACGATGAACTGATGCACAAAGTGTCGTGGCCCACATGGAGTGAGCTGCAATCCAGCGCCATCGTGGTCTTCGTAGCCTCCCTGATCATCGCGCTGGTCGTTTTCATCATGGATATGTCCTTCAAGGGTATCCTGGAACAATACTATAAGCTATTTTAACGTCATCCCATCTGGTTTCTTTATCTGTCATTCAACACTTCAAGGGGCATTCAACATGAGTGAACAAGAAAAAAAATGGTATGTTCTGAAGGCGATCAGCGGCAATGAGAAGAAGGTGAAGCAGTACATCGAGAGTGAGATCAGCCGCCTGAAGCTTCAGGATTATATCTCCCAGGTGCTCATCCCGACTGAGAAAATCTACCAGGTGAGGAAAGGTAAAAAAGTCAGCAAGGAAAGGAATTATTTACCGGGATACATCCTCATCGAGGCCAACCTGGCGGGAGAGATCACTCATGTCATCAGGAATGTGCCGGGGGTGCTGGGCTTCCTGGGCTCCAAAGGTGAACCCCATCCCATGCGTCCCTCCGAAGTCAACAGAATACTTGGCAAGGTGGATGAACTCACCGGTCAGGGCGAGGAGATCAATGTCCCGTTCATCGTCGGCGAAACAGTCACCGTCATCGACGGGCCTTTTAACAGCTTTAGCGGCGTGATTGAGGAGATCAACGAAGAAAAAAAGAAACTGAAGGTCATGGTGAAGATATTCGGTCGCAAAACCCCGCTGGAACTGAGCTTCATGCAGGTGGAGAAAGAACAGTGACCGTTATGGCGGCCGGAATAACCTATAAAACGGAAGGAATGGATAATAAACAACAGATATGGCGAAAGAAGTAAGCGGAATCATCAAGTTACAGATCAGGGGCGGTGCTGCCAACCCCTCACCGCCGGTAGGCCCTGCCCTGGGGGCCAAGGGTGTGAACATCATGGAATTCTGTAAACAGTTCAATGCCCGGACACAGGATAAGGCCGGGAAATTACTGCCGGTTATCATCACGGTCTTCAAGGACAAGTCGTTCAATTTCATCGTCAAATCACCCCCTGTCCCCGTGCAACTGATGGAAGCGGCGAAGATACAGAAGGGCTCGCCCGAACCCAACAGGCAGAAAGTGGCGTCGGTCACCTGGGAACAGGTGAAAACCATCGCCGAAGATAAAATGAACGACCTGAATGCCTTTACACTGCAGTCGGCCATTAAAATGGTGGCAGGCACAGCCCGCAGCATGGGCATCACCATCAAGGGCGAACAACCTGAATGAAAGTTTGTTAATAAATGATATTTAATGTTTTGCAGAGATGACTCAGTTGACTAAACATAGAAAAACCGCTTTGACGAAGTATGACAGGGGTGCCTCCTATGCTTTGCCGGAGGCCGTGGGTATCATCAAAGAGGTCACCACCACCAAATTTGATGCGTCGGTCGACATTGACGTTCGCCTGGGTGTGGACCCACGTAAAGCCAATCAAATGGTCCGGGGCACGGTCACCCTGCCTCATGGCACCGGCAGGACCAAGAGGGTGCTGGTGCTATGCACACCCGACAAGGAGGAGGAAGCCAATGAAGCGGGCGCCGATTATGTGGGACTGGATGACTACATTCAGAAAATAAAAGGCGGATGGACCGATATTGACGTGGTCATCACCATGCCGTCGGTGATGTCAAAAGTGGGAGCCCTCGGTAAGATCCTCGGACCCCGCGGCCTCATGCCCAATCCCAAGTCGGGAACGGTCACCATGGATATCGGGAAAGCCGTCAGGGAGGTCAAAGCCGGAAAAATCGACTTTAAGGTCGATAAATACGGTATCATCCATGCTTCCATAGGGAAAGTGTCCTTTGAAAAAGATAAGATCGTCGAGAACGCAAAGGAACTCGTTCAAACCATCATCAAACTGAAACCCTCGGCAGCCAAGGGCACCTATGTGAAAAGCATTTTCATCTCAAGCACCATGAGCCCCGGGGTGCGCGTGGAGCAGAAATCGGTATCGGCGTGAGACAGGCCGTAATTAAACATCATTGAAGTTAGAAAGAAATGACACGAGAAGAAAAAAACCAGATGATCGGGACGCTGACGGATCAGCTCCAGAATAGCACCAATGTTTATTTTGCCGACATCTCAGACCTGAACTCAGAGAAGACAACCAACCTCAGGCGGCTGTGCTTCAAGAGGGATGTGAAACTGATGGTGGTCAAGAACACCCTCCTCAAGAAAGCCATGAAAAAAACAGGGAAGGACTATGAGACATTGTATGATATCCTCAACGGCTCCACATCACTGATGATCTCCGCCACAGGCAATGCACCAGCACGGTTGATACAGGAATTCAGGAAAGACTCCGACAAACCCATCCTCAAAGGCGCTTTCGTCGGGGAAATGGTTTATATCGGCGATGACCAGCTTGAGACGCTGGCCAACATTAAATCGAAGAATGAGATGATAGCCGATGTCATTGGCATGCTGCAGTCTCCCCTGCGTCATGTGATCATGGCCCTGCAATCGGGTGGTCATAACCTGACCGGGATACTGAAGAGCCTCTCCGAAAGATAGTCACGGCTATCCTCCGGAAAAATGAAAGGAAATAATTAACAACTAATAAATTAAATAGCGATGGCAGATTTAAAAGTGTTCGCAGAACAACTGGTAAATTTAACAGTTAAGGAAGTAAATGAACTGGCGCAAATATTAAAAAGTGACTATGGTATCGAACCTGCGGCAGCGGCAACGGTTGTGGCCGCACCCGCCGCCGGTGGTGCCGCAGCGCCTGCAGCGGCAGAAAAAACCGCTTTTGACGTGATCATCAAATCACCGGGTCTCTCTAAACTGGCCGTGGTGAAACTGGTAAAGGAAATGACCAGCCTGGGTCTGAAAGAGGCCAAAGAACTTGTCGACGCCGCCCCGAAAGCAATCAAGGAAGGCGTTACCAGGGATGAGGCCGAAGCATTAAAGAAACAATTAGAAGAAGCTGGCGCTGAGGTTGAGGTTAAGTAGTTACGTTACACATAATGTTGTAAGGGACAGCCTTTCTTTCATGATGCCATGAAGAAGGTCTGCTTCCCGGTTGAATACATTATTTTAATTTCACTTACTCAAACCTTAAATTCATAACACCTTGGCAATAGAAAAAATCGAAAGAATCAACTTCGGCAACACAAAAGTGGAAGCCGAATATCCTGATTTTCTTGATGTTCAGTTAAAGTCCTTTCAGGACTTCTTCCAGCTGGAGACCAATCCTGAGGACCGGATCAACGAAGGCCTGTACAAGGTCTTCACGGGGAATTTCCCCATCACGGATGCACGCAATAACTTTGTCCTGGAATTTCTTGACTATTTCATTGATCCGCCGCGGTACTCCATCGATGAGTGCATTGAAAGGGGGCTGACTTACAGCGTCCCGCTGAAAGCCAAACTGAAGCTGTACTGCACCGACCCTGAACATGAAGATTTTGAGACCATCATTCAGGATGTATACCTTGGGATGATGCCCTATATGACACCTAAAGGAACCTTTATCATCAACGGCGCCGAACGTGTCGTCGTATCACAGTTGCACCGCTCCCCGGGAGTCTTCTTCGGAACAAGCTTCCACCCCAACGGGGCACAACTCTATTCGGCACGTATCATTCCCTTTAAGGGCAGCTGGATGGAGTTCACAACCGATATCAATAACGTCATGTACGCCTATATCGACAGGAAAAAGAAATTACCTGTCACCACCCTGTTAAGGGCTATAGGCTATGAAACGGACAGGGACATCCTTGAAATATTCAACCTGGCGCAGGAGGTCAAAGTGTCGAGGGCGAACCTTAAGAAAGTCCTTGGCGCCAGTCTGGCAGCACGTGTCGTGAGGTCATGGATAGAGGATTTCGTGGACGAGGATACGGGCGAGGTGGTGTCCATCGAACGTAACGAGGTGATCATTGAGCGGGAGACCGTATTGGAAAACAAACACATCGATCAGATCATCGATGCCGATATCAAATCCATCCTGATCCATAAAGACGACGGTTCCACCACCGATTATTCAATTATCTTCAATACACTACAAAAAGACCCGGCCAATTCGGAGAAGGAAGCTGTAGAGTTCATTTACAGGCAGTTACGTAATGCCGAGCCCCCCGATGAGGAGACGGCGCGTGGCATCATCGAGAAACTCTTTTTCTCCGATAAACGTTACGACCTGGGCGATGTGGGAAGGTACCGCATCAACAGGAAACTGTCAATGCAGACCTCCCTCGACGTGAGGGTGCTGACCAAGGAGGATATCATATCCATCATCAAGCATCTGATTGAACTGGCCAACTCCAAGACGGAGGTCGACGACATCGACCATCTCAGTAACCGGCGTGTCCGTACCGTCGGTGAACAACTGTACAATCAGTTCGGCGTGGGCCTGGCACGTATGGCGCGGACTATCAGGGAGAGAATGAACGTCAGGGATAACGAGGTGTTCACACCCATGGATCTGATCAACGCCAAGACGCTGTCGTCGGTGATCAACTCGTTCTTCGGCACCAACCAGCTGTCGCAGTTCATGGATCAGACCAACCCGCTGTCGGAGATCACCCATAAAAGAAGGGTCTCGGCCCTCGGCCCCGGGGGACTCTCACGCGAGAGAGCCGGCTTCGAGGTGCGTGATGTCCATTATACCCATTATGGCCGGTTGTGTACCATCGAAACACCCGAAGGCCCCAATATCGGTCTGATCTCTTCGCTATGTGTGTATGCCAAGATCAATCATCTGGGCTTTATCGAGACACCTTATCGCCGCGTGGAGAACGGTCAGGTGCTGCTTAACGAGCCTCCGGTGTACCTCAGCGCCGAGGAAGAAGAAGAGATGATCATCGCGCAGGCTAATACGCCTACCGAAGAGGAAGGGCGTATCCTGCCCGAGAAGGTGAAGGCGCGTTTCCAGGCCGATTATCCAATCATCAGCAGCGAGAAGGTGAACCTTATCGATGTGGCACCCAACCAGATAGCCTCCATCGCCGCCTCTCTCATTCCTTTCCTTGAGCACGACGACGCCAACAGGGCCCTCATGGGATCGAACATGATGCGGCAGGCCGTGCCACTGCTCAATCCCGAGGTGGCCATCGTCGGCACCGGCATCGAAGTGCAGGTGGCTCAGGACTCACGCGCACTGCTCAACGCCGAAGGTGACGGCATCGTCGAATACGTCGATGCCAATGAGACCATCATCAGGTATAACAGACCCGAGGAAGAGAAACTGATCAGCTTCGACGACGATGTGAAACGCTATAAACTGACCAAGTTCTCACGAACGAACCAGAATACCTGCATCAACCTGCGACCCATCGTCACCAAGGGTGAGAAGATCACCCGAGGACAGGTGCTCTGCGAGGGTTATGCCACCAAAGACGGCGAGCTGGCACTGGGACGTAACCTCATGGTCGCTTTCATGCCCTGGAAAGGCTATAACTTTGAGGATGCCATCGTCGTCTCCGAGCGACTGGTGAAGGAAGACCTCTTCACCTCCGTCCATATCGAGGAGTTCACCCTTGAAGTACGCGATACCAAGAGAGGCCTCGAAGAGCTGACCAACGACATCCCCAACGTCAGCACCGAAGCGACAAAAGACCTCGATGAAAATGGCCTGATACGCATCGGGGCGGACGTGAAGGAGGGCGATATCCTTATCGGTAAAATTACCCCTAAAGGCGAAAGCGATCCCACACCCGAAGAGAAACTGTTAAGGGCTATCTTCGGCGACAAAGCCGGCGATGTGAAGGACGCCTCCCTCAAAGCACCCCCGTCCATGCAGGGCGTGGTGGTGGATAAAAAGCTTTTTTCAAGGGTCATCAAGGACCGTAAAGCCAAAGCCAAGGAAAAAGACGACCTGACAAAACTCGACAGGGAGTTTAAAAAGCAAAGCGACGAACTGAAAACAAAACTCATCGATAAGCTGACATTCCTTGTCAACGGGAAAGTGTCGCAGGGCGTCTATAATAATTTTAAGGAAGAGATCATCCCCAAGAAAGTCAAGTTCACACAGAAAATGCTGATGAACCTGGACTTCAATGTGGTCAATCCCAATAAATGGACCACCGACAAGGACAGGAATGACATGATCAAACAGCTTCTTTATAATTACGGTATAAAGTATAAGGAGATACTGGGCATTTATAACCGGAAAAAGTTCGTCGCCACTGTCGGCGATGAATTACCCAACGGCATCGTGCAGATGGCCAAAGTCTATGTCGCCAAGAAACGCAAGCTGAAGGTCGGTGACAAGATGGCGGGGCGTCATGGCAATAAAGGTATCGTAGCCAAAATCGTCAGGGAAGAAGACATGCCTTTCCTCGAGGACGGCACCCCCGTCGACATCGTCCTCAACCCGCTGGGTGTGCCCTCACGAATGAACCTGGGACAGATCTACGAGACGGTGCTGGGCTGGGCAGGGTACAAGCTGGGACTGCGTTTCTCATCGCCCATCTTCGATGGCGCCACCAATGAACAAATCAATGAGTACATGCGTCAGGCCAACCTCGCCGCGGACGGCCGTGTGTACCTTTACGACGGTGGCACAGGAGAACGTTTCGACCAGCCGGCCACAGTGGGTTACATATACATGCTCAAGCTGCACCACATGGTCGACGACAAGATGCACGCCCGTTCCATCGGCCCCTATTCACTCATCACCCAGCAACCCCTGGGTGGCAAGGCTCAGTTCGGCGGACAGCGCTTCGGTGAGATGGAAGTGTGGGCCCTTGAAGCTTTCGGCGCCGCCCACATCCTTCAGGAGATACTCACAGTGAAATCCGATGACGTGCAGGGCCGCGCCAAGGCTTATGAAGCCATCGTCAAGGGTGAGAATATGCCGGTGCCCGGCATACCCGAGTCATTCAACGTCCTGGTACATGAACTGAGAGGACTGGGACTGAACATCACCTTTGAATAAGGCGTTATCATCACCCGGAGACAGCATCAAAGGATGATGTCATGTTCTTTATAATTTCTGAACCAAATAAAATTAACATATGGCTTTTCGAAAAGAAACGACTGTCAGCAGCAGTTTCAACAAAATAACCGTCAGTCTGGCTTCACCTGAACATATCCTCGAATTGTCGAGCGGTGAAGTGCTCAAACCCGAAACAATCAACTACCGCACTTACAAACCTGAACGCGACGGTTTGTTCTGCGAACGGATCTTCGGGCCGGTAAAAGACTGGGAATGCCATTGCGGCAAGTACAAAAGGATACGTTATAAAGGTATCGTGTGCGACCGCTGTGGCGTGGAAGTGACCGAGAAGAAAGTGCGGCGCGAGCGGATGGGACACATACAGCTCGTCGTCCCCGTGGCACATATCTGGTTCTTCCGTTCCCTGCCCAACAAAATAGGGGCTCTTCTGGGATTGCCCACAAAAAAACTCGACTCCATTATTTACTATGAGCGTTATGTGGTGATCAATCCCGGCATCAAGGAAAAAGACGGCGTCAAATACCTGGATTTTCTTTCCGAAGAAGAATATTTCCAGATCGTCGACGGTCTGCCTCCTGAAAACCAGTACCTCGACGATAACAATCCCGATAAGTTCATTGCCAAGATGGGTGCCGAGGCTCTGCACGATCTTCTGGCACGTCTTGATCTGGATCAGATGTCGTACGATCTGCGGCATAAAGCCAGTACGGAGACCTCACAGCAGCGCAAGCAGGATGCCCTCAAGCGTCTGCAGGTGTTCGAGGCCTTCCGTGAGGCCAATAAGAATATCGAGAACAGGCCCGAATGGATGATCGTGAAGGTGGTGCCGGTCATCCCGCCCGAGCTGCGGCCTCTGGTGCCGCTCGACGGCGGCCGCTTCGCCACCAGCGACCTCAACGACCTCTACCGAAGGGTCATCATACGCAACAACAGACTGAAGAGGCTCATCGAAATCAAGGCGCCGGATGTCATCCTGCGTAATGAAAAACGAATGCTGCAGGAAGCCGTCGACTCGTTGTTCGACAACTCCCGCAAGGTAAACGCCGTGAAAACGGAGTCGAACAGGGCTCTGAAATCCCTCAGCGACAGCCTTAAAGGCAAACAGGGCCGTTTTCGTCAGAACCTCCTTGGTAAACGCGTCGACTATTCGGGCCGTTCGGTCATTGTGGTGGGCCCCGAGCTCAAACTCAATGAATGCGGCTTGCCGAAAGAGATGGCCAGTGAGCTCTTCAAGCCGTTCATCATACGCAAGCTCCTCGAGAGAGGCATCGTGAAAACGGTCAAATCGGCCAAGAAGATCGTCGACAGGAAAGATCCGGTGGTGTGGGATATCCTGGAGAACATCCTCAAGGGTCATCCTGTGATGCTGAACCGTGCGCCCACATTGCACCGTCTGGGCATACAGGCTTTCCAGCCCAAGCTCATCGAGGGCAAAGCCATACAGCTGCATCCCTTGTCGTGTACGGCTTTCAATGCCGACTTCGACGGTGACCAGATGGCCGTGCATGTGCCGCTGGGTAACGCCGCTATACTGGAAGCACAGCTGCTGATGCTGGCATCGCATAATATCCTGAATCCTGCCAACGGCGCACCCATCGCCGTGCCGTCACAGGATATGGTGCTCGGCCTGTACTACCTCACCAAAGGACGCCGCAGCGAACCCGATAACATCGTCAAGGGCGAAGGGCATGTCTTCTATTCCCCTGAAGAGGTACTTATAGCATATAATGAAGGCAGACTGGATCTGCACGCCTTCATCAAGGTCAGACTGAAAGTGAGGGAAGACGGTCACGAAAAGAGCGAATTAATCGAGACAACGACGGGACGTGTGCTGCTGAACCAGCACGTGCCCCGTGAATATGGTTACGTGAACGAGCTGCTGACCAAAAAAAGCCTCAGGGATATCATCGGCGACATCATGCGCCAGACCGGCACGGCCACCACGGCGCAATTCCTCGATGACATCAAGGACCTGGGCTTCACCATGTCGTTCAAGGGCGGGCTGTCGTTCAACCTCGCCGACGTGATCATCCCCGAAGGTAAGGAGAAACTGATAGCCAAAGCCAACGCCGAGGTGGAGGATGTCATGAACAACTATAACATGGGTTTCATCACCTATAATGAACGTTACAACCAGATCATCGACATCTGGACCCATACCAACTCACAGCTCACACAGTCGCTGATCCAGCAGTTGTCGCAGGACCGCCAGGGCTTCAACCCCGTGTTCATGATGCTCGACTCTGGCGCCAGGGGCTCCAAGGAACAGATACGCCAGCTGTCAGGGATGAGGGGTTTGATGGCCAAACCCCAGAAATCGACAGCCACGGGCGGTGAGATCATCGAGAACCCCATCCTGTCGAACTTCAAGGAGGGCCTGTCGGTGCTGGAATATTTCATCTCCACCCATGGTGCCAGAAAAGGTCTGGCCGACACGGCCCTGAAGACCGCCGACGCCGGCTACCTCACCCGCCGTCTGGTCGACGTGTCGCAGGACGTGGTCATCACCGAAGAAGACTGCGGCACCCTGAGAGGCCTCACCATCACGGCACTCAAGAAGAATGAGGAGGTCGTGGAGAAACTGTATGACCGTATACTGGGACGTGTGTCACTGCATGATATTTACCATCCCCAGACGGGTGCGCTGATCATCCTGGCGGGACAGGAAATAACCGAAGCGGTGGCCGAAAAGATTGAAAATTCACCCATTGAAGAGGTGGAGATACGCTCGGTACTGACCTGCGAATCGAAGATAGGTGTCTGCACTAATTGTTACGGACGTAACCTGGCCACGGGCAAGCTGGTGCAGAAGGGTGAGGCTGTCGGCGTCATCGCCGCCCAGTCCATTGGCGAACCCGGCACACAGCTGACACTGCGTACGTTCCACGTCGGCGGCACCGCTTCAAACATAGCCATCATATCCAAGATAGAATCGAAATACGACGGCGTGCTGGAGATTGATGAACTGCGGTCGGTAGAGTACAAAGACTCCGAAGGCAGGACTTACGATATTGTCATCGGACGTTCAGCCGAGATGCGCATCGTCGACAGAAAAACCAACATTGCCTTGTCATCGGCCAATATCCCTTACGGTGCCAAACTGCACTACCGCAGCGGGGCCGAGATTTACAAGGGCAACGTCATCGCCGAATGGGACCCCTATAACGCCGTGATACTGTCGGAGGTGAGCGGCAAGATCGCCTTTGAGAGCATCATCGAAAACGTCACCTTCCGCGTTGAATCTGACGAACAAACAGGCTATTATGACAAGGTGATCATCGAAACGAGACTGAAGACCAAAAACCCGACCATCAATATCATGACCGCGACCGGTGACATCATCAAGAGCTATGACATCCCGGTGGGCGCCCACCTCGTCGTCGAGGACGGTCAGAAAATTAAAGCCGGCGAGATCATGGTGAAGATACCACGTGCCATCGGTAAGTCGGGAGATATCACGGGAGGGCTGCCGCGTGTGACCGAGCTGTTCGAGGGACGTAATCCTTCCGATCCCGCCATCGTCGCCGAGATCGACGGTGTGGTGTCGTTCGGCAAGAGGCTGAAGAGAGGTAACCGCGAGGTCATCATTACCTCCAAGACAGGAGAGGAAAAAAGCTACCTCATACCGACTTCAAAACAGATCCTGGCCCAGGAAAATGACTATGTGAAAGCGGGCACGCCGCTGTCGGAAGGCGAGATAGCCCCGTCGGATATCCTGGCCATCAAAGGTCCCATGAAAGTGCAGGAATACATCGTCAATGAGATCCAGGAGGTTTACCGTTTGCAGGGCGTCAAGATCAACGACAAGCATTTCGAGGTCATCGTCCGCCAGATGATGCGCAAGGTGGAGGTAGTGGACCCCGGCGACACGAAGTTCCTCGAAGGTGAAC
The DNA here is from genome assembly GCA_964628285.1 of uncultured Lentimicrobiaceae bacterium. Lineage (GTDB taxonomy): Bacteria > Bacteroidota > Bacteroidia > Bacteroidales > JAGONC01 > JAPLDP01. The sequence continues at coordinate 17,828 of CAZVNP010000050.1, forward strand.
TGGTCAACAAGATCGACTTCTTTGAAGAGAATGACTGGATCTTCGGTAAGAAGATCGTCACCGATGCGGGCGACTCGGTCACCCTGAAACCGGGCCAGATCGTCAGTGCACGTAAGCTGAGGGACGAGAACTCACTGTTGAAACGTAAGGACAAGAGGCTGGTGGAGTCGCGCGATGCGCAGCCGGCCACAGCACGGCAGGTGTTGCAGGGCATCACCAAGGCGTCGCTGCAGACCAAAAGCTTCCTGTCGGCGGCGTCGTTCCAGGAGACCACCAAAGTGCTCACCGAGGCGGCCATCAGAGCCAAAAGCGATGACCTGCTCGGATTGAAGGAGAACGTCCTCGTCGGACACCTCATCCCCGCCGGCACAGGCCTGCGCGAATACGACAACCTCATCGTGGGATCTAAAGAGGAATATGAAGCACTGATGGCCTCGAAAGAGGATGCATCGGCATTACCCGAATAAAAACAGACATCATGGAAGAACAACGCAAACCACAACAGCTGAACATCGAGCTGAGCGAAGAAGTCGGCGACGGCATCTACTCGAACCTCGCCATCATCACCCATTCACCGTCGGAGTTCATTATCGACTTTGTGAAGATGATGCCGGGCGTCCCCAAAGCCAAGGTGAAGGCACGTATCGTGCTGACACCGCAACACGCCAAAAGGCTCTTCAGGGCTCTGAAAGACAATATCACCAAGTACGAGTCGGTGCACGGCACCATAAAAGAGCCGGCCGGTGAGGCCATGCCGCCCTTCCAACTGGGAGGTCCCACGGCACAGGCATGAGGATTGTAAAAATCCACATTCTATAAAGTCTATTTGTATATTTCTATTTTAAAATCATCCACCAGCAGCCTGCCTGTTCCCTTATTCCATACGAATATTTTCAGCTTGTCGTCCTTATCTTTGATTGTGGGCAGCTCCAGACCAAACGACACGTGGCGCCAACGGCCGGTCCTATCCTCCGGCATCTCGTTCAGGGGGCACGAATCCCAATAGTATATCTTATCCCATTGATCGGCCAGTGAGATGACCAGCATGGCGCTGTCGGCCGCATGCCTGTCGAGATCATTGATCCACGCCACTGCTTTCATATAAAGACCGTCGATGCCGGTGAAACGGTCATCGCCGGTGATCAGCAGGGCCGAGCTGAAATGGTGTTCACTGCCTAAGAAGGCCACGGCATGGCCGCTGTGAGCACCGGGCCAATCCATCCTGCCACTGGTGATCCAGGCGCTGTCGGTCTGCTCGAAATCGTTATACCATACAGCCAGCGGATTTTTTAAATCAACGCCATACGGCACCACGTTGCGTGGCCCGCTGAACAGGTTTCGGTATTCCTGGCCCGTGCGGAGGAAAACCATGCGGTACTTGTCGCGGTTCATGGCGTAAGGGTGTATGATGCCACGGGCATATTGCCAGCTCTGAAGCAGGTTGAGTGACCCCAGGGCGGCGATCAGCACTGCCATGATAACGGCCGGCACTGCCCTGCCACGGAAGCTTTGCAGAAGCAAGGCCAGCAGCAGGGCGAAGAGGACGTAAAAATCGATGAACACCCGCTGCCCGAAGCTGTCACCGTAATACCAGTTCCACCAGGCACTGACTAACCAGACGAGCACGGCCAGAAAACAGACCACCCAGGTAAATTGCCAGGGGCTTTTCCTGAACAGGGGGATCAGGCCGGCCAGAGAAAGCAAGGCGGCGGGGGTATAAATGAAAAATCCTTTCTGGAAGCTGAACAGTGTTTTCAGAACGGCGGGGTGGGTGAAATAGAACCCCTCGCCGCGGTAGCCCCACAGCAGCCAGTGGCCGGTACCCGCATGCCACAGCAACGGCTGGATGAAGAGGATCAGCGCAAAAAGCAGGAGGGCAGGAATCCACATTGCCGGCTGGCTCCAGAAGGTTCTGATTCCTTTTTCCATAGTGTGTCTGTCGCCGGCCAGAAAAGGTATCAGCAGCACGATGATGCCATCCGCGGGCCTGATGAGAATGACGGCTGCCAGGGTCACGGCAGCCAGAATACCTGTTCGGGTACCGGGCCATCTGAAATACAGGGCCATGAAGTACATGAAGGCGGCAACGGCGGCAAAGGAATAAACGTGCGACATGGCCGGTGCCTCCACCGTGTATAACAACAGGTTGGTGCCGGCCACCACCACCAGGAGCACGACGGCTGCAATACCCTTTTTCACCTGCAACAGCTTCATGAGCCCGGCGAGGCACCACAGGCCGATGAAGAGGTAAAAGAGAGCGGCTATGCTCACCGACATCTGGAAGACGGCGTTGTAGCCGTCGGGCGGCAGGCCGGTCAGCCAGCTGACCACCACGGCCAGAAGAAAGAAGGGCAGCAACAGCAGGGCCTCTCCGGCAAAATATTTATCGAACACCTGTCCACCGGCATCCATCAGGAAGCGGTCGGGCGAGACTGTGGGAAAGCGCTGCTGCTCGCGTTGCAGGACCGGGCCGAAATGGATGTCGTGGTATAGCACCAGCGAGGGCAGGTAGGCATAATAACCACGGCCGTCGCTGATGATGACCTCTTTCCAGAAGTTGCGTTCCCGTGGCCGGAGATTCTCCGAAAGAGTCAGAACCAGGACCACCAGGATGATGAACCCGGTAACCCTGACAGGGTTCCAAACCCTGTCAGGGTTGGATGTCCCCCCGGGATTAACCAGATAATTGACGATGGTACGAGGTTTAAATGTCATCTCTTCCTTTTTGGCGGCTACCGATAACCCTGACAGGGTTTAAAACCCTGTCAGGGTTGGATCTTTTCCGGAATGGCGGGTTTAAAGGTACAGGTTTTTTGGGAAAAGGTGATTGACGCGGATGGTATTGATGTGGTAAATAGAGTTTGGATTTCCAATTAAAATAAATTACATTTGTTCGGAACAATCAAGGATAATTTTTTAAGGGAAAACTCAATATGACATTACCTCCCATTTGGGGGTATAAATCGAATTGGTAAAATTCCATAAGAGATATAAGTGCAATGGGTTTGCATATACGTTGTGCCTCATTATTATGAAAAAGCGAAACATCATACTATTATTGATTCTTCCACTCATCTTGACAAGTTGTAGTGAGTTGATAACTGTATTGGCAAGAATAACTAATATTAGCTTAAAGGAAACTGAATTAAGACTTCATTTTGACTTTAGGCGAATGTATACAGAAGAGCTTTCAAAAGTGGAAAGGATAGAAATTTTCCGAAATGACAGTCTTATTTGTAAACTTATAAGTAAAACAGGAATAGGTATTTCAGAGTGGGATTTCCCATCAATTTGAAAAGATTTTGAGATTGAACAATCTATTACAGATAGCATAATTCCTGCAATTTCGAAAAATCAGGATATTAGATTTGAATTTGCAGGTGGCGTTAAGTGTCCTGGGTACGGTTCGTGGGAATATAAATCTAAATATTCCAAACCTGAATATAGATGGCTGTTTGATAATGATGGAAATCAAAAAGAAAGGATTGATTGTTTTTATGAACCATGGATCGGAAAAGACATTGTGAAAATTGAATCAACGAAAGAATTTTATATAATAGATTCACTTTTTGCCCTAAATTATCAAAATGGAACACCGATTAAATTTAAGTTAAAATATAAGCGAAATCCAACAACTAAAGTTGCATTGATTTTAGACCATGCAATTAAAAAAGGAGAAAAAATAATTCTTGATTTCAAACTTGACTCGACAAGGAATTATAAAGAGATAATACTCGTACCGGATAAGTCATATGTTGGTGTAGCTGGAAAATATAATGATTTGTAAAAAAATAACGAAAGCACAACCTGCAATATAGCAAATGGCGGGGAAAGTAGTAAATTTAAGTGTTTTGGCCCGCTTCGGGCTTTTGTCTCGGAGATAGGAACGGCATCCGCAAACCGTCACTTGCCATATTGCCACCGTTTGGGGGCAATACTGTATTTCTATAAAACTGAAAAAAGTTAAGTCTAATGTGGTGGAATGATAAATCAGGAAAACGGATATTTAATCAACCTCATATTGATTTATATAGGGATAATAAACTTATAGATATTTTTGTAAAAATTGGAGAAACTGGTGATGATCGATCAAGAGTAATATTGGTAAATCTAATTTTAGAACATCTGATTGATATATTGTTAGAACATTTAATTAAAAATTATGATAATTTTTCGAAAGAGACAAATCCATCATTCTATTTAAAGCTATCTTTACTTAAATCTTTTGATATTATTCCAGAGCAGATTTTGAATTCAATAAATTGTCTTAGGGAAATTAGGAACAGGTTTGCTCATAAGATAGACATTACAAATTTTTCTGATCTAGACGACAAAATAATTGAAAAGATTAACATAACTTATAGTGAAACCCCATCAGTAGGTAATGATAGGACTATTCATCAGAAAATTGAACGTTTGGAATTTCATTCAATTACTGGTCTTGATTTATATGAACCAAATTTGAAACTTTTAAGCAATTTTATTAATAGTCAAGAGTTTAAGGAATTTTTAGATAAAACATATAAGAATAAATTAAAAGAACAGTCAGATTTTTTGGATAAATTTTTAAAAAATAGAAAAACTGATTAATTGAAAGTACTGCTGCCAATAATTAAGCCTTCATTTGCCGTACAGCGCTTGGAACCGCTTGTCCCGATCTATCGAGAAACGCCGATCGAAATAAATCCCGGAAATGTACTATAAACTAATTGTAGAGGGTGATATACTTCGTTTCTGAAGCGCTGTCTGCTGTTCCGGCGTGTTGGCCCACGTTCTCAAATCCGGCCACGCATAAAATTGCGCGCTCAATAATTGTGTGAGCACTTTTTTTTAATGATATTTACAGTTTTTGTCAGGTAAGCTCAAATTACACTTTTTTGTCAAATTTGAGCGGCTATCTCTCCGCTACGGCGGAGTGATTTAGTTCAACAAAAGGCTATAACCAATGGCCGCTTGCGTGACCATCAAAATAAAATCAAAACATAAAAGGGCGGCCACCGGTCATAGCCCTGACCGTTGAGCAGCATATATTAAGTGATTATTAAATATTCGAATTTTTTTCCAAGTAATCATAACTTTGTAAAAAAATCATTGCTATGAGTAAAATTGAAATGACAGTCGTATTCGAGCCATGTGACGAAGGCGGTTATATCGCATATATTGAAGAAATTCCAGGTATTAATAGCCAAGGTGAAACTTTAGAAGAAGCAAAAGAAAACCTCACGGAAGCAATCAATTTAATGTTTGAGGAAAGGCGTACCAGTACTATTAAAGACAAAAAAACAGGAGTAAAAAAATTAATTACCCAGACCCTCTCTTTCAGTCTATAGTGAAACAGGAAAGATTCATTAAATATCTTGAAAAAAATGACTGCTATATTGTCAGGGAAGGTAGCAAGCATGCTTTATATAAAAATCTGAAGACCGGAGAAATGTCTACTGTTCCCAGACACCCTAATATTAAAGAAAACATTTGTCGAAAAATTTGCAAAGATCTGGGTATTCCCGATATTTTAAGAAAAAAACGCTAAAATATACGCTGTCCGACATAGGCTATAACCAATGGCCACTTCCGCGGCCATCAGCGTAAAAAAACAAAATATAA
>CAZVNP010000051.1:0-23425 GCA_964628285.1 uncultured Lentimicrobiaceae bacterium
ATGACAGGCTCGTAACCCTCCTTAGTGAATTTAACGGTGTAAGTGCCGTGTTCCAGGGGCAGCTCGTAGTAACCGTCGCCGTTGGTAAAGACATACTGCTCACCGGTACTGACCTTGGTCTCGTTTATGGGGAGGCCCGTGGCGGCATCGGTCACAGTGCCCTTGAAGCCGGCCTGCTCCGGTGCCTGCACATGCATGGTGTGATGAGTGAAAGACGCCGGATGCTCCGGGTCGTTGGAGACACACTTCAGGTCGGCAGTGTAATCGCCCACTTCAAAGCCGACCGAGCTGTATGTGACGTGCACCGTTTCCTCATGGCCGGGCAGAACATGTCCCAATGCAGGTTCAACAGACGTGATGAATGAGTGGGGTGCATCGAAGCGGACGATCATCTCGGGGTGCAGGTAAGTGGTGTCACAGACTACCTGCAGACCCACGGCCGGATCGAACGACTGGATGCCCACCGTCCCTGCCGCGACGTTGAAATCACCCGTGATATGGCGGTATTTGAGCAGGATGTCGCCACCGGTTTTCAGGAGGATCTGGCCGTAGATATAATTTTCAGGACGGAGGTACTGTGTGAACTTGTCAAACTGCACGATGATGTAAGTATCGCAATGTTTGATGTATACCTTGGATACTCCCTCCACCGGCTTGAGATCATCCCAGAACCAGGCGATGAATCCGGTGGGTTCGCTGCCGGTGGGTATGGGCGCATTGATATAGGGTATCATGGCAGCATGGAAGACGACACATCCGTTGCCGCTGATCCAGAAATGGCATTGCGGCTCACCGTAATAGGGGAAGTCGAAGCCTATCTCAAAAGGGCCGACGGTGTTGTCATCACCGATGCCTTCGACAGGCATTCCCGTTTCGGAGATGTCGTTGTATTCCCATAACGGGCCGCCTTCCTCGTCACTATCAATCCAGTAATAGCCGAAGTCATCGGGGCCTCCCATGCCACGGTCGCCATAACCCGGGAAATGAAAGGCCAGAGTGTCGTCACCGGTGTTGGAAAGGACGGTCTCGACAGTGACGGTGGAATGGGGGGCCAGAGTCGCCTCAAGATATTCAGGGTTAAAATGGATGGTCTGGGCGTGAAGGACTATGATGGCTGTACATGCTAAAATAAGAGTAAAAAAGGTCTTTTCCATAATGCTGGTTTTTAGTCTAAAAAGCGTTCGTAAATCAAAAATAAATAAAATCCTGCACATTTGAACTAATTACCTGCTTCTTCTTCTTATTGTTAAAATCTTTTTAAAATAATCCATTATCCTATTAATTTTAATAAAATTATATATTATCTTAGCATCGATTAATTATTTCCCAGAATACATATTTTAATTAATTGATAAACAGGCGAAAATAATACATTATATTGAATCTGGTTAAATAGGACTTGGAATGCAAACTCTCAAATTAATTATTATCAGTGCGTTGTTTCTGTTAATAGTTTATCCATGCCACTCCCAGGTATGGGCACCGCTGGGAGCGGAATGGTATTTCCATTATGCTGATGGCTGGGGATATCCGTGGACTTATTATTATATGAAAGTCGAAGGTGATACACTTGTCAATGATATTCAATGTCGAAAGATCAGCAGGCTTATCAGACATTACGACGGATCAAAAGAGCTTCTTTATCCACCTTTAGTCACATATTATGAAGATGATATCGTCTATTATCTTCAGAACGGTCAGTTTTATATCCTTTACGATTTTTCTGCTGAGGTCGGTGACTCCTGGACATCAAGGAACCCATATGAATACTATGGCTGGCCGGTTGAGGATGACACAATGACCACCTATACGGTCGATTCCGTACAGTACATCACAATCATGGGGCAGACTTTAAAGCAGCTCTGGGTCAGTTCCCCTAATTACTGGGACTTTGGAATTATCAGTCAAAGAATAGGATCTCTTGGTTTTATGCTTCCCGGGGAGTGGTTATTCTGGGATCCACCGGTGGAAGGTGTCCTGCGCTGCTATACAGATGATGAATTCAGCTATACTCCTTTTTACCCATGCGACAGTATAATAACCGGAGTTGATGATCAACTAAATATTACCGAAAGTTACAAACTATTTCCGAATCCATTTTACGATAAGCTGACGTTAGAAACTAGTAAACAGATTAGTAAAGTGGAGATCAGCGATGTACTTGGAGATTGTCACTCGTTATTTTTTACCAATGTGGGAGGAAACACCTATAATATTGATACTCATTACTTAATGCCGAGATTTTACATAATCATCCTTTATTCCGATAATAACCAGATCATAAAATTTAAAACTGTTAAGCTTGCAACTCGATGAGGGAGTTTATAACTTCAGCAGGTTCAATAAAATCAGGGAAAGTTGTCATTAACCAATAGGCAATGGAACTACACCGAAGATCAGGCATAGATTTATTATAAAATCATGGCAAAGAATTTTCGAATCGGCGCTTTACTGGTATTCTTAATACTGCCCTGTTTTGCCCTCTGTCAACATTTTCAGATCGACTGGCAGCGGTGTTTTGGCGGAACGGATGATTACTGGATCATGAAAATCGACAGCAGCGGAGGGATTATCTGGGATAAAATAGTAGGTGGCAACAGGCATGACCAGCTTTGGACCGGAACATCGACGGCAGATGGGGGAGTGGCGGCTTTGGGATGGAGCTGTTCAAATGACGGGGATGTGAGTGAATGGTACGGGGGTTACGATATGTGGCTGATTAAACTCAATAGCGACGGAGTAATTGAATGGGACAAGAGTATCGGCACTTCCGGTTCTGATCTAGCAAATGCTATCATCCGGACCAGTGATATGGGATATCTTGTTGGAGGAGCATCATTTATTAAAGAAGGCGGTAATCTAACGTGCAATCCTCATAGTTGGAATGCGGAAGCCGTCCTGGTAAAACTGGATGGTAATGGAAATATCAAATGGCAGCAATGTTACGGCGGCTCGGAAAATGAGGGTATCACGGGATTGCTGGAAGTAAATGACGGTTATGTGTTTGTAGCTACCACGGCTTCAAATGATGGTGATGTGACAGGATTTCACGGCATACCGGGTGAAAATGACGATATCTGGGTCGTCAGGACAGATCATGACGGTAATATCATTTGGGAAAAATGCTTCGGGGGGGCATATTATGAAGATGCCAGCACGATTTTTCAATCGGACGATGGAGGATTTGTCATAGTCGGCAATACGCAATCCCATGACGGCGATGTGACCGGCAACCATACCCTAAGTGAGTGTTACCATGATATCTGGGTATTTAAAATAAGCGGTACGGGAGAACTCGAATGGCAGCAGTGTATCGGTGGGATTGCTAATGAAACGACTCAGTTCGGAATCGTCAAAAAAAGCGATCGCGATTTCGTCATCGCGGGAATAGCGACTTATAGCCCATCCTTTGATGTTGACTGTGATTTTCATTATACCGGTGTCGGCAACAGCGATTACTGGATATTCGAGATCAAGGACACGACAGTGCAAATACAGGAGCCACAAACCCTGCAGGGCGATATTAAGATTTTTCCCAATCCTGTTGATGTAAGCCTGCATATTGTCTTGCCTGAAAGTTTCGATCTGACCGGTGCTCGCTTGGAAATAGCAAATACAACCGGTCAAACGGAAGGAGAATATGAAGTCAGATCAGGGAGTGCGGAAATCAGCACAGAACATCTCGTGAACGGAATACATGTCCTGAAAATATTCGTAAAAGAGATGATGATAACAACAAAAAAATTCATTGTTTATCATCGGCCGCATTGACAATAAAGCATATCTGTAAGAATTAATCATTAAAATGAAAATTTATTACTATTATAAGATCATTTTTTATTAACTTGCTCCTGTTAACCAATACCCTTAAAGCTATGACAAAATTGATACGATTGATCGTTGCGTCCATCGCCGGATGCATTCTTTTCTTCTTTCTCGGCTGGCTCATTTACGGTGTGCTGCTAATGGATTTCTATGCCGCTCATACTACACAATACGAAGGGCTGATGCGTGAGATGCCCAATCTGGCAGCTCTGATCATAGCCGAATTAACATGGAGTTTCCTAATGGCATTTATCTTCCAGCGTTGGGCCGGAGTAAAGAATTTTGGCAACGGATTGCTGATAGGATTACTCCTAAGCTTTCTCGTTATATTAATGGGGGATTTATTCTTTGTCGCCTCAATGAAACTGTATGACGCGCCTGTCATCATCGTCGACATTGTTATCAACACGGCTATGGGCGGGTTGATTGGAGGTGTCATCGGATGGATCCTCGGCATGGAAAAGAAGAAAGTGGAGGCCACATAGACAGCCACATTTCCGTCGTTTCATTCCAGGTTAAACCAGTCCATCACCCTTGAGGTTTTATCCTCCGGCTCACTGACGTGCCTGAATTCGTTGGTGTGCTTGTTATAGATGTAGTCGTCCTGCCATTTACCGTGGTGGAGAGCTGTTTCTTTGATTGCATCCGTGATGTAATATATCTCCTCGTCGGTCATCGTCGGGTGCAGCGACAGCCTGACCCATCCGGGTTTCTCGGAGAGGTCGCCATGGTTTATTTTCTCCGTTATCTCTTTGGAGTGGTCGTAGGTGACGTCGAGCAGGTAATGGCCATATGTTCCGGCGCAGGCGCAGCCGCCGCGCACCTGTATGCCGAACAGGTCGTTGAGCAGCTTGACGACGAGGTTGTAATGGATGCCGTCGAGGTAAAAGGAGATGACGCCAAGGCGTTTCCTGACGTTGTCGGCCAGGATATGTATGCCGGGCACTTTGTCGAGCTCGCCGAAGGCAATGGTGAGGAGCTCCTCCTCGCGCCGCATGATGTTAGATATGCCCATCCGGTCTTTCAACTCTATGGCCAGGGCTGTGCGTATGGCCTGAAGAAATCCGGGTGTGCCGCCGTCTTCGCGTGCCTCGATGTCATCGATGAATTTGTACTCGCCCCAGGGGTTGGTCCAGTCGACAGTGCCGCCGCCCGGATCGTCGGGGACGGGATTATCGTAAAGAGAGTCATCGAAGATAAGCACGCCCGAGCTGCCGGGCCCGCCGAGGAATTTATGCGGTGAGAAGAAGATAGCGTCAAGCTTTTCCAGGGGATCGGCGGGATGCATGTCGATGGCCGTATAGGGTGCCGAGGCGGCAAAGTCGACGAACAGGTACCCGCCAAATTCATGCATGAGCCGCGCCATGGCGTAGTACGGCGTCGTGATGCCCGTGACGTTGGAGCAGGCCGTCACGGAAGCGATCTTCAGGCGGCGGTGGCGGTAGCGCTCCAGGTTACGGCGCATTTCATCGAGGTCAATGAGAAGCTCTTTGTCGGGTGGCAGCTGCACGACATCGGCGACGGTCTCGAACCACGAGGTGTGGTTGGAGTGATGCTCCATATGGGTGACAAAGACGACGGGACGGTCATCGTCGTTCGTGATGCGGTGGGGTTTCATTACATCTGTGGTCCTGAGACCCAGGATGCGCTGGAACTTGTTGACGACGCCTGTCATGCCGAAGCCGGAGGTGATGATGATATCATTCTTAGCATCCGCGTTAACATGCTCTTTGATCTTGCGGTGTGCCAGCCTGTATGCTTTAGTCATCAGAGTGCCCGTTTCGCTGGTCTCGGTATGGGTGTTGCCGACAAAAGGACCGAACGTGTTGCTTATCTTCTCTTCGATGGGTCTGTATAACCTGCCGCTGGCAATCCAGTCGGCATACACGATCGTCTTCTCACCGTAAGGGGTGGCGAATACCTGGTCGATGCCGATGGTGTTTTTCCTGAACCATGCAAAGTATTTTTCCAGTTCCATAGATAATCAGATGAATGCCGGATATTATCGGGATAATGGATTAAGATATATTCAAGCTTCCATCCAATCCGGCGATTTTAAAAATCTTCTTAATGACAGGGCTTGTATTAATGATAGAAAAGTTATCACGGCTGACTTTTTTAGCAGTATCCATGCAGATCCTGATAAATCCCGAAGCAATATAGTCCACATCTTTCATATCAAACACCACTTTTAAAGGATCATTCGTGGATGGTTTACTCTCAGCAATATGGTTTTGTATTTCAGGGCCCAGATGCTGACATTTGTCACTGCCCATTCTTCCGGAAAAATTATAATGAAGTGTTCCCGGTGTCCTTATTAAATCAAATTCTGACATAACGGAGAAATAAACAAGTTATGAATTCTTATGAAATTCTTTATACAATATATCGGCATCAAGATCTTCATTGAGAAGCAATTCGTTACCTATATTTTGCCATTTGATATTAGGCCTGCGCCGCGTCACTCTTTTAATGTTGATTAAATGTTGGGCGCTGACATTTTCGGTGGTGATATTTTTTCCGCCGGAGCCACAGCCGAGGGTAAATGATATGTTCAATGTGTTGAAAGTGCCTCCGACAGCTCCCTGGGAGGAAGGCGTATTAACTACGACGCGGCCTGCATTCATAAACTCGGCATATTCCATGATTCTTTTGTCGTCATTGGAATAGATAGCTGCTGTATGCCCTATTCCTCCGAGATAATTCAGGTCGATACAAATTTTAATGGCATCGTTATAACTTTTACCTACATAAAATGCCAGAACAGGAGCCAGTATTTCACCTGAAAGAGGATGTTCTGGTCCAATGCCTTTGGGTTGCGCAACCAGCAGACAGGTGTCTTCAGGTACCGTGATCCCTGCCATGCGGGCTATCGTTTGCACAGATTGTCCGACGATTTCGGCGTTCATGGAGAGCGTACCGGGAGTCACAACGATTTTTTCCACCTTTTTCATTTCCTGCTCTGAAAGAAGATGACAATTTTGGCGGATCATCTCTTTTTTAACTTCCTCTGCGATAGTCTCTTCAACAATAACGGCTTGCTCGCTGGCACAAATGGTGCCGTTATCGAATGTTTTTGACAGAATGATCTGACGGATGGCAAAAGCAATATCGGCGCTTTTATCGATAAATACAGGCACATTTCCCGGACCAACACCTATGGCTGGATTTCCCGAGCTGTAAGCGGCGTTGACAAGGCCTGTGCCGCCTGTTGCCAGGATAAGAGCCAGCCGGGGATGTGACATAACAGCATGTGTCAGATCCCTTGAATGTTCCGTAAGAACCTGTATACAATCATCAGGAGCCCCGGCTCTGAGAGCGGTCTCATAACATATCTTGGCTGTCTGTTGGGTGCAATGCATCGCCCTGCCATGTGGACTGATGATGATGGGATTTCTGGTTTTCAGACAGATCAATATTTTAAATAAGGTAGTGGAAGTAGGATTGGTTACGGGAATAATGGCAAAAACGGGACCGAGTGGCTGTGCAATTTCGGTAATACCTGCCATATCATCTTCCTTTATGATCCCAACAGTTTTTAAGTGTCTGATATCGTCATAAGTCCCCTGTGTCGCTATTACATTTTTTATCACCTTATCCTCCCATTTGCCCATGCGGGTTTCTTCAAAAGCCATCTTTGCCAGGGAGACACGATGATCAAATCCTGCTTTATAAACCTGTTCGAAAATATGATCGGTTTCTTCCTGATTCAATTGATTAAATATTCCTGCAGCTATTGTAGCCCTCTCCATGAGTCGATTGGCCATCTCCTGAAAATCCATAATGTTGTTGTTAGTATGATTAATATTTGAGAATCTGCATACAAAGATATAAAACCTACTTTTTATCTGCATTTCCCATCGTGGGCAATATGGGATTGAATTGCCTGTTTTTTCATTCTCCTGACGAGATCTGTATCGATCCTATTTCAGTATCGCCACCTTCGGAGTACAGTTTCAACCAGTCGTTATCATAGCGGTACCAGGGGTCCTGGGCGCTCACGCGGATGATGTAGTCACCGGTATCGCCCTGCTGTATGGCTTTGAGCACCACGCCGCCGTTCTTCCGGGCTCCGGCGCCATAGCTGAGAAAGAGACGCGGGCTGGTGTCGCTGACGCAACGGGCTTTGATGACGATGTAATTATTCTTTCGCGAGCGTATATCCACCGGCGTGAAGTCGTATTTCACTTCGGTGTTGCTCTTAATGACCACCGTGGTACCGGTGATGTTCACGATGGCATGTTCCTCGATGTACCGCTTGATATTTCTGATCTGGTTGGCGGGGTAAGCCTCATCGGGCTTGATGTCGAGAGCGGCTTGATAGGCCGTCAGCGCTTCGTCGAGGATCTTCTGGTTGTAAAGATTATCAGCCTTGGCAATGGCTTTCTCATATTCGGCTTTCATGGCCATCTCACGTGCGAGCAGGAGTTCTTCGGTCTGTTTCAGTTTCGTTCTGGGATATTCTTCATCAGGCTTGATGCCGATGGCATTCTGATACTGCACCTTGGCGTTCCTGTAATTTTCCTGGGTGAAGTACTGGTCGCCCATGGTGATGGCTTTGTTATAAGCTTCATCGCGCTGTTTGGCATCCTCGGCCAGGATGGTGTTGATTTCATTGATCTTCTGCTGGGGATAGGTCTCGCCGGGTTTTATGTTCAGGGCATTCTGATAGTCCGTCCTCGCGTTGTCGTAATCCTTCAGATTAAACGCCTTATCGGCGGCTGTGACGGCTTCATCATAGGCTTTTTGCACTTTTGCTGCAGCCAGCAGATTCCGAGCTTCTTCCATTCGCTTCGCCGGATACTCTTCCGCCGGCTTGATATTCAGGGCATTCTGGTACGATGTCACGGCTTTCTCATAATCTTTGGCATCGAACTGGCTGTCGCCTTGGACAATGGCTTGTTGATATGCTTTATCCTTGGCCGCCAGACCGGCGATGATCTTGTTTATTTCGGTGATCCTGTCCTGCGGGTATTTCTCGCCGGGTTTTATCTCCAGGGCCTTGTTATAACCATCCAGGGCGTCCTGGTATTGCTTCCTGTTCAGGGCGTCGTCGGCAGCCTGTATGGCCGCCGAATAATCCTTGTCTTTTTTCATGACTGCCAGAAGGGTGTTGATCTCATTGGTTTTCTGGACAGGGTAAGTCTCATCGGGTTTGATGTTCCTGGCATTCTGATATTCCGTCAGGGCACTGAGGTAGTCTTTGCTTTTAAAGGCGGCGTCGCCTTTGACGATGGCATTATTATAGGCTTCCTCGCTGGCGGCGGCATCGGCAAGGAGCTTATTGATTTCGTTTATTTTTTGCAGAGGGTAAGGTTCTTCAGGTTTGATCGCGGCGGCTTCCCGGTATGATGAAAGGGACTTATCATACACTCCTGAGTTGAAATAGTTGTCGGCGGCCGTGATGGCACGGTCATAGGCCTCATGTTGTGATTTCATGTCCGCCAGCAGTCGGTTGATCTCGGCAATCCTGTCTTTAGGGTATTGTTCCTCCGGTTTGATGGCCGATGCATCAGCATAACGCGCTGAAGCCTGATCGTACTCTTTCTGTCCGAAAAGACGGTCGGCATCCTTCAGGGTGGCATCATAGCTATTCTGTTCGGCTTTCATCTGCGACAGGATTTTATTGATCTCGGTTATCCTGTCTCTGGCATAGACGACTTCGGGCTTGATACCCGATGCCGTTATGTATTCGTTGCGGGCATTCTCATAATCCTTTACCTGAAACAACTTGTCACCGTTGGCAATGGCATTCCTGTAAGTTTCTTCCTGTTCCTTAAGCACCGCCAGCAGCTCGTTGATGTTGTTGATCTTGATGTGAGGGTATTCCTCTGAGGGCATCGCCTTAATGGCCTCCTGATAAAAACGTGTGGCGTTGGGGTAATCTTTGAGCGTCATGCAGCTGTCGCCGGATGCGACGGCTTGGTTATATGCTTTTTGTCTGACCGCCAGGTCGCCGAGTATTTTATCTATTTCATCCACTTTCTTTTTCGGGTACTGCTGACCTGGGATAATGGATAACGCCTGTTGATAGGCATTCCGGGCTTCGGGGTAAGCGGCCGCCAGGTACAGGCTGTCGGCGGTGGCAATGGCTTTTTCATAATCCTGCTGCCTGGCCTGCTGGTCGGCGAAAATCTGGTTAATGGTGATGATACGTTGCGCCGGGTAAGGATCGCCACGGTTGATGATGAGGGCTTTCTTGTAAAATTCGAGGGCCTTGGTGTAATTCTTTTTGACGTAATAGTCGTCGGCGAGTCCGATGGCTTCGTTAAAGACCTTTTGCTGCTCCGTGATGTCAGCCTGGATGGAGTCGATGGTGATGAGGCGGTTGGAAGGGTACTTTTCACCGGGTTTATAGGTCAGGGCGGCTTCGTAGTTCTTGCGGGCGTTGTCGTACTCTTTCCGGCTGAAGAGTGAATCGGCGGTGACAATGGCAGCTTTATAGGCGTTGTGTTTGGCCTGCAGGTCGGCCAGGATGGCGTTGACCAGGGATATTTTTTCCCCGGGATAGTTTTCATCCGGCTTGATTTTAGCCGCCTTCTGATATTCGACTATAGCACCGTTGTATTCCTTCTGTTCCAAGAGATAATCACCCGTGGATATGGCTTTGTCATAGTCATTCTGTTGAGCCTGTGCCTGGGTGTTCAACCTGTTGATCTCGGCGATTTTGTCGCGTGGATATTGCTCCGCCGGCTTAATGCCTGCCGCCTGCTGGTAATGTATCAGGGCATCCGTATAATCCTGTTTGCTGAAGGCGGCATCGCCCTCTTTCAGAGCACCGGTGTAAGCCTCCTCTTTGGCTTTGGCGTCAGCCATGATCGGGTCGATCTTATCGATCATGCTCTGGGGATAGCGTTCATCGGGCTTCATAGCCGCCGCTTTACGGTATTCGCTTTTAGCCTTGTCGTATTGTTTGTCGATATAGAAATTATCGGCAACGGAAATGACGCTGTCATAATTGGATTGCCGGCGCTGCAGGGAAGCCAGGATGCCGTCGATCTCACTGATCCTGTTTTTGGGATAATGTTCTTCCGGTTTCACCCCCAATGCTTCCATATAAGTTTTCCTGGCATCCTCATATACTTTTATGTTAAAAAGGCTGTCGGCTTTGCCCACCAGTCGGTCATAATGTTCCTGCAGCTCTTTTTGTTTGGCCAGGATCTCGTTTATCTGCATGATGCGGTCGAGGGGATATTGCTCGTGGGGTTTCAGGTCGCTGGCGGTCATATACTCCGCCTTGGCATCGCTATATTTTTTTGCGGCATAAAGGTCGTCGGCATGCAGGATAGCGGCGGCATAGGCCGCATCCACTTCGGGGTCGGACCAGATCTTGCTGATCTGCGCCAGCCTGTCTTTGGGATACTGGGCCGTGGGATCTATCTTCAGCGCATTCTCATATTCCGTCTTGGCCCTTTTATAGTCGCCCGCCTTGAACCATTGCTCGGCCGAGGTGATGGCCGCCTCAAAGAGAATGTTCTTGGTTTTCTGGTCGTCGATGAGGTTCCTGAGCTTCTGAATCCTCTCATTCACATGCCTGTCGCCAGCGATGATCTTGGCGGCATTCTGGTAGTCGTAAAAGGCATTGTCATACTTACCCTCATCATAGTATTGATCGGCACGCAGCACCGTCTCACGGAACAGGGCGGAGTCCTGCGGCGTCGGCATGACCTGGGCGGCAAGAGACCAGGGAAGCACGACGATCAGGACGAAAAATATTAAGGCGCGGTGCCGTCCGCTTTTCTCCCGACCCTTTCCGTTTGTTCCCGCAACGGTGTGCCTGACAGCCATCTCAACAAAATGATTAGGGATTATTTTTACGGTTTCAAAGATAAAATGATGCAGTTTAATATGTTCCTTAACGTTAAAAAGCGGTATTTGTTTTACCCGGACTATTGCACAACATGCGCTTGCGGTGATGCCTGTCACCTCAGGATGATGCCGTCTTTGATCTGCAGTTTTTTGTCGGCCATATCGGCGAACTCTTCATTATGGGTGACGATGACGAAGGTTTGATGGTACTTGTCACGTAAGGTGAAGAACAGCCGGTGCAGCTCCCTGGCGTTGGTGGAATCGAGGTTCCCCGACGGCTCATCGGCCAGGATGACGGAGGGGTTGTTGACGAGGGCCCTGGCGACGGCCACCCTTTGCTGCTCGCCGCCGGAGAGCTCCGCGGGCTTGTGGTGGAGACGTTCCCCCAGGTCAAGGAATTGCAGAATGTCACGGGCTTTTTCCTCGGCTTCACGGCGTGATATCCTGGCGATGAAAGCCGGAATACACGTGTTCTCCAGGGCGGTGAACTCAGGCAGCAGATGATGGAACTGGAAGACAAAGCCGATGTGTTTGTTCCGGAAGGCGGCCATCTCCCGGTCAGGTAACCTGCCGACATCCACATCATTGATGCGTATGGTTCCATTATCAGGCTTGTCGAGGGTGCCGATGATCTGCAGCAGCGTGGTCTTGCCGGCACCTGAGGCTCCCACGATGGAGACGATCTCTCCCTTGTCTACATGCAGGTCAATGCCTTTGAGGACCTTCAGCGTACCGAAAGATTTATGGATATGGCTCACATCGATCATGAGCGGACCTTTGGCGTCAAAGGTACTGAAAAGAATTTAATTGGACTGCCCCGTCCTATTTTATGTATATTTATGCTTGATGCTACGAATTTCTCTTTATTTTTGACCGGCGAATCAATTAATCCGTTGATAGATGAATTTGCACGAATATCAGTCCAAGTCTATTTTAAAGAAATATGGTGTGAATGTCCCTGAAGGTATGGTGGCGTCATCGCCGGAGCAGGCTGTCGATGCGGCCTGGATCGTACGTGAGCACAGCGGATCGGACAAGTGGGCCGTTAAAGCCCAGATTCATGCCGGCGGCAGAGGCAAAGCCGGCGGCATCAAAATAGCCAATTCATTTGATGAGGTGAAGGAATACGCCAAGCAGATCATCGGCATGAGGCTGATTACGCCACAGACAGGTGCCGAAGGCAAAATAGTGAGCAAGGTGCTCATCGAACAAAATATATTTTATCCCGGCGAGTCAAAGATAGCCGAATATTACATGAGTATTCTGCTCAACAGGGAGTTGGGGAGATACATGATATTGTATTCACGTCGCGGCGGCATGGACATTGAACAGGTGGCCTCCGAGACGCCTGAGCAGATTTACCGTGAGGAGGTGGAGCCCTGCATTGGCGTCACCACTTTCCAGTGCCGCAAGATAGGTTTCAACCTGGGATTGAAGGGTAAGGCCCTGAAGGAGATCATGACTTTCGTACCGGCGCTGTACAAGGCTTTCACCGAGTCGGATGCCTCGCTGGCGGAGATCAACCCTGTATTCAAGACCAGCGACGATAAGATATATGCCGCCGACGCCAAAGTAGTCATCGACGACAATGCCTTGTACCGTCATCCTGACATCTACCAGATGCGTGACCTCGCCGAGGAAGATCCCATCGAGGTGGAGGCGGGTAAATACGACCTTAACTATATCAAACTGAATGGTCATATCGGTTGCATGGTCAACGGCGCCGGGCTGGCCATGGCCACCATGGACATCATCAAGCTCTCCGGCGGTGAGCCGGCCAACTTCCTCGACGTCGGCGGCTCCGCCAGCGCCAAGAGGGTAGAGGAAGGGTTCCGCATCATCCTGTCCGATTCCAACGTCGAAGGCATCCTGCTGAACATCTTCGGCGGCATCGTGCGTTGTGATATCGTGGCACAGGGCGTCGTCGACGCCTGCAGAGCCCTCGGCGAGATCAAGGTGCCCATCATCGTCAGACTGCAGGGGACCAACGCCGCTGAAGGCAAGAAGATCATCGATGAGTCGGGTCTCAAGGTATACTCAGCCCTGCAACTGCAGGACGCTGCCGACCTCATCACCACGGTGATGAAAAAACACCACACGGAATCCAATTGAGATCCGGTCCGAAAACAATCCTGTCATAGAAATTATCACTCTTGTAACAATGAAATACACAGCATTTACAAAATTTCACGAAGAGCAGGGCGGACGTATGGTTGAGTTTGCAGGGTACCGCATGCCGCTGCAGTTTGAAGGGGTCATCGCCGAGCATGAGACCGTGCGCAACGGCGTCGGCGTCTTTGATGTCTCACACATGGGTGAGATATGGATTAAGGGCGAGGCGGCGCTGGACCTCCTCCAGCACATCACCTCCAACGATGTCTCACGTCTTTATGACGGCAAGGTGCAGTACTCGTGCCTGCCCAACGGCCGTGGTGGCATCGTCGACGACCTCCTGGTATACCGTATCAATGCCGCCTCTTACCTGCTGGTGGTCAATGCCGCCAACATTGAAAAGGACTGGCGGTGGATAGTGGCACAGGGTGAGCGTTTCGGCCTGAAGCCGGGGCAAGGTCTCCGTAACGCCTCCGATGCGACGGCCCAGCTGGCGGTGCAGGGACCGCTGGCTCTCCGGGCCATGCGGAAACTGATCCGCGAACCGGTGACGGAGATGGAATATTACACCTTTAAGATCGTGGAGTTTGCCGGCGTGAAGGATGTCATATTCTCCACGACAGGCTACACCGGCTCAGGAGGCTGTGAGATATACATGAAAAATGAAGACGGCCCGGCCGTCTGGAAAGCCGTCTTTGAGGCAGGCAGGGAGTACGGCATCAAACCCGTCGGCCTGGGTGCCCGCGACACGCTGCGGCTCGAGATGGGCTTCTGCCTCTATGGCAATGACATCGACGACACCACCTCACCACTGGAGGCAGGCCTGGGATGGATAACCAAATTCACCGACACCAAGGACTTTATCGACAAGGATTTCCTGCTGCGGCAGAAAGCCGACGGTTTGTCGCGCAAGCTGGTGGGTTTCCGCATGACCGACAAAGGCATCGCCCGGCAGCATTACCCTATCACCGATGCTGACGGCGTCAGGATAGGGGAGGTGACATCGGGGACCATGGCGCCGACGCTGAAGGTGCCCATAGGGATGGGGTATGTCAGCAAAGGCTTCTGGGAGCCGGGCACGGAGATCATGATCACCATACGCGACAAAGGACTGAGGGCTGAAGTTGTCAGGATGCCGTTCTATAAACCCGACACACAGTAGTCCTGCATACTCTGCTCGCATGACAGAAGAGAATAAAGGACATACCGTAGAGGTTTGCTTTTCACCCGTCTTGTTCCCATTTATCACGACGGAGGACGACCTGGTGGTGGTCATTGCCGATATACTGCGTGCCACCACTTCCATTTGCGCTGCTTTTCATTACGGTGCGAAAGAGATCATTCCCGTTGCCACCCTTGAAGAAGCACGGGAATATAAGCAACGCGGTTACCTGGTTACCGCCGAGAGGGAAGGGCGGAAGCCTCCTTTTGCGGATTTCGATAATTCACCCTTTGAATACCAAAACGGACAGGTCAAAGACAAAAGCCTTGTCTATTGCACCACCAACGGCACCCGTGCCATACGCATGGCCGGGGAGATGACCGGAGTGGTCCTCGGAGCTTTTTCGAACATTACCGTGCTGGCATCCAGGCTCCTCCGGCAGAAAAAGAACACCGTGGTGTTGTGTGCCGGATGGAAAAACACGTTCAGCCTGGAGGACACCCTGTTCGCCGGTGCCCTGACGTCGATGTTAACCGCCAGGAAAACCTATGAAATAACCGGTGACTCTGCTGTCGCGGCTCTGACCCTGTGGCAGGCGGCCCGGGACAACCCGATTCATTATGTCAGCATGGCCTCCCACCTGAAAAGACTGAAAAAGCTGGGTCTGGACGACATCCTCGAATATGCCGTGAAAACCGATACAACGCCCGTCATACCGGTATTTGAAAATGGCAGGCTCATCAATAAAGCGACTTCATACAACTTGTAAAAAATTTAATTGTTATATTCTGTAAGTCTTATGAAAATCATTAAAACCATAGCAACACTTTTTATGACTGCACTCGTCGTATCATGCCACACCGACCGTCAACAAAATGAAAACAGGCCGCAAAATGACAGTTTCAGGTATTTCGTTGAGCAGTTCGCCGATCTGAAGATCATGCGTTACCGTGTGCCCGGCTTCGACAGCCTGACACTGAACCAGAAGAAACTCATTTATTACCTGAGCCAGGCCGCACTGGCAGGCCGTGACATCATCTATGACCAGAATTACAAGTACAACCTGTCCATCCGTTACACTGTCGAGGAGATCGTCAAACATTACAAGGGTGACAGGGAAAGCCCCGATTTCAAAAACTTCATGGTCTATGTGAAACGGGTTTGGTTCTCCAACGGCATCCATCATCATTATTCCACCGATAAATTCTACCCTGACATTTCACCGGCATACTTTGCTGCGCTGATCAACGGATCGGAAGGGGCTCTCTTCCCCAGGCTGGAAGGGGAGGATATCACCGCCTTCACTCAAAGGATGACCCGTTTGATTTTCGACCCGACGGTGGCACCCAAACGCGTCAGCCTTGATGCAACAAAGGACCTGGTTACAAACTCCGCATGCAACTTTTATGACGGTGTATCGGAGAAAGAAGTCGAGGATTTTTACAAGATGATGAAAGATTCCGGCGACACCACGCCGGTTTCTTACGGATTGAATTCCAAGGTCATCAATTACAACGGCAAGCTTATCGAAGAGGTTTACAGTATGGCGGGGCTTTACGGTGCCGCCATTGAGAAAATCGTCCACTGGCTGCAGATGGCCGCCATGGTGGCTGAAAACGACCGGCAGCGGGCGGTCATCGATAAACTCATTGAATATTATACCACCGGTGATCTCAAGACCTGGGATGAGTACAACATCTTATGGGTGAAAGATCAGTCGTCGGATGTGGATTTCGTGAACGGGTTCATTGAGACTTACGGCGACCCTCTCGGCATGAAAGCCACCTGGGAGGCTGTGGTGGACTTCAAGGACCGGGAGGCGACGCGCCGGGCACAGATCATCAGCGACCATGCGCAGTGGTTCGAGGAGCACTCCCCGGTGGACGACCGTTTCAAAAAGAAAGAGGTGAAGGGTGTCTCAGCCAAAGTCATCACCGTAGCCCAGCTGGGAGGGGACTGCTATCCGTCGACACCCATCGGCATCAATCTGCCCAATGCCGACTGGATCAGGAAAGATTACGGCTCCAAGTCGGTGACCATGGAGAACATCACCTATGCCTACGACCAAGTGTCGCTGACCAGCGGTTTCCTGGAAGAGTTTGCCCTCACGCAGGAGGAGATCGACAGGGCCCGGAAATATGGTCCGCTGGCCGGTAATGTTGACACGGACCTGCACGAATGCCTGGGTCATGCCTCCGGCCAGCTGCTGCCGGGCACCAGCGCCGATGCGCTGAAAAACTACCACTCGGCCCTCGAAGAAAGCCGCGCGGAATTATTCGCTCTTTATTACATCATGGATGACAAGCTGACGGAACTGGGCATACTGCCCTCAAAAGAGGCTGCTAAAGCCGAATACGACGCCTTTATGCGCAATGGACTGATGACACAGCTGGTGCGCATCGAACCGGGAAAAAACATCGAAGAGGCCCACATGCGCGCCCGACAGATGATTGCCAACTGGTGCTATCAGCAGGGGACAAAAGATAACGTGGTGGAAGAGGTAAAAAAAGACGGCAAAACTTACATCAGGATAAATGACTACGCCAGGCTGAGGATACTCTTCGGTGACCTCCTCAGGGAAGTGCAACGCATCAAGTCGGAAGGCGACTATGACGGCGGCAGAGCACTCGTCGAGAAGTTCGGCGTGAAAGCGGATCCTGTCTTACATATGGAGGTGAAGGAGCGTTATGATAAACTGAACCTGGCACCCTATGGCGGGTTTATCAATCCTGTTTTTAAACCCGTGATGAAGGGTGATGAGATCATCGATGTTCAGATTGAATACCCCGACGACTATGTGCAGCAGATGCTTTATTACTCTGAACGATATTCATTCCTGCCGGTGCATAATTAAGCCGGCACAACTGCTCATTTCATTCCGGTTTTCTCCTTTATCCAGTCAACCATGATTTGGAGGGCTTGGGGCGAGAAGGTCTCATCAATCCCGGCATATTCCTGTGGTGATCCTGTTTTGGCCGGCTGAAACAGATGGTTTAACCCCGGTAGTATAACGATTTTATAGTCAGTGTTTCCGCCTTCCTTCAGTGCGGCTTCGAGCGGGGGGATATTATCTTCAGGAGGGACCTGTAGGTCCTTCGAGCCATTCATGATGAGAACGGGACAGCGGGTCTTCTTAAGGTAGCCGGTGATATTCAGTTTGAGGAAGTACCTCATCCAGGGATTCAACAGTTGGCGAATACTGGCCTCGACCATGTAATCACTGAAGCCCATTTGATTTTTTTCCTGTTCCGGCATTTTCCTGGTAAAATCAGCGTAAGCTTTTTTCAGTTTGGCTGCGGTTTGCTCCCGGTCCTGTGTCCCCATGGCGATGGCATAGACTTTCTTGTTGAACCGCACCGCTTTCCGGATATAATCAGCGCTGGCACCCGAGGCCTTCAATATTTTCTCGGACTGGACGATAAGAGTCTCTTCACCTGAGAGGCCGGCGGCGGCGAGCATGACGATAAAAGCCACGTCGGGGTGTGAAGCCGCCACCATAGGTGCGATCATGGCTCCTTCGCTATGACCTATGATGCCTATCTTGTCAGGGTTGATCCTTTTATCGGTTTTAAGGTATTCGAATGCCGCCTCTGCGTCAGAAGCAAAATCCCCGGTGGTGGCCGTGGCATAATCCCCCGTCGATTTGCCCACGCCCCTGTCATCGTAACGCAGGACGGCTATACCCTGACGCGTAAGGTAGTCGGCGATGACCAGAAAGGGCTTATGACCCAGTATCTCTTCGTCACGGTTCTGGGGGCCGCTGCCTGTGACAAGGATGACGGCCGTAAAAGGAGCTCCCTGCTCCGGCAATGTCAGCGTGCCGGCTAACGTCACCGCGACAGCTTCATTCTTAAAGGTCACATCTTCGGAGAGATAAGGAAAAGGGGGATGAGGCTCCTGGGGACGTGCAGGACCCTGGTATTCGGCATTCCGGCTCAGCACAAGAGGGAACTCGAAGCCGCTCTGATACCATACACCGTCAATTGTATTGTTATCAGGGTAGTACAAACCGGCATAACGACCTCCGATGGATGCCACCTCAAAAACGACTGTGTCGTCTTTAAATAAATAGCTGGTCACCGGGATGCCTTTCACGCCCTGATCCGGGCTGTCAAGAGTCACCACCGCCGAATCCCCCTGAGTAATGACGTTAAAGATGATCCTTAACGATTGCAGCTGCCCCATCCATTTTCCCGTCAGCGGCATGATACCCTGATTCTTTACCTGGGCCGTGGCATGGTTCGCAAATAAAAGAGTCATCATCAGAATGATGACCGTCATTGAAAAAAAAGCCGGTTTATTCATGAGCAGACCATTTAAAAATCCCTGATTATTCCCTCGGTATCCTTTTTATAATGCGATAATGCCCTCTCCATTTCATCGGGTTTCTGAGTCCCGATCAGTATTTTCTTTTTATTTTTCAACTCGAGTTGCAGTCCCATATTTCCCCGAATATTATAAGCCCTGCCTTTACTGGGCACACCGTACCGTATGCCCCAACCGCCATAATCCATAAGGGGCCTGTATTTGCGTACATAGGCCTTTTCAATCTCGCTCCATCTGATCATTTTGAATCTGACCTGAAAGGGCAGAAAACGGAAACGGATGCCTTCACCGGTTATTTCTGTCTCAAGTCGCAGTGAAAGAAAAAGAAGCACCATGAGCAAAGGAAAAATATTGAAAATAAGAAGTCCCGTGTCACTCATGGGATGGTTCCCTGCCGCCCGGTGATAAACGAGTTGTTTGACATCCATGAAAGCAAACAGACCGATGGTCGCTAAAATGATGATCCATATCCATATCTGGGTAAACTTTTGACTCTCCCTGAAATATAATTTCCTCATTTTAACTGTCTTAATAGGGATGGCAAATTACTAAAATTCCCAGCATGATGACCCTACCGAAATTAATTTTATTTTCGCATGTGACAGCAGCCGTAACATTTCTTGTCGTATGGTCAGACTAAATCGGCATCGGGTGTTGATGTTCATGCTTTGTTTTCTGCTTTCAATGACGTCATCCGGTAGGTTGTACGGGCAAGGCTCCTGTCCGGCGGATTATTTCAGGGCACCTCTTGATAACAGGCTGTTCCTGTCGGGTACCTTCGGGGAGCTGCGCCCCGATCATTTTCACTCGGGCATAGATATTAAAACCGGAGGAGCTGAAGGCCGGAATGTCTATGCCGTTGCCGGCGGTTACGTGTCGCGCATCTTCGTTTCTCCCCATGGTTATGGTAAAGCACTGTACATCACCCATCCCAACGGTTTCGTTTCAGTGTATGGCCATTTGAAACGATTCAATAAAACCATCGGTGACTATATACGAAAAGAACAATATAAGAGAGAGTCCTTTGCACTGGATATTACCGTTGACCGGGACAGCTTACGGGTGAAAAAAGGCGATCTCATCGCTCTCTCAGGTTCGTCGGGTGACAGCGGCGGTCCGCATCTGCATTTTGAGATCAGGGACGGCACCACGCAGAAACCTCTCAATCCCCTTCTGTTCAGCTTTGAAGTGAAAGACTGGATACGCCCTGTCATTCAGGCCCTCAAGGTTTACACGATGGATGCCGGCAGCCTCATTGAAGGCCGCAACGACACCGTGGTGCTGGAAACAGGGGGATGGGGGACGGGATGTCATCTGGTGACACACGATACCATCGATGTCACAGGAAACATAGCCTTTGGCATAGAGGCCGGTGATCGCCAGAATGACAATTCCAGCCGCAACGGTATTTATTCCGTTGATCTTTACCGCGACAGTATTCTTATGTTTTCATTTGTGGCCGGGACTTTTTCTTTTGATGAAACCAGGTATATCAATGCTCTCATCGACTATGCCGAATACATTTCTTCAGGAAGACGGTTCATACAGACGTTTATTGCCCCGGGCGATCATCTGAGCATGTACAAATATGTGTACAACAAAGGGATTTTCACCTTCGATGACAACCGGGTGTATCGCATGGAATATGTGGTGAAGGATGCCGCCGGTAATGCCTCGGTGCTCACTTTTTACATCCGCAGCCATGAAAAGAATGCTGCGACGGCTTCACCGGCCGGCGCGAAGGCATGGTCACCAGAGTCGTTCCGTTACGATCAGGAAAACTGTTTTGAAGCTCCCGGCATCATGATCGCCTTAGGCAAAGGTTGTCTTTACAATGATCTGGATTTTGAGTATTCGGTGTCACCCAGGTTGCCGAACACCATCTCGCCCGTTCATCACGTTCACAACCGGTATACCCCCGTTCATAACGCTTTTGATCTGTGGATAAAACCCGACAGCCTGCCCAAGCTGCCATGGGGTAAAGCCTACATCGTAAAAATTGAAGGCAACCTGATGGAGGCCATGGGCGGGATGTTCATGAACGGCTATGTCAGGTTCAGAACACGCCGTTTTGGTGACTATGCCGTCGCCATCGACACGGTGCCGCCGGTCATCAGGAGCTTCGATATCTCTGCTAAAAAGAACGTCGGCGGCCTGACGGTTTTCAGGTTCGGGATATCCGATGCCGGCTCAGGAATCAAATCATACCGCGGCACACTGAATGGGCAATGGATATTGATGGATTATGACGCCAAGAATGATCTGCTGTGGTACGAGAAAGACGATCACCTGAAAAAGGGTGTCAACGTATTCAGACTGGTGGTCACGGATAATACGGACAATATACAGACTTTTGAAGCATCGGTCATTAACTGATAAGCTTATGGAAAATGAAAATATGATTTACCGAAAGGTCATTACCAGGCTCAATGAGCGCGCCAAGGAATTGAATTGCCTTTACAGGATTAACGAAGCCCTCAAGGATGAAACATCCGGTCATGAGGTCATCTTCGGCCGCCTTCTCGCGATCATCCCGACCGGATGGCAGCATCCCACGGTCTGTGAGGTGCGCATCACTTACGGGAACCAGACTTATTCAAGCGATGACTTTCGCGAGACACCCTGGATGCAATCGGCACAGATCATCATCGATGATAATGAGGTTGGAAGTATCACCGTTGCTTACACCCAATTAATTGAAGAAATAAAAGGAAGTCAGTTTTTACCTGAAGAGCAGAAGTTGCTCAATGCGATCACCGAGCGTGTCAGCCTTTATCTTTTTGCCCGGAAGCTCAGAAAAACCGTTGAATTCCTTGAAACATCACATACCGGTGAACCCGGAGACAAGGAGATACGGGATATGTTAACGCAGCCGGGCGATGAGCACTGGAAATGGCGACAGGAAATCCTCGGCCGGATCGTTTCCAAAATCGATCCGAAGCGCTTCGGCGTGAAGGCAGTTTACGTCATTGGCAGCGTCAAGTGCGGCACCGCCGGACCGGCAAGCGATATCGACGTGATGATCCATGTGGAGTCCTCACCGGGAAAAAAAAGGCTCCTCAGTACCTGGATTGAAGGATGGGGACTGTGCCTGGCGGAGATGAACTATGCGAAGACAGGGTATTATGTGCAGGAAGGCCTCATCGACCTTCACCTGGTGACTGATGAGGACATACGGCAGAAAAACAGCTTTGCCTGCATGATCGGATCGCTGCATAACAGCGCCCGGCCGGTGAAAATATTTAATCAGGAGAACGATTCATGATCAGGGCTTTCTTTGTCACCGACCTTCATGGCAGCATTTCCCGCTATGAGAAACTGTTTGCTGCGATAAGGGATGAAAAACCATCCGTGCTTTTTCTGGGTGGCGATCTTCTGGCGCACAGGCTGCGTCCCGTCCTCTGGGGTACAGGGGTCATCACGAATTTCGTCAGCGAATACCTTCAGGTCAGGCTGAAAGCTTTGCGTGACCTGCTGAAAAAGGCCTATCCTGCCATTTACGTCATCATGGGCAATGATGATGCCCGGTCTGAGGAGACATATTTCATCGATACGGACCGGCAGGGACTGTGGTCCTATATCCATGAGCGTGAGGTCGAATACGGGGGTTACACCATTTACGGCTATGCCTATGTGCCGCCGACACCTTTCCAGATCAAAGACTGGGAGAGGTATGATGTGTCGCGTTACGTCGATCCCGGTGCCATCCCGCCCACGGAAGGCTTCCGCACCGTGGAGAGCAGCGATGATGTCAGTCAGGCTACCATCGCCAGGGACCTCGACAGGCTGGTGAGACCCGGGAGCCTGAAGCACGCCGTTTTTCTCTTCCACTCACCGCCATACCAGACTTCCCTCGACAGGGCCGCCCTTGACGGCGTCACCTTCGACAGCGTACCCCTCGACGTTCATGTGGGAAGCATAGCCATCAAACGTTTCATTGAGGAAAGGCAGCCTTACCTCACCATGCACGGTCATATCCATGAGTCGTCAAGGATAACGGGACAATGGATGGAGAGGATGGGGGAGACGGTGGCACTGAATGCTGCCATCGAACCACCGGAACTGGCCATCATTAAGTTCGACCTTGCTGATGCCTCATCGGCACAACGTTTTATACTCTGAAGATATGATCACCTCTTCTTGTGCCGTCACGGATCATCTTTTTCTTTTCATCGTCAATTTTATATCTTT
>CAZVNP010000052.1:0-22710 GCA_964628285.1 uncultured Lentimicrobiaceae bacterium
TGTGTTACAAGCCTTGAACATCATCGCTGAATATAAAAGAGACTGATTAGTTACCCCGGATGAAGTGATTGATAGTCTGATAAATTTGTATGAAAATGAAAATACCATCAATTCGAAATACCACCAGGTATTTTATACACTCCAAAAAAATGATGTACAATCAGCTGAAAATCTATTTGATACAATCCCGGATTTATTTTACCTGACTGCTTATCAGCAAGCATATCATCAGGCAATGGAAGATTATATTGACTATTTAGCAAATATTATCCAGAATGAAGAAAATATCATTGCTCCCGATAGCGCTCAGGTTGAAATATTGGAAGAATTGGCATCCCTGGAATCCAGTATGCCTTCTGTATATGCAAGAAATATTTTACTTGCATGTGGTAAAATAGATTATTCAGAACCAATTTATCTTCCGAATCTTAATAAATCATCTTTTCAGTCTGATCAGGACTTCCAGCATACAATTAAAAATGATTTTTCTCAGTCATTGAAAGTTTACCCAAGTCCGGCAAATGATTTCGTTATTGTAGAATTCAGTCTCAGTACTTTAGATGGAAAAATTGTAATTCATGATGTCACAGGAAAAGATGTACGAGTATTTAAATTAAATGATCAAAGGGATCAGATAATTGTAAATGTATCGGATCTAAAACCCGGTTTCTACTTTGTATCTTTGTATTCAGGTAGTCATCCTATTGCGAGTTCAAAACTTACAATAAAATAGTTATAAAGATTTTCATATAATTATTGGTAATAAAATCGGATTTCTACATCATGAATTTGATTACTACCAATTTAAGCAGGGTATTCTTGCTTTGTATTTTATTTTTTTTTCTTCCATATTGGTCTGTCTCTCAGCGTTGGGAACATTATTATGGGCTGGTTAATCGCGGTGAGTATCCATACGATATCATTGAAACTTATGATAAAGGCTACCTGATCTGTGGGGGATTCAACGACCTTGGAACATGGCTGATAAAAACGGATATCAATGGCAATGTGCTGTGGCAAAAAACGGCTATCGCTGACGTGCCTAGCACCTCTTTTGCCATGATACAGACATCCGATACGGGTTACATTATTGCCGGTGGAATAGCTGGCGCCTGGGGTTTTTATGATCCCATGATCGCAAAGCTGAACGCCTGTGGTGAAAGAGAGTGGTGCAGGACATTTCCCGGTTATTTCAGGGCTTACGATTCATGGACTCATGATATCATTGAAACAGATGCAAAAGATCTGGTTTTTATCGCCAATGATTATGGTAATATTGGGAAAAATCCTCTTTTCCTTATTAAGCTTGATTCACTTGGAGAGACAAAATGGAAGATGCCTATTCTGACCATATGGGCACATCCCACTTCAATACAACCAATTGCACATAATCTAATTGAAACTCCTGATTTAGGATATCTTATTACAGGTCATTGTTACTGGGCCCATCCATGGGATACAACAGGCGAAATCAAGTATATACGCTTTACATCCATCAAGGTCAATGAAAATGGCTATGAAGAATGGGTTTATCCTTTTGGACTTCAGGATACCATTTTAAGCGGGGGAAACTCTTCAATCATTCTTAATGAGAATACTTTTTTAGGAATTGGTGCCTATTTTACAGGCAGTTATCCCGTTTATCCTCTATTTATCAATTATAATAAATTTGGGAATGAAGTGGGGTATAATATATTAAATCCAAATAAGGTTGATACTCTATTCATTACTGGAAATTTTACTCAGGTAATACAGAAAGATACAGTTTTTATTTGCAGTGGTTTATTTATAACTTCTGATGAAGTAATATATATATCCGAAGCCATCATCGATACAACGATATTAAATTCACCTTTACAGGTTTTTAATCATGTTTTGCATCCAAATTCAAGAGATCCATTCATATTAATAGAAACGTCCGATTATAAAATATTGAACTAAATCCCTCCGCTTCGGCGGAGGGATTTAGTTCAACCCGGCGGAGAATGAAATGACCGTTGTGCTGAAAAACACGGCATATTTTCCGGATATTGTGCTGGCATGCTATGATATGACCGGCCGGAAGGTGTTCCACGCCGGTGTTCTGAAGGGACAGAAAGAGGTGAGGTTGGATATCTCGGGCTGGGTGGCGGGACTGTACATGGCCGTTGTCACCAGCCAGGGGAGAGTTATGGGGGAAAAGCGGTTTGTGGTGATGAGATGAAATAATATAGCGAAGTATCGAAAAATAACGAAGTAACGAGGTAACGAAGTATTTTATGAGCTTGTTTCAGATTTCTTTACAATATTTTTACGTCGTTACTTCTTTACATCGTTATATTATTCAAGATAAAATTTCAGATCCATTATTTTATAAAGTCATTTGTGAATCCACTGTGTATCCTGAATACCCCGCACTTTAGTGCGGGGGTTGGCGGAACAAAATAAATAATCCCTTATGTCAAAACCCGGAAATAGTTTTTCGATTTCAGCTCTCAGGCTGGCAGCAACGCTATCGCTCCTTCCGGTACTATCGCATTCCGCCCCGGCCCAGGATCGCTCCCAATGGCTGACGCCCGTGGCCGACATACAATTCCAGGAAAATAAGGTGATGTATTGTTACCAGGTCAGCGACCCGGTGTACGGCCTCGAACCCCTGTTCATCACAAGTGCCTTCACCGCCATACCTTCAATGAGAAGTGGATCGTCCGTTGCCGATGACATTTCCAAGACCAGGAAGTGGCTGAACGATGAGGTGAGAGCCCTGCACGCCGGCAACGATATCACCTCCAAAGAGACCTTTCTTAAAGCCTGTGCCTTGTATATCATCTGGAACATGCGCGGCGCACAGTTGCCGGATGAGGCGCTGCTAAAGTGCATCGCCTCTCTTGAATCGGATCAGGATGCCGGCATAGCGCATAATGCGGCATTAGTCAGACAGCTTTATGCTTCTGTTTGCAAGGGGATAAAAGAGCGGAAGTGATTTGACGAGATGGGATGTTCGGTGTTCGACGTTTGATGTTAAATGCGATCAGAAGAGGTAGTTTATCCCGGTAAAGATCGACAGCGAATAGGGATAGTACTCGATGGAGTGGTCTTTTCTGACCGACTGAAGGGAATACTTGAACGTCGGTGTCAGGTTCAGCCTTAATTTTTTGGTGACGTAATAATCCATGCCGACACCAACGACGCTGTTGTATATCATGGAATAGAAGTCACCCGACCGGTTGAGGTCATAATGCTGGTTGTCGAATTTGAAGTAGGCGCGGTTGCCCACCATGATGCCGGGGCTCAGCCCTCCCGTCACATTGAGCGAGAAACGGTGCAGCACGACGCTGTACTTGACCAGCAGGGGCAGCTCGAGGTACTCGAAGGTCTGGTAGATGTCGGAGTTGATATACAACAGGTTCTCGGAGGTGTCACGCACGGAGGTGCCTTTAATCTGATCGGGCAGGGATTCGAGATCAAAAGGGATGGTGCCGCTGGAGGTGTTGGCATAATAGCGGTATTTGTCGCCGGGGTACTGGAAAGCCAGGATGTCGCGGTTCACCTGTCCTGCCTGCGAGTAGTACAGCCCCGTCTGAAGGCTGAGCTTCTCCCTGAAGAGATACTCCACGTTGATACCGCCGGCATAGGAATAGACACCGTCTTCGATACCGTTGTAATAATTTTTATCGGCGACCACGTTGGCCGGCAGGTTATCTTCCAGGATATGGATGTTACGGTATGAATAGACCGGTGAAAACTGGCCGCCGACGATCCATTTATTGCTGATCATTTTGTTGGAGGAAGCTGCCAGGTCATCATAGGTGTATCTCTTTTCTTTTGTCTGAGGTGAAGATTCGAATGACAGCAGAGGCAGGGTTTCATGTTGCACCTTGGTTTTGAAGGCTAACTCATGTGGCAGGCTCCCGGCATGGAGAGGCTGCAGCAGCGACGGCCCCGAAGGGCGGGCGACGGCGGCTATCTCATTCGCCTGAGAAGCGATGACAAGCTCTTCCGCCATAGCTGCATTTTCCTTCACCGTGGCCGGGGTCACCGTCACGGCCATCTGTTCGCCTTGTTTCACGGGCTCCTGCGTTGTCACGGCTTCCGTACTTTGTCCGGCATGGTCCGTTTCGCCGGGCATGACCGGGGCGACGGCCGTCTTTTCCGTCCTTTGCTGCTGTGAGGGCATGCTCTCGGGCTTGGTCTGTGTGACGGCCTGGTTGGCGGTCCGCTGCTCGTTCATCCTGAAGGAGGCATAGAAATACCCGGCCATGAAAGCGAGGATAAAGACAGCGGCGGCAGCCACCCAACGGTACAGGATGACACGGCGCCGTTTGCGCACCGCCAGCAGATCCTCTTTCAGCCTGTCCCAGGCATAGGCAGGAGGGCTCTCGCCATAGTCCTTCAGATGGTGGCGAAACAACTGGTCGATATGTCTGTGGTCATCTGCCATCGTCCCTAAGGTGTACGTCTGTATGAAGTATAAAAATATTTTTTCACGTTACGTTGCAATATGGCCCTGGCCCTGGCCAGATTCGACTTGGAGGTACCCTCCGTAATACCCAGCATCGTGCTGATCTCTTTATGTGAATACCCTTCAATGGCGAACAGGTTGAAGACCAGACGGTATTTGGGTGAGAGAGCCTGTATCATGCTCACCAGGTCACCGGCCGACATGTTATTGACGATATCTTCACCGAGCAGTTCTTCTTCCTTGTCCTCGAGGTCCGTCAGCGGGTGCAGGTGTTTCTCGCGGCGGAATTTTTCCAGTGCCGTGTTGATCATGATGCGCCGCACCCAGCCTTCAAAGGAGCCCTGATAGCGGTAGGAAGAGATGTTGCTGAATATCTTCATGAAGCCGTCATGCAGGAGATCTTCCGCCTCGGTACGGTCCTTCGTATAGTACAGGCATACACCGTACATCTCGCGGGCGAAGAGGTTGTACAACCTTTCCTGGTCTCTCACGCGTCCGTCTTTGCAACCTTTGATGATATCGTCAATTTGTCCGTGGCTCACTCCTGTCTTTTGTCATGGATAGATTCCATTACAAAAGTAGTGTATTTTGAAGCCTTTTGAAAGAACGCTTTTGCAATAGATGATAATTTGGCGGGAATGGTTGCGTTTTTCCGTTTTTAATTTCAATTGGAGGGGAGATGACGGGTCGCAAAATCATTCATTGCGGAGCCGAAAGAAATTTTTTCCCTTACGCAACTTTTAAAGAGCGATAAACATCTTACCACAAAAGAAACATTTTACACGTGTTATGAGAAGCCTGTTGACTAGAGTGAGAAGCAATTTTACGAAGTTCATTCACTCAAAAACCGTTTTTCTGATCCTTCTGGTCGTCTTATTCCTGCTGACCATCGTCGTGAAGGATATCATCGAGAAAACCCTGTTGCAGTAGGCTCACCCGGAGGTCTCTTTGGCCGCCACCAGTTTAAATCCCACACCGTGTACATTGATCAGTTCGATGCCGGGATCATCCTTGAGGTATTTGCGTAATTTGGCTATGTACACATCCATGCTTCGGGCATTGAAATAGCTGTCGTCATACCATATCTTGTTGAGGGCATAACGGCGGTCGAGGGTGTCGTTGATGTTTTCGCACAGCAGTTTCAACAGGTCGGCTTCCTTGGAGGTAAGCTTTTGCTCCTGATCTTTGAAGAGCAGTACCTGATGGTTGTAATCAAACGTGTACCCGCCGATCTTAAAGATGTCCCTTTCCCCGTCACGTCCTTTAAGCAGGCTGTCGCGCCTGATGATGGCATTCATGCGCGCCAGGAGCTCTTCCATGCTGAACGGCTTGGTGAGATAATCGTCGCCGCCGATGTCGAAACCCTTGAGCTTGTCTTCCTGCATGGACTTGGCTGTCAGAAAAAGGATGGGTATTTTTTTGTCTATCGCCCGGATGTCTTTAGCCAGGCTGAAGCCGTCCTTGACAGGCATCATGACATCGATGATGCAGAAGTTGAAGTCCTCTTTCTTGTAAGCGTTGAACGCTTCCTCGCCGTTGATGCAGAGGCGTGTGGGGTAGCCTTTGGCTTCGAGAAAAACCTTGAGGATGTTGCCCAGGTTGTGATCATCTTCGGCTAACAGGACCTTGGTAACTGGTTTTGTCATCGTAGTAATATTTTATGTTTTCTGGTTGACTGATGTGGCAGGAATATGGTGAATGTGCTGCCTTTACTGACCTCGCTGTCGATGCGTATCCATCCGCCATGCTTTTCGATGATGGCTTTCACATAATTAAGTCCCAGGCCGAAGCCCTTGAAGGTGTGTATATCACCGGTAGGGACGCGGTAGAGCTTGTCGAAGATCTTTTTCTGGTCCACCTTGCTGATGCCGATGCCTTTGTCCCTGACGGCCACCTCTACCCCGCCGGCGACATCCTGTGTAGTGACCGCTATGCATGGCTTTTTGGGTGAATACTTGTTGGCGTTGTCGAGAAGATTGTAAAGAACATTGGTCAGGTGCAGCCGGTCGGCTACGACGACAGGCGAGGTGGCATGGAAATCTTTTGTGATGACGCCGTCGTTGATCTCCACCTGTATCCCGATGTTCTTGACGACCTCTTCTATGATTTCATGCACGTTGACCTGCTCTTTTAATAACTTGAGCTTTCCCTTCTCGATAACGGCCGTCTGAAGTATCTTTTCAGCCATGGTGCCCAACCGCTTATTTTCCTCGTGGATGATGTTGATATATCCGTCCGACACGCCTTCGAGTTTCTGCATGTCTTTATCCATGAGTGCCTCGCAGGCCAGGGCTATCGTCGACACGGGCGTCTTGAACTCATGGGTCATGTTGTTGATAAAGTCGGTTTTGAGCTCGTTCAGACGCCTCTGTTTGATGACCGAATTGATCGAAAGGAAGAATGAGATGATGATCACCAGGATAAGGATGATCGAGATAACCAGCATGCCGGCCATCTGTGTCAGGAGAAAGGTTTTCTCGTGCGGGAAATAGACCATGAGGTAATCGGGCTGCATGAACATATCGCTCGGAAAAAGAGCAAAGGAGTAACTGTCGCCGAAAAGCTCGGGATTGAAGTTACCGGTTTTTTCGATGACCATTCTGTTTTTTGAGGCGCTGTATACACCGAACTCATATTCGGTTTTGATGCCCTTCGATCTCAGCTCATCGGATATCAGTGAATCGAGGACGTTGACGTTGACTCTTTTTTCGATGTCCATGAAATGGTTGAAGGCGAACATATCGGCAAAGACCTCGTTGAACAGGGTGGATTTTTTCTGAAGAAGCTGATCGATCGTGGCGGCGGAGGAATCACCCCTGATGGATTGAAGCTCTTTGTAATGGAGCAGGTTCAACGAATCGAGGTTGCGGAAAATATCCTTGCTGCGGTTAAAAAAGCTGGCTTTCTTTTTGAGCTGATCGGCTATCTCGATTTTTTCCAGCTTATTGACCACATCGATCATCGCCTCGCTCACATTCCTGTGGAAAGCGGATTCCTTCACCTTGATGGCATTGTTGATCCAGTACACCTGTATGCTCACCAGTCCGATCAGGGCAAGGGCGATAATGACAACGATGGCGATGATATATTTTTTTTCCATTCACACAAAATTATTGAATGGCAGCGTATTATTCTTACTTTTAACAATTATTAACGGTTTTTGCGCACTATTGGAGAAGTCTTAATTAAAACCGTTTTCCTGGCGTCACGTCATGATGGCAAAACAATAACGCATATCTTTCCTACTTTTGTATCCTGATATAACAGCAGAGGAGGCAGCCTGTGATGACATTTATGGAGATGATCCTGACGCGGCAGAGCGTGCGGAGGTACAGTCCCCGGGCGGTGGACAGGGGCGTCATCGCACGGTGTATCGAAGCGGCGCGCCTGGCTCCCTCGGCCAGCAATTCGCAGCCGTGGCATTTCATCGTGGTGGATGACCCGGTGCTGAGAGATAAAGTGGCACGGGCCACCTTTAACGCGGTCATACCCTTCAACAGGTTCGTCCTGCAGGCCCCCGTGATGATCGTCATGGTGCTGGAAAAACCTAAACTCATCACTCAGATCGGCATATCGATAAGGAAGAAAGAATGGCCGCTCATGGACATCGGCATAGCTGCCGAGCATTTTTGTCTTCAGGCTGTGGAGGAAGGACTGGGAACCTGCATGATCGGATGGTTCAACGAGAAAAAGGTCATGAAAGCGCTGAATATCCCGTCTCACAAGACCGTCGCTTTGCTTATCAGCGTCGGTTATCCTGATGAAGGTTACCCTGTCAGGAAGAAAATCAGAAAGAAGTACGATGAAATATGCACCTATAACCGGTATTGAGATCATTATTTTTCCGGCTGTGACGGCCGTATATTCATTGTGTGGGTGCTGAGCCCCCCGGAATAAACCTGACATAAGATGCAGCCACGACGTACCTGCCTGTTATTTATTCTCCTGCTGTTTTTTCTGGTGCCGGTGGCCCAGAACAAGCCTTCTTTTGTAGCCCTGCGTGGTGGTTTGTCGCTGCCTGCCGGCGGTTACCGTTCCCATGATCTGGCCGGCGGTTCCTTTGCCGTTGCCGGCTTCAACGTGACCTTGGAGGGGGCGTGGTTTTTCATGCCCTGGCTGGGTGTGGGTGGCTCCGCGGGCCTCAATTTTCATCCCGTCGATGCCGCGAGCTTAGCCACGGAGACATTGAGGCATGATCCCTTCATGAACAGCCTGACGGTGCGCTCCGATGCTTACCGCGTCATCACATTCATGGCAGGACCCTTTGTGCAGTATGACCTGAAGGGTGATTTCTCGCTCACCGGCAGGTTGCTCGGCGGCGCCATCGAGGCGGAGACACCCTATCAGTTATACAAAACCGATTATTTTATGATCGGTCCCTATTGGTACGAGATAACACGTGCACGGGACTGGGAGCCTTCGTTTATGGCCGGCGCAGGTGTGAAATACCGCGTGATGAGCTGCCTCGCGCTCACCTTGAATGCCGATTTCACATACAACCGGTGCGAATTCGGATTTTACACTTACAACGGCCTCGAGACCGTGCACCACAGGATAGTGTTTGTCAACACGACGCTGGGCATCAGCATTGAGTTATAAACGGCAGGATGGCCTATTGAAGGACAACCTTACGGATGATGTTCACATCATCACCTCTGATTACCAGGAAATAGATGCCCTTGTGGTACCCGGCCAGGTCGAAAGTTTTCCTCACCTGAATGCCGGTACTCACATTGTTCTCTGCCATTATCCGATGACCTGTCATGTCGAACAGCCCGATATCGACCTGTTGATTTTTATCCGGCAGTATAACCAGGTCAAAAATGCTGTTTGTAGGATTAGGTAAAATGCGGACGGTCATCCCTTCCGTCTTGTCGATCCCGACGGTATTGTCAACGGTTATAGTGAGAGCCTCGGAGAAGGGGCCTTCGCCGCAGTCGTTGATACCCTGGAGGCTGAGGGAGGCCTCACCGAGGTATGCCGGGTTCCAGTTTACGGTGCAGGCGGTTCCGTCGGTGTCAAGGGTACCTGCCTCTTCGGGCTCCAGCAGCCAGTGGTAAGAGGTGGCATCGGCGGCTCCTTCGGAAGAATAGGCCGATGTGGCCGTGTAGTAAAGGTCGACATAATAAGGTCCTGAAGGTGTCGACGGGATGCCGGGCAGGGGGTTGAAAGTTAAAACCATATCGTCGCTGACGGTCTGGGAAGGAGTGTACAGGGTGAGCGTCAGGGTGACCGAGCCGGCATTATAATCGTCAGAGCTGGGGAAATAAACGGGATCGGTGACCGTGGGATCGTCGAATGTACCGGTGCCGGAGGTGGTCCACAGCAGGGTGACATAGTTGACGGCTTGTCCCGACAAGCCATAGTCGAGTCCTTCGCAGATGGCGGCATCCTCGCCGGCGTAAACGGAAGGATCGCTCAGCGGCGGGAAGAAGATATAGTCGATCTGCACGCAGTCATCGCCGCTGCTGCCGCTGCCGTCCTTGATATATTTCCACTCCAGGGTATGTAGTCCGGCCGATATCATAAAGGTCACCTTGGTGTATGGTGACAGCCCCGTCCATTCACCTGCCGGGTTTCCGTCGATGATGAACTGCAGTTTATCACCGATGGCGCATTTTACTTTTTTATAGAAAGAGATGGGCACGGTAAAGATGGCATCCACATCCAGTTGCAGCATCAGCGAGCTGGACTGGTTGTCGCCGATCACGCCTGAGCGGGCACAGTAGAGGCCGTTAAACGGATCGGTGTCATCGATGTTCCAGGCGGCGTCACCGCCAAAGGACCAGCCGTGCTGCGAGAAATCGCCCGTCTCGAAGTCCTCATCCGGCGGGCGGACGGTGGTGAAAGCCCAGACGGTGCCTGTGGCGCTGCCATACTGGTTGATGGCATCGACACGCCAGTAGTACTTCGTCAGGTAATCCAGGTTGCCGGGAGGGTTGTACTGCCTGCTGTAAAGGGTATCGCCGTTAACCATGTTGGTCGGAGGATTATCGGTGCCCATGTAAAAGATATAGACCTCCGGCACCCCTCCGGCGCCGTCATCCCATGTCAGTTTGACAAAGGGATCGATGTTGCCCTGGTCCATGGCAGGGAAGGGATTGACCGGCTGACCGGGCACGCCCACGACGGTGAGGGTGCCTATGTAAGGTATGTGGTTGTAAGAGGTCACGGTCATGGTGAGATCATCGAGACTATTCAGGGGGTCGAAGGTCAGGGTGGCGGTGCCGCCCGTGAGGTAAGCCGTGGCGAGGATCTGCCCCTGAAAGGACAAGCAGGCCACACCTTCCGGGGTGCCGGAGGTCACCGTCAGCTGTGTGGTGCCCAGCGACACGGGATTGGCATAGTCTACCGTCAGCGGCAGCGGCATGGCTGTGCGCACCATAACGGAAGGATCGCCGAAGACGGTCCAGGTGTCGGTCATCTGGTAGCCGTCATTGCCGTAAGTGTCGTTCATCTTCATGCAGCCGTTCATCGGCAGGCCGCCGAAGGTTCTTTTTATGTTATCCGAATAGCTTTCGACAAGGATGTCAACCATTTCATCCTGGCCTTCCATGGGTGGGTTCCAGCTCTGGTTGATGGTTGACATCAGGGTAGCTACGGCACCCGTGGGTTGCCCGTTCTGGTTGGCACGTAGCCACGCCTCGGCGAAGCAGGTGAAATTGACAAAATTGCCGTTCACACAGGCTACGGACCAGATAAACGGATATTTACCGAAGTTGACGAGATTGTTCACATCCGTGTTGGAGAAACCCGATGTGCTCCATGCCGTCTCACTGCCATGGCCTGTGTAAAGGATGACGGAGGAACCGGTGTTCACCTCGTTGGAGACCATGGAGGGGGTGGGGTTCCCCGGATCATCGTTACCGCCCTGGCTGCCGTCGAACAGTTCGGCGTTATAGGTATAGGTGTAGTTCATCAGGTCACTCTGCATGTTACGGACATGCTCGTAATCGTATTCATTGTCATCGCCGGGGCCCTGGTCGGAGCCTATGCCTGTGCAACGTGTGAACCAGTCAAAGGTGGTGGAAGGGTTCTTCTCGTACTCCAGAGTGCGTTCGACCTGTATGGTCACCTGTGAGGCATCCTCAGCCGAAAAACGGCCGATGAAGAAGTCGGGGTAGTGGTCGTTGCCGGCGACATAGGTGTAGTCGTTGTCCGAGTCGCCACTGTTATAGCTCGGGGGCACCTGGGCCGCATCACCCACCAGCAGGCAGTAAGCCGGTCCCCAGGTGTCGTAGTAATCCTGAAGGTAAGCTTTGATGTCTGACGAATTTCCGATATCGGCGACGTCGACGACCTCCACCTGCCTGCCCGATTGTCTTTTCCAGTCGACAAAGGGCTGGATGCTTCCGATGAAATCACCGTAAGAGATGATCACCATACGGCCTTCCTCTTCGACAGGCGTGTAACGGGTGTTGCCGGCATTAAGGAAATGGTCTTCGTAAAGGGTGTTGAAGTCCCTGTCCACATGGATCAGCGCACCCCGGCGGCGCAACGGGTTCGTGCCGTCGGCTCCGGTGGAATACAGCCGCACCGTTATTTCCGAATACACCCTCAGTGTTTTCGTCACGGGGTCATATTGAAACGGATATACGAGAACAGCCTGTCCGCGGTAATCGCGTAAGATATAAGGGTCGCGCAGAGCGGCCAGGACCCCGGGATAGAAAGCATCCGTCTCATAAGCCTTGGCGTAAACATAAGGGACGGTCGACGGATCGATGTCGCGGGTGAGATTCCCTTTGGAGGGGGCCACTTCAATATCTTTATATTCCTGGTAACGGGAGGAGAGAACCTCAACGGTCATGGCATCTTTGTCTGGGATGATGAGCGATGCGGTCAGCTTGGCCAGGTCAGGGGCGCCGCTGTCCAGAAGAGGAGTGCCGTTATCCACGGTGATGATAAAAGCGGGGCCACGGGGCGTGGTGACCTCCTGCATCAGGAATCCTTCCAGGGTGAAACGGACAACAGAGGCCGTGATTGATGATGACTCCAGCGTCACCACAACAGGTGAGGGATCGGGTGAGGAAAGCGATACCCACCGGTCACTGTGGGCGGCCTGCAGAAGAATGGTAAAAAGCAGTAACAGGGTAAATTTTTTCATGGCGGAAGAATTTTATGATGGTGTAAAGTTAATTATTTCCGGGGAATAATCATAAGATACTTATAAACACTCTTATCCTGAGAGGATTGTACTTTATGTTCCTTTTCTTTAGTCAGTTGAAAGGTTGTTCCAAAACAAGTGTTTTGAATTAACCGCAGAGTGCACAGAGGTAGCGCAAAGAACGCAGAGGAGATTGTATGATATATCTGAAAATGAGATTTCAGGATTTATTATAGAAACACCAATCAAAGTCTATCATAATTAAGGCCCTGGATTAGTCAAATTGGTTTAGAGGTTTGATCATAAATCTCTAAAATCTCTGCGTTCTCGGCGCCATCATTGCGTCCTTTGCGGTTAATTTATAACGCTTGTTTCGATACAATCATGTATCGTTGAGGGGCATAAGAAAAACAATTCACATTATTTGACAATTATTTTCTTGATTACGGTGATGCTGTTACCCCGGACCGAGAGCAGATATATCCCTTCAGATATATCTCCAAAATCAAATACCTTTTTGATCCGATGCCCAGAGGTTTTTTCTTTTCTTTCGAATACCCTTTTTCCCAGAATGTCGGTCAGGCGGATGGTGATGATCTCGTCGCCGGATGATATAACGTTTAGAATAAAATGTCCGTCGGAAGGATTGGGGAATACATCGATATGAATGTCGGGTATGACCTCTCCGACACCGACGGTATTGTCCACCGTCACGTAAAGAGGCTCCGAGAAGGGTCCTTCGCCGCAGTCATTGATTCCTTTGACGCTGACGGCCGCCACTCCGAGGAAGGCGGTATCCCATGTCACGAGGCAGGTGGTGTCGGTACCGCTGAGGCTGCCGGCGGACGGCGGATCTAATTTCCATTCATACGTCGCCGCTCCGGCGGCACCGGCAGAGTGATATTCCGACGCCGGGGTGTAATAAAGATCCACGTAACCCGGACCGTCGGGTATGGCCGGGACACCGGGCAACATCTCGAAACTGAGAAGCATATCATCGCTCAGCATTTGGTCCGGTGCAAAGAGTGTCAGGGTGAGGGTGATGAAGCCGGTGTCATAATCTTGCGTTCCCGGCGTATAGGTGGCGTTGAGGAGGGTGGCGTCATCGAAGGTGCCGGTGCCCGATGTCGACCACAGGATGCTGCTGTAGTTGGTGGCGGTGCCCGACAGGGTGACGGTCGCACCTTCACAGACTGTGGTGTCAGGGCCTGCACAGACCGTGGGGGGAGACAGGGCGGGGAAGTAGATGTAGTCGATGCGGCCACAGTCATCGCCACCCGACACGTAGGGATTTTTTACATAACGCCATTCAAAGGTATGAAGACCTATCGGCACCATGTAGGTCTCCTGCGTGTATTCCGACAGGCCGCTCCAGGAGTCCATGAGGTCATTATCGATGTAAAATTCAAGCTTGTCGCCTGTGGCCGATGAGATATTTTTAAAGAATGAGATTTTGGGTGTGAGATACCCTGCCACATCCAGCGTGATCTTCAGCGAGCTCGATTGGTTGTCGCCGATGATGCCGGAGCGTGCGGCATGGCTTCCGAAGAAGACATCGGTGGTGTCGATGGTCCAGGGGGCATCGCCGGCGAAAGTCCAGTGGAATGTGGAGAAATTGCCGCTTTCCCAGTCCTCGTCGGGAGGACGTATGGTATGAAAGTACCAGACATTGCCGGAGGTGGTATCATAAGGATTGCAGGCATCGACGCGCCAGAAGTAGACGGTGTCGAATTCAAGGGGGCCGGGAGAAGTGTAAGTGTTTGCCGGGGTCATCTGGCAGTCGATTACGTTCGTAGGCGGATTGTCGGTGCCGAGAGAGACGAGATAATACTGGGTCATGCCGCCGCTGCCCGCCTGCCATGACAGGCTTGTAAACGGTTGTACATTTGGCTGGCCGATAGCGGGGGTGGGGTTGACGGCCTGCCCGGGAGCGCTGATGACCTCTATGGCGTCGAGGTCGAAGCCGGCATCGGGTACGTTGTTCAGGCCGTCGCCGTCGTCGGTTATCTTCAGGTAGCGGGTACCGGTGATGCCGGCCTCGGCGAGGTCGAATGCGGTAGTGCCGAAGCCGTTTCCGAGGTCATACCACGTGCCGTCGACCGTGTCGCTCACGGCAAGGGAGAAGCCCTCGGGGCTGCCGTCACCTTCGATGACACGGATATCGTCGCCGGGACCGTCGGGGACGGCGGTCAGCATGTCGATGACGGCCCAGCCGGCGACACCGATGCTGTAACGGATGTCGTCACCGTTTCCGGTCACGGCCGCCGTATTCCCTTCATCGTAAAAGTTGTTGCCGGGGATCCGGCATGCCGGCATCTTATAGGCATAGTGACCGACGGAGGGTTGCATCTGAATGTTAACCATAGTTGCCGATCCTTCAACGACGACAATATCATTGACTGTCTGGGATATGTAGCCGTTGGCCGTCACCTTCAGGGTATGGGTTCCTGCCGGGACGAATTTATGGTAATCGCCCACCGAGGGGTCGGTGTAGACCGGGTAAAGGTTGTCGACACGGATGACGGCGGCCACAGGCAGCCCCGCCGAGGCATCCGACACGATGCCCTGTATGCCGTGGCCGGCCTGCTCGATCATCGCCATCATGGCGGGTTCGTTGGCATTGTAGTAATAAGGTATTTGCGACGGCGGCGGTTGTTTGTTTGCCGAGATCTCGATGGTGAAGCTTTCACCGCCCATGATGCCGTAATTGCAGTCTTTGGATGACCCGTTGATGGGGTACAGGCTGGTATAGCCTTGGCCATAGGGCAGCGACCCATACCCCGAGGTGCTGCTGTACAGGGCGGCCAGCATGTCGAGCGAGGCATGGTCCGGTGCCGTGTCGGGACGGTAGCTCCAGGGATAAAGCACGTATACGCTGCCGCTGTGGTAAGTGACATAAATGGCAAAGGGATGGTCGAGCAGGCATTGCCGCAGAGCCTTGCTCTCGACCTGCGAGTAAGCGGCGTAGCTGCCACCCCAGTGATCCCACATATAACCGAAATCACGGTTCAGATCCACACCGTTGCAGTTGT
The DNA here is from genome assembly GCA_964628285.1 of uncultured Lentimicrobiaceae bacterium. Taxonomy (GTDB): domain Bacteria; phylum Bacteroidota; class Bacteroidia; order Bacteroidales; family JAGONC01; genus JAPLDP01. The sequence continues at coordinate 15,578 of CAZVNP010000052.1, forward strand.
CGCGGGTCATGTTGTAACGGCCGTCGGGGTTGACCATGTAATAGATCCATATCTCACGCGTGTTCACAAGGGTGGTGACGGTCGGGTCGGTGCCGTAGCTGAGGCAGAGGTGCCGCGCGAAACGGATGAGGTTCTCCGGACCGCCGATCTCATCGCCGTGGATGCCGCCGTCGAAGAGTATGGCGGCCTCGGCTTCATGGACAGCCACATTGTCGCTGATCTTCAGCGCCGCCAGCTCACGCCCCTGGACGGAGGCGCCGAAAAGGTACTTCTTGCAAAGGGCAGGGAAGTTCTGCGCCAGACTGTCGGCCAGCGCCACGATCTGATCGTAGCTGTGATAATCCTCGCGGTTTTTCCAGAAGTCTTTATAATAAAGATTGAGATCACGGATGATGATCTCATAGTCGAATCCCTCTTCCTTAATTGTTTCCAGCTCGCCGGGTGTCAGGTAAAAGATGCCGTAACCGTTGGGATAGACATCGCCTTCAAAGTGATGCCGGCGGAGGTGGTGCAGCTGCTCCGGGGAATGAAAACAGATTCTGACCTCCATCTCTCCGGGCCGCCAGCCGCCCTGCGCGAAAACAGCCGGTGGGATGAAAAGGAATAAAAGGATGACAATGAGATATATAAGTCTCATGTTCATGGACTTCTAACGACAGCATAAAGATAAGAAAAGGGGGTGTTATACTTTTAGTTTCTCACAGATTATTACAGATTGCAACCCTTTGCGTCCATTGCGCACACTTTGCGCCTATAGCGGTTAAAGCATACACTTCTCACAGTGAAAGCTAATTTTCAAAGGTTTAACGTTTCATTTTAACCGCAATGGGCGCTATGGATTCGCAAAGATCGCAACGCGATGGAAATTGAATCCGTTTAACCTGGAGTTAGCTCCCTGATTCAGCCATTTATGGCTTTTAGAATGAATGGAAATTTGACATGTTATTTTCCCCACAATTTCTGTGAGATGTAGTGCTAACCCGTCATTTCTGTATCACCAGCTTCTGTGCCTGCGTTGTTTTACCGTCATCGGCCAGGATGAAGTAAACACCTTTTTTCAGGTTATCGAGCGTGAGCTTCATGGTGAGCGACGGTGCCACCTGTATGCCGTTTTGTCGGTACACGGTGTTTCCGAGGGCATCCATGATTCTCAGGTTTATGACGGCATTATCCTTTGATGACAATCCAATGATAAACTCACCGTTGTTGGGGTTGGGCATGATGCGAATAGCGATATCCTTATCCTGCACCTCGGCAATGCCGATGGTATTGTCGACGGTGACCATCCAGGCTTCCGAGACTTCTCCTTCACCGCAGGCATTGATCCCTGTGACGGTGATGGCTGCCGTACCCTTAGCGCCGCTCCAGTTGGCCGTGGCCGTCGTCGTGGTGCCGGTGATGGTACCCAGTGAGTCAGGCTGGAGATCCCACGTGTATGAGTCGGCATTTGTTGCGCCGGCTGTTGTGAATTCCGAGGACTGGACATAGGCGTAATCCACGGATGCCGGCCCTTCGGGGGTGGCAGGGATGCCGGGCAACGGATCGATGGTCAGCACCATGTCATCGCTCGCCTGGTTGGACCCGGAATAGGCCGTGAGGGTAAGGGTGACAGAACCCGCCGTAATGTCACCGGTTCCCGGCGTATAAACAGAGGTAAGGATGGTATTATCGTCAAAGGTGCCATCACCGGAAGTGGTCCACTCAACTGAAGTATAATTGGTTGCTGTTCCGTTTAGAGTGTAAGTCTCACCGGCACAGATAGTGGCATCTGCTCCCGCATTGGATGTGACGGTTTCGGGGTGGGGGAAGGGCGTGACAAAATCATCCTGAGTGAGGGTATATCCATTGACAAACATATATGTTACCGGTTGTGTCGGGTCGGCAGGTTCCATATCCTGATAAGTGAACGGGATCGTATAGGTGCTGCCGTCAACAAAGACAAAAGAGGGAGCCGCGAAGAAATAAGCCTGGAGCCATGCCTCGGTGTATTCGGTAACATTGACGGGCGTGTCGGTTTCCATAAAATTCGAGAAATCAAGGGCACGGATGAAAATGTCGGGTTGGAGATTATCGGTGACACTTTCGAAATGTGTGTCGCACCATGATATGAACACCTTAGTACGATCCGGGTCGGTGGAAGCATTCACACGGTTATCATGCGATATTTCGCCATATGTTCCGCGAAAGGTCGTGAGAGAACCGCACATGTAAGCCATCCATGTCTGCCCACCATCGTAAGATGTAAGATCCCAAACAGAAATATAATCGGAAGGGGTATATATATTGTATGTTCCTCCTCCGATTCCTATGGCCACACCAATATGGAGATTATTGAAGGCATCCACCACGATATCGCAGTCGAAGGCGGTGGTGTAAAGGATCTCATCGCGTGCCGGGGCGGGCTCACCGAAAAAGTCGATGATCTGCTGGTCGGTGAGCCAGTCATAGACGATGGCATCGATGCCGTCGGGGCCGCCAATCTCTATGCTGATAGGATCTTCCCATGTCTCACCGGCATCGGTGGTCTTTAAGATAATAGGATAATAGGCCCCCTGTGAGAACGGTACGGAACCGTCATCACCCAGAACAACAATGTACCCCGTCTGACTGTCGGCACTGAAAGCAATCTTCGCATCGGCAGGGGATCCCAAATCAGGTAACATGGGGAGGTCGATCATGTTTATCTCGAAATCAAATTCCTTGGAGGTTTCGTTCCATATGCCACGTGTAGCCAATACAGAACCCACATATACCGGCGAGCCGCTGCTGAGATCGGTATTCTTGTCAGTGAAAAGAGCCACTCCCTGGCGTGTGACATCCATCCCGTCAGGAACATAAAGGTAGAGCCCGGCGCCGGGATCGCTGGATACCAAATGTTTGGTCGTATCGGTGAAATCTGTCAAACTCACTCTGCCCCAGCAATAACCTCCCCAACCGTCAGGTTGGTTGCTTCCGTCCAGAACAGGAGCGGCGAATTCATAATAGGCGTTATCAAGACTGGTATTGCCAACCGGATTGTAGATACCTCCCTGGGGATAACGTGCCGCATCGGTGTTATAGGTTCCACCCGAAATATTGGATGTGTATACTCTGATATCATTGGTGAAACTGGCACCCCGGTCGGTAGAGATGTCTATATTCAGATCTCCTGAATAATTTGGTGAACCTCCGATTTCCCTGTGAAGGTTTATAAATGTATTCAGATCATTGTCGACCCACAGCATGGTTTGGCTCGCTCCTGAATACCCGTAAGCATTGGCCGAATGGCCTATCGCAGTGATGGTCACTTCACGGTTGACGTTGTGGGCAGGCGGAACGAATTTGGCGTTGGTGATGGGAAGGGATTTAACAGGTTCGAGGTCAACCTTTTTATCGGTCAGCGCTTTGGCGACCTTCATCCTGTATTCAGGTTTTACGGTGTAATTCCGCTGGGCATAGACCATCACGGTGAGACCCAGCGCAAGACATAGGAGTAAAAATTTTTTCATGGTTAATTTTTTGTTAATTAGATAATTATAAATAGATCCATAATCAAAATAACGGATCCTGACAAATATAAGAAAAATACCTGTTATTTAAAATTATCTGCAAGAAGATTTTTTATGTGCTCACAGATTTTCACAGACTGCAACCCTTTGCGTCCATAACGCAAACTTTGCGCTCATAGCGGTTAAATCAAACACGTCTCACAGGGATAGCTGACTTTGAAAGGCTTAACGTTTCATCATTACCGCAATGGGCGCTATGGATTCGCAAAGATCGCAACGGGATGGAAATGCCATCCATTTTTCCTGAAATTAGCTCACTGATTCAGCCATTTATTGCTATCAGAATGAGAGAGAATTTGAGATATTATTTTCTCTCACCTTTATTGGGGTGAAGTGGTGCCTGTTATTTCTGTATTACCAGCTTCTGTGCCTGCGTTGTTTTACCGTCAGCGACAAGGATGAAGTAAATGCCCTCTCTCAGGTTATTGAGAGAGATTTTCATGTCAAGTGATTGATACACAAGGACATCATTTTGCTTATACACCGCATGACCCAGCAAATCTATGATCCTGAGATTCATGGCTGTCTTTTCTTTTGCGTTCACTTCTATGGTGAACATACCGTTATTCGGATTTGGAATAATGATGAAAGAAAATCCTTTTTCCTGCAATTCCATAATCCCGGAAATGACAACGTTAACATACCAGGCATCAGAAAAGTCACTTTCACCGCAAGCATTGACTCCTTTGACCGTTATTGCGGCTGTACCGATGGTCCAGTCCCATTCGACCGTAGCCGTTGTCCCCGTGCCTGTAATGGTTCCAATGGAATCGGGCTGGATGTTCCAGCTGTATGAATCGGCATTGAGAGCACCTTCGGTTGTAAAATCTGAAGTATGGATGTATTCAAGATCAACAAATTCAGGACCTGTCGGTGTGGCAGGAATGTCCGGTAACGGCTCGATGGTCAGCACCATGTCATCGCTCACCTGGTTGTTGCCGGAGTATGCGGTGAGGGTCAGCGTGACGGAGCCGCCGGCGATATCACCCGGCCCGGGCGTATAGACGGGATTGAGGAGGGTGTTGTCGTTGAAAGTACCGTCGCCGGAGGTGCTCCATTGCAGGGAGGTGTAACCGGAGGCCGTGGCATAGTCAAGGGTGTAAGACTCATCCTGGCAGACCTCCGCGTCGGGTCCGGCCTGGGCCGACAGGATATTGCCGCAATCAATGGGCACAACAAAGTCACCTTCCGCAACCGTGTAATCCTTGATGTACATAAAAGTCACAGGCTGTGTCAGATCGCCGGGATCCATATCCTGGTATGTAAAAGGAATGATGTATGAATTGCCACTGCTGAATACGTCATAGGGTGCCTGGAAGAAAAAGGCTTGCATCCACGCCTGGGACGACTCGGTGACGTTGACGGGTGCTTCGGTCATCAGGCAGTTGACCATATCGATGGCCCGGATGAAGATGTCGGGCTGTGTGTTATCGGTCATCCCTTCAAAGTGTGTGTCGAGCCATGAGACGAACACTTTGGTGCCGTCGGCCGTAACGGATGCACTCACCCGGTTATCGGTCATGACGTCACCGAAGTAACCCCGGTATGTCGTGAGCGAGCCGCACAGGAAAGCGTTCCATGTGAGACCGCCGTCGGGTGAGGTGATGTCGAACACGGCGATATAATCGGCAAAGGCGTAAATATAATACTCGCCGTCGCCGATACCGAGGACCACGGCGATGTGGGGATTGCCAAAGACATCGACGGCCAGGTCGCAGTTGACGTCTGTCGCATAGAGTATCTCATCGCGAGGGGGGACAGGCTCGCCGAAGAAATCGAGCAGCTGCTGGTCGGTGAGCCAGTCATAGACGACCGCGGCGATGCCGTCGGGGCCGCCTATGGGCACGCCGACGGGATCCTCCCACGACTCGCCGCCGTCGGTGGTCTTATACACGATGGGGTAAAAGGCGCCTTGGGAAAAAGGTACGGAGCCGTCATCGCCGAGGACTATAATATAGCCTGTCTGACCGTCGGGGGCAAAAGCACAGCGGGTGCATACCGGCGGGCCTGCACCGGGAAGGGTCTCGCAGGGCAGGGTCAGACCCTCATAGTCAAAGTCGTGGAGGTCGGCATTCCACAGGCCACGGGTCACCATGATCTGGTCGAGCCACATGCCACCGGCATCGATGTTCGGCTCGGTGATCAGCTCCACACCCTGACGGGTGATGTGAAAGCCGCCGGGAGCGTGCCGGTAGAATCCGTTGACAGGGTCACTCGGGAGTATATAGCTGGCCGTGTCGGAAACATCATCCAGGTTCATGTGGCCGGATAGATAGGCCTGGTAACCGAATCCGGCCATGAATGCGTACCAGGCGTCTGCCGGATTGGTATTGCCTTCAGGATTGTAAATGCCGCCCTGGGGATAGTGAAGGGCATCCTGACTGCCGGGGGTGGTGTACAGGCGGATGTTATTGGTGAAGGTGGCGCCACCGTCGGTCGACATGTCGACGTCGAGGTTGCCTGAAAAGTTGGGTGCACCGCCGATTTCCTTGTGGATATTGATGACGGTGTTCAGCTCATCCTCCACCCACAGGATGGACAACTGGTCACCGGTATAGCTGTATGCATTGGCGGCCTGCCCGATGGGGATGATGGTCAGGTCCCTGCCTCCGGATGGTGAGACCTGAACGGTTCTTTGAGAGTTAGCCACCTTGGCAGCAAAATATCCCTGGGCTGAGGCTGAAAAGGCCAGGCCAAGGAGCAAGCTGAAGAGTAATAATTTTTTCATGATGTGCTTTGGTTGTTAATGAAACGGTATTTTAAAGCCGGTTACCGGTATCAATAGAATCGTACAAATATAAAAAAGATACATTTCTTTTCAAATAGATCGGATTTTTTTATTTCATGAGAGAATGAACGGATTGGGAAAATAATTATGTGTATCGGTGTATTCACCTCAACCCCCTGTCCCCTTCTCCTCAAGGAGAAGGGGGGTAGTCAGATGACATCAGAAACTACCTCTGTTTGATAGAATTTATTATCAGCCCTTCTCCTTTAGGAGTTGGGGTGAGGTGTTAAAAATAATTTTTTTGTATAATCAAAATAATTAATTTAACCTGATTAATTCATAAAATCAAATTTACATACAAAACCTTTCTAAAAGTTTTTCTTTCGTTGAATCATATACTCATTTTATCGATTAGTCACAATTTTTAACCGGATTTTCATATCAATGTGCGCCCGAAAAGACATAGTATACCCATTTGGTCTGTGTTTGTCAAATCCGGAGTCTATAATGTTTATTTGCAACAAGATAAAGAACAGTTCTTAACCTCCATACAAGCTAAGTTCGTAACACCTGTAACATCTCAAAGCATTTTTCAAAGTCCCGCTTGCTGTAAAAATTCACCGGAAGCTCAATTTGGACTTTGGTTTTTAAGATTTTTACCCTGGCAGATACTTTAAGTAGTTTAAGTTGTATGGTTTTTATGGTAGCATGATAATATTCTGTTCCTTTAAGCAACGTGTTTTACAAAGTATGGATCAACACATAAGCAGCGGAGTGCAGGAACAATCGGAACCGGTTGGCTAAAAAACTACTACAGGACATCCGGTCTGATAACAGGTATGTTTTATGGTCTTTTA
>CAZVNP010000053.1:0-22554 GCA_964628285.1 uncultured Lentimicrobiaceae bacterium
GGTGTCATGATGTTTCATAGGGCAATCGTTTTAAGATTTAAACAGCTAAGATAATAACATTGGGGGGAAAGTCAATATATCCTGTCGGCAATCATCCAATACGGGATTCTGTAAATCTTGCTGCAACCTCACTACCTTATCAGCATAAGCTTGCCTGATGCCATCCGTTCCCCTGCCTGAAGCCTGTAGTAATAGATGCCGGCGGTCAGATGACCTGCATGCCAGACAAAGGTCTGCCTGCCCTGTGAGCACATCTCTTTCATGTCATCGACCACCTCCCCGAGATGGTTGAATATCGTGATCTCCACCATGCCGGGTACTGTCAGCGTGTATTCCAGCGTAACTGTGCTTGTGAAGGGATTCGGGTAGGTTTTCAACGGAAGAGAGGGTTCTTTGTATTCGGGGACTGCGGATATAAAATCGGATAATTTGTACCGGCTGAAAAATTGCCACATCTCCACACCGGCATCGATATCCATATTACGGTTGCCTTCCCCTTCTTCCGTCCATTCCGCTCCGGGCCACTGGTGGCCTCCGTTTAAAACCTTGTACAAAACCACGCTGCAGCTTTTGTCATCATTCATAAAAGTAGTTTTTTCAACGGTGCTGCCGTCATCGGGATCAAGGTCAGGGAGATCCTCCGTCCCAAAAACCTGGCAGCCGTTATGTGCATTCCAGAAATTTACGGTCTCCACAGCCTGGCTGTATGGCTCCTCCACATCGGCGGTGCCGTGGATCACTAGCACCGGCATGTGGCGGGGGATGTCACAACCGCTTGAGATGTTCTCCCCGATGCCGCCGCCTTCGGTGGCGACTGCCGTGATGCGGTGACCCAGCTCACAGGCCAGTGTGGTGCTCATGAAGCCTCCCAGCGAATGACCGCAGGCGTATATCCGGTTAAGGTCGGCATTGTACTTGCCATGCAGATCGTCGATCATGGCATTGATAAACCCGACATCATTGATTGTATCGTCAAGGAAGGCGTTCCATCGGCCGTTAACCGCGTCGGGATAAACAACGATGAAACCCATGGTGTCGGCCACAGCATTCATCCCTGTCCAGTCCATCTGGTATTGTGCGTCCCTGCCTTCCCCATGCAGGTTGATCACCACCGGCAGGCTCGGCGACCTGTAAAAGGCTGCCGGAAAGTAAACCATGTAATATCTTATGAGATCGTCGAATGTAAGGCTCTCCTCCTTGGCAAATAAAAGTTCGTAGGCACCGACGTCGAAATAGCCGTCCTGTGGCCGGGGTATTCTCCTGATATCATGCTGCGGGGCGTAAAAAGTATTTCCGAAGACCGTGACGCTTTCCCCGCCGGTGTTCACACAGGGGCTTCCCGTCGCCAGGATGCATCCCTTTTCAAGCTTCGGATCCTCCCTGAAGTTAAAGTCTCCTACCCACTCACCATTGATCGAATCGGTCGAGACATCACAATAATACATGGCCATGTCGGCCAGCCCGACGGTGATCTCATCGGCCGCGAGGTCCTGCCAGAAAAGATTGTTCATAAGAATCAGGCTGGTCTGCATGGAATTGTAAACGCTGGCGCCCTGCATGACGGCAGCATTGCTAAGAAAGGTGTTGTTCATTATACGGACATTCGCCGATTCATCAAGTAACCCGGCCAGGCATATGGCGCCTCCCAGATCGAGAGCATAATTGTCGTCGAAGAAATTGTTCGTGAACGAGATATTGGTGGACCGGGCATAAACTCCCCCGCCATAAAGGGCTTTATTCTTCCTGAAGGTGTTGCCGTCGATATAGACCGGATTGAGTGATTCAACCGCGCTGTCATTGTACCACACCTGCAGGCCTCCGCCCCGGCCAAGGAATTGAGCATTCTTACACTCATTCTTCTCAATTAAGTTACCGCTGATCATGGTGCCACCGTTGACGTTGTCTATGCCGATACCGCCACCGCTGGCATAGCTGAAGATCTGCTCCTCGCCCTCGCAAATATTTTTATAGATATGGTTATCGATGATGTGAGCGATGCAATTCCATACAAACACGCCGCCTCCGATATTTTTCGTGCCCTTGCAGCGGTTGTTGTAAATTTCATTGTCCCTGATCTCCACGGTCTGGGTTTTATCATATCCGTAACAGGCGATGCCTCCTCCCACGCAGTGGATGCCGCCATTGGTCAGGTTGGCGGTAATGATATTACCCCTGATCCTGGCGTTCATGGTCTCGATATATATACCCCCGCCGAAGGCGCCGTCATCCTGGACCGAATAGGCCGAGTCGCAGATAATGACATTGTCTTCGATGATCACCCAGAAATTGGTTCCGGTCTCCCAGCTGGCGGCAAAGATGCCCGCTCCCTTTGATTGCCAGGCTATCAGCTTTGAACAGGTGATGATGTTGGAGACGATCCTGGCCCCTGACTCTGAGACCAGTATGGCCCCTCCCATCCTGTGCTGGTAACCTTCGCCATGTGTCAGCGTGAAACCCTCCAGCACGGAGTTGGTATCCTCACCGGAGACAAAATGCACCACCGAGGCGTATTCTTCGCCGGAGGCATTGCTGCCGTCGATGACGGTGTTCACGATGTGGCTTGAATCGCCATCCTCCAGGAACTGACTGGCCACCGTTATCTTTTTCCCCAAAAAATAGATATTTTCTTTGTAGAGGCCTTCATCAACAAGGACTGTGTCACCGTCAGCGGCGGCATTGATACCGCCCTGAATGGTCAGATATTGAGAAGGGACATGGATGATATTCTGACCATGAGAGATGAAAGCTGCCAACATCAAACAGGGTAAAAACCATAGCGTTTTCATGGGTGGTTATTTTTATCGTGCTTACAGATTACCCCCAATGACGATCATTTTTTGCCATCCCAGCTGTTTACCGGAAGCATCCTTTAAGGAAACGATGTAAAGACCTGCGGATAAGAATGAAACATCAACCGGTTTTTCATTGGTAGTCAAGATGACGATCCGCCCCATGGTGTTAAAAATTTCCACCGTGACTGGATTCCAGGTGGAGGTAATGTATGCCTGGCCGTGAGCAGGATTGGGGCATATGATGATCTCATCGCTTTCTTTTTTGCGAACATCCACTGATAGCGACGAACGTGAATGGCAACCTGACCTGGTTTTGATGGCATACACTTCAATATTACCCATTCCAGGGCCTCTCCATTTTATGTCGGCCTGAGTCTGATATATTAACGATTGCAAATCCCCGTTTTCGATCCCCCAATAGTACTCAGTGTACTTCTCAGGGGTGACGGAATAGTGTTCCGTTTCTGTTTCAGCAGTCATTACCGGCCCGTTGATCACAGGCTCCGCAGGAAAAACGGTATCGGTTTCCAGAAGGAGCACAATCTTGTTGAAGCCATTATATTGGTTGGCTGCAGAATGTTGATAAATCCCCGGATCAAAGAGCCATGCGTCGAAGAACTTCAGGCTGTCGCCCCGGCAAATGACGCTGTATACCGTGTCACATGTATTCAGCAAATTTTGATACCAGAATAAAGAATATCCATACTCGTATGTACACACGATATCGGCGTCACCATCTCCATCCATATCCTGAGCTGCCGATTGTTCACTGTTCCAGAAATGAACTCTTTTTAAAATGTTTCCGGTACCGTCATTATAATAAATATTGTTACCGCAGATAATATCAGGATCCCCGTCCAGATCTAGATCATTGACATAAAGACTTCTGATTTTTTCATAATAATCACCCAATTGTCTTATAGGATCAAATTCATTTCCACCCCTGTTCCTGTACCATCCTAAGACATGCCTTGATTTCTCATTACAAAAATAATAAGAGGATATAATGTCTTTCAGACCATCTCCATCGAAGTCAGTTGCAGCCCATCTTCTTTTTCCCTCCCCGGTAATAATCCGGTAAACATCAAATGCTGCATCACCTGTATTTGCCAGTAAATAGAGTGAATCATTGGAACATCCGACAATGATATCGGCAAGGCCGTCACCATCCATGTCATCCGTATAAAAATTGAAAACTGAGTCGGGGACGATCACTGTTTTATTGTGGTTGAAGCCGGCTTCAGTATTTGAATACCAATACAATGAACCGCCGTCATGGTCATCATCCGAGGATATCAAGAGATCCTGAAATCCGTTGCCATCAAGGTCCGTCGTGGCTGCCTTACGAAAATCCCCAAAAGAATAATCGATGAAAACCGGATTCTCAAATTCATTGGCACCTCTGTTCCTTAACCAAAATATCAAATCATGACCGACGCCTATGATATCTTTTAAACCGTCATTATTGATATCGGCAAGGATAACCCTTTCGGTACTGACATCCGATATTTTCTCAGGAACATTGAATAATCCATTGGCCCCGTTTTCAATCAGATAAATACCCTCATTACAATATTCAAAAGTGAAAACAATATCATTGTCACCGTCCTGATCCATATCATCGATTGAAAAATAAATCCCAATATTGCCAAAATCACTGATTGTTTGTTTTACGCGAAAAACGCCTGATCCTGTATTTTCATATACGACTATTTGATTGTTGTAATAATTGTCGGCAATGATATCCTTATCACCGTCATTGTCAATATCAATCGGTAAGCATGATTCGAAAAAGGCCGGGTACATGCCGCAAATGACATTCGGACCTTCAAATGTTTGGTCGCCTTTGTTTCTGTACCACGCCAGAAGGTTATTCTGACTGGAATTAAACACCAAGTCAATATATCCATCACCATTTATATCATCTGCAGCTTTTATTTCGCCAACTACCGGACTGACAATTAAATGATATGTACTAAAAAAATTGCTTCCATCATTTGTAAACCACATTGGTTTTTTCCAATTTCCCACTATATCATAATCACCATCCTGATCCAAATCGACTATTAAAAAGTTATACACTGTATTAGTTTGCTTTATGAATGGCAGTTTGGTGAACCCTCCCTTTCCGTCATTTTTATACCAGTAATAATTATAATATTCCCCATTTATTATTAAATCATTAGTCCCATTCTTGTCAAAATCGATAAGATAAAGTGAGCTGACGGTGGCACGTGAATCAGGTTCATCAATATGAATCGTTCTTTTTGGGATATGACTTTTAAAAGAGATTCCCTCATTTTTAAACCAGTAAAGAGTATCATGAAAAATGGGACCGACTACTATATCTTTTCTATTGTCAGAATCAAGATCGCCGGTGGCAACATGTCGGAATTCCATTTTATTGTCAAAAAAAATGTACTCTACAAAATTCCCATAACCGTCATTGATATAAATAGACAGTTGTAGGCCCGCCACAACGATATCCATATCACCGTCATTATCCATATCATCAATGGTCGCCTCATAAATCCAGTTATCGGTTTCAATTATGTGTTGAGTGGTGAATGCACCTTTCTCATTTTCATACCATACCATTTTGCCGCCATATCCAAACAGAATATCATCATCGGCATCATTATCCAGATCACCGGATAATATAAACTGAATATCATGCAGTTCCCTGATTATTTCATGTCTTGAGTCAAAATCGGTCTGGGCGGAAAGCCTGATAATCGATAATAAGATACATAGAAAAAGCAGATTTGGTCTTTTCATAACCTGAAGCCGATTATTGTCCGAAAGAATGGTAAATATAGTAAATTTTTTAATAGATATCCATTTAAAAAATCAGTGATCATCCCTGACGGCAGTCGGGCGGGCGTATAATCCGTGTTATCAATGTTCTAACAGGTATTCAATAGAACAGTAGAGTAGAGCGGCAGGGATTTTAGCCCTGCCGCTCTACTCTACTGTTATCAAGTTAAAATTTAAGGTCTGAAAAGTTATTTATCCGGTGTTACTTGATTTATCAAATTGTCCTGATTATAATGCTGAATAAGAATTAAATTTCCTTGTGGGTCGTATATTTCAAATTTTCCTTCCTTATTACCATGGTTGTAATATCCGATAGCCCAGATACTTCCATTTTCGTGGAATGATTTATAGCAACCATGCAGTTTACCATCCTCATACACCTCTATTGCAGCAATTTTTCCGCTGTTATAATATTCTTTCCATAAACCGGTTTTTAATCTGTTATTATCGAATTGTCCTTCAATCACTAAAACACCGTCCCGTGAATATTCTTTATGTTCTGTCATTTGAAAAAGCATCTGAGGATCAATTTTTTCAGGGAAACAGCTGAACTATCAATAAACGGGTTCTGCTTAGAGCAAACTTAGAAACGTCATTAAGATAAGGATATGTCAGCTTTCGAGTATATTCTGAGCTTCTTCTTTATCAAGGTCCATGATATAAGGAATTTCACTTATATCGCTTGCTTCGCGGGTAATAGCTGCAATATCATTTCTTGATATATATTGCATGGCAAATTTTCTGGTGCCCGCCATTAACTGACGTAATCCCTGGGCGAGGCGTTCATAATAAGTATATAAGCCGATAGCTCCCGGGGGAATCTTTTCAAATTCTTCATTCCCAAGTTTGTGTCTGAGTTCGGTGGCCGTCACAAAAACTTCGTCAATCGAATTGCCAAATCGTTCGACATAAACAGGTGTTTGGTGGTTGATAATGGCATTGCCTATGGTTTTGCCGACCATTGCAGCAGCAATTGGCGCGCGTGCCATGCCGATAAGTTTAACAAAAGGAGCCCCTAAGGCAAGTCCTTTGAATATCTGGTCTTCTAAAGTAAAACCACCTGCTATGGCGATCGCAGGTATGTATTCCCCTTTATCGCTTAACTGTTTTGTATATTTATATAATAGTGAATGTAATTCTACCGGAGGCACTCCCCATTCATTCATCATTCTCCACGGGCTCATGCCTGTTCCGCCACCCGCTCCGTCCACTGTCAGAAGGTCAATTTTATATTTTGAAGAGAATTTCAAAGCTCTTGCCAGGTCAGCCGGACGATATGCACCTGTTTTCAGGAAGATATATTTAGCCCCCGCTTTTCGTAGCTCTTCCACTCTTTGTGCAAAAGATAATTCGGTGACCATGCCCACACGTGAATGCCGTTCGAATTCTTTGAAACTGCCATTTTCAAAGGCCCTGATAACAACAGGATTCATGGGATTTGGCAAAACAATATAACCGCGTTCATATAACATTTGTGCTTTTTTGAGATTTTTTATTTTCACCTCCCCTCCGATATTTTTTGCACCTTGTCCCCACTTCATTTCAACACATTGTACACCGAGTTCTTTTATTGCATATTCATGATTACCGAGCCGGGTATCTTCAACATTTGCCTGTACTATAATAGCGCCATAACCATCTTGCCGGTGATCCATGAAAAGCTTCACTCTGCGTTTTAAATCAACCGTATCAACTACTTTACCGTTCGTAATCACCGCCCCCGGGTCCATGCCTACAACATTTTCTCCGATGGTGAGACCGGTACCGGCCAATGCCGAACCAATAGCCAATCCTTCCCAGTTGTTTTTGGCAATATCCGTCGAGCCGATGCCGGGTATCATAAAAGGCAGTTTGAATTTTAAACCATTATCATGTCCAAAAGTGACTTCAAGATTAACGGCCGGGAAAATTGCCTTATCACTGTCAGCCTCAATACCATATGCGCCAACTATGCCGCCCATGATATTGAAATGGGAATAATCAACAGGGTATAATTTTTCAGCTGCCGTTGTGATAATCCCAAAGGGTTGGGGATATAATACTTCATGGCCGCGATAAGAAGATTTTCCGATTTCACACATACCGATGCAGCCATCGATGCATGTTACGCACATACCGCTGGTAGGCACAACAGAACCTTCGGTTCTGTTTTTGGTCAGGGTTGCCGCTGTGGCATTAATTTTTGTCAGGCTCATTTTACATTCTCCTATTTGATTTTTATTTAATGGTTATTTATTTTTAACTTTTAGAAACGCAGGTGCCACAATCACCTTTCAATCCCATCCAGCAATTGAAATTGTCATTTAATGTCGTACAGGTCGGCTGGATGGAATTTTCACATCGTCCGCACAGGATGGTTTCGGGATGTGGACCTTCGCATCGTACCATGCAGGCCGGGCATATATACATGCATGCTCCGCATCTGCGGCATTCTTCCGAGGTTTTATCAAACGGTGTATTGATCTTCAGTTTATTGCCTCTATTGACGAATCCTATAGCCCCTGCCATCATTTGTTCCTGGCATATCCTGACACATAACCCGCAATAAATGCACTTTTCCCATCTGGGTGTAAAACGGACTTGCTGCAGACCCATCCTTGCTGCCATGTCCTGAAGTATCTTAGACGTGGGACATTGAGCAATAAGCAACTCCAGCACCATCTTCCTCGCATTTAACACCCTCTGTGTCGAGGTTTTAATGATCATGTTCTCTTCAACAGGGTAAGTACAGGATGTAACTAATTTTGATGTTTTACCGGTGAACAATTCAACGAGGCATAACCGGCATCCTCCCCATGGAGAAAGACCTTCATGATAACACAGCGTTGGAATTTCCAATCCAATAAATCTTGCCGATTCAAGAATGGTATAGCCTTCAGGTGCGTCAAAATTTATCCCGTCAATAGTAATTTTCATGCCAGCAGTTATATTATTATTTTGCCAATGTTTTTATTTTATCCAAAAACTTCTGTCCGTCCTGTGTTTCAAGTTCACATCTCAGGCATCTCATGGCTTCCTTTTTTGCCTGTTCCTCCGAATAGCCCTGTTCAACTTCAATAAAATTATACTTCCGTTTCTCAGGTGTCAGTAACGGCATCCCGACACGTTTTGCCGATACTAATTCCTCCAGTTCATTATCGGATAACAACAAGGGCTCAACATACATTGAAGGTCTTGTAATCTTATATTCACGTTTTACTTCCTTTCCACTGACATATTGATCAATGGATTCGGCGGCGATTTTTCCGGCTGAGACTGCCTCAACAACCGAGTTGGGCCCGGTAACAATATCGCCCCCCGCGAAGACTCCCCTGACATTCGTTTCCAACGTTTCACCATTGATTGACAGAGTGCTCCATTTGGTTATTTCCAATCCTTCTTTTTGAAGAAAAGCAACTTCGGGCTTTTCACTGATTGATACGATCAATGTATCAAGTTCGACAAGAAATTCCGAATCTTTCACCGGAATTGGGACTCTTCTTCCCGACGCATCAACTTCGCCTAACTCCATCCTGACAAATTCGCAGGCTTTAAGCCGGCCTTTTTCAGAGATGATCCTGACAGGCGCAGTTAAAAATTCGAACTTAATACCCTCTTCCATTGCGCCTTCGACCTCTTCTTTATAGGCAGGTATTTCGGAAATTGAACGTCTGTAAAAAATGGTCACATTCTCGGGTTTGGTGGTTCGAAGTGCGCTTCTTGCCGTGTCAACCACCGTAATGCTTTCGGATGTCTCGGAACGTAAAGCACTCCTTGCGGCATCAACGGCTGAATTTCCTCCTCCGATGATTCCGACACGCTTTCCTATTTCAATGCTTTTATTGATGTTAAGGTTTAGCAATGCTTCCATTCCGGGAATCACACCTTTTACATCTTCACCGGCGATATTCAATTTCAGGGACATATTGGCTCCGGTGGCAATAAACACGGCTTTATAGCCCCGGACAAACAAATCATCCAGATGAAAATCCCTTCCAAGAGCTGTATTGGTTTTAAACTCCATTCCTGAACTTCTTATATAATCGATATCAGCCTGAACGATTTTCCTGGGTAATCGATATTCAGGAATGCCCAGGGTAAGCATGCCTCCCAATACATTCTGTTTTTCAAATATGGTAACCTCATATCCTTTTTGTGATAAATAGAATCCGCATGTCAGCCCCGCAGGTCCGGATCCGATTATCGCTATTTTGGAATCTTTGTCTTTCCTTAGCGGTTTGACATTTGCTTCGATATTATTTTCCAGCGCATAATCTGTCGCAAACCGTTTTAAATTTCGTATTGCTATCGGATCTCCGTGTTCACCCGCTTTACATTTCAATTCACAGGGATGGTGGCATACACGGGCGAGAACGGATGAAAACGGATTGTCTTTTTTAATGATTTCAACCGCTTTCTTATATTGACCTTTGGCAATAAGGGCTATATAAGTGCACGCTTCTGTACCGATAGGGCAGGTATACTGACAAGGTGAAGAGATAATTTCTTTACAGACGGCGGCAGTACATTTCTTCTTTTCAATGTGGTCAATGTATTCGTCCTTGAAATACCTTAAAGTCGCCAGCACGGGATTGGGGGCCGTTTGCCCCAGTCCGCACATGGAGGCATCTTTTATTACCGAACCAAGTTCCATCAAAAGATCAATATCAGTGATCTTACCTTTCCCTTCAGTTATATTGGTAAGAATTTCATTCATTCGTTTTGTGCCTTCCCTGCATGAGGAACATTTCCCGCATGATTCTTCCTGCAGGAAATTGGTAAAATATCTGGCCACATCAACCATGCAGGTGTTTTCATCCATTACGATCATTCCTCCCGATCCCATGATGGAACCGGCTTTGGTCAGGCTTTCATAATCAATAGGAATATTAAACATGCTTTCAGGGATACATCCGCCTGAAGGACCGCCGGTTTGAATGGCTTTTATTTTGGCATTTCCGCTTGATCCGCCCCCAATTTTATATACCACATCTTTTATGGTCGTTCCAAGAGGTACTTCCACCAATCCGGTATTCTTTATTTTTCCTACCAATGAAAATATTTTTGTCCCCGTGTTACCGGGTATTCCCACTTTGGCATAATCCCTGGCTCCAAGGTTAATAATAACGGGTATATTTGCCAGCGTCTCCACATTATTAATGCAAGTCGGCGATCCAAATAAACCTTTATTAACCGGAAATGGCGGGCGTTGTCTCGGCTGACCCATCTGCCCTTCAATGGATTTAATCAGCGCAGTTTCTTCTCCGCATACAAAAGCACCTGCTCCTTTAATGATTTCGATATCAAAATCAATACTGCTTCCAAGTATATTTTTACCTAATATTCCCAGGCTGCGTGCCTGATTTATTGCAATGATCGAATGTTTGATAGCCAACGGATATTCCGTTCTTACGTATATTATGCCACGGGTCGCGCCGATGGCGATACCGGCAATCATCATCCCTTCAATCACCGAGTGTGGATTTCCCTCCAGAATGCTTCGGTCCATATAAGCTCCCGGATCGCCTTCGTCGGCATTGCAAATGATGAACTTTTGAATGCCGTATTTACCTGCCTGCCTGGCCAGTTTCCATTTAAGACCTGTAGGAAAGCCCCCTCCTCCCCGTCCTCTTAACCCTGAATTGGAAATTTCCTCTATGATCCATTCCGGTTCCGGCCGGGTGATAACTTTTTCAAACGCCGCATAACCGCCGTTTTTAATATAATCGTATATTTTGATCGGGTCTGTCTTTTGATTATTACCCAGGATCGTCCTTGTCTGGTTCTTAAAAAAAGGTATTTCCGATTGTGACCCAAATCGTTTTACACCACCGGGTTCCTTGTACAACATTTCCTTAATGACCTTTCCGGTAATAGCAGCATTTATAATTTTCGGCACATCTTCCATCTTCAATTTCGGGTACACATTGAATCCCGGTTCAACGATAATGAACGGGTCCATTTCGCAAAAACCAAGACATCCCGTGATTCTCAGGGAAATTTTTTCATTGAGGTTGTGTTCAATTATATAACGTTTTATGATCCTGATAATATCATTTGAACCGCTTGCCTGGCCTCCTGTACCTGCACATATTGCCAAACAGGGCTTATCATCTTTCTCTTCACCTAGAATGACTTTTCTGAACTCGACGAAATTTTCAACTGAAATTAACCGCTTCATATTTGTGTTCTTGTTGAACTGGTGGTGCTATATCTCCAAAATATGCCCTTTACAGCCGCGTTTCGGACAAACCTGGACAACACCGCCGGTATTTATTATCAATGGTATCATATCGGTGGAACATTCCGGACACTTTGATGAACCGGATAATTCGGAATGACAATGGGGACAAAAAAAATTGGCTATACTGCCTTTAGGTTGCTGATATTCAGATTTATATGTATGACAACCATATAGAGAAGACAAACAGAGCCATCCATGTATCCCGTTGAATGTAATAGTCACTCTTATTGAGGGATAACCATCTAACAGGTTTTTATTATCCATCAGTGAATGATTACATTGGGGACAATTTACACTTAAGGGAAAGATTCGTTTATCAGTTGCGGCATCGATAATATCCGTTCCCCTTATGGTCTTTTCAATAATCTGTTTTACTGCTTGTTTTTTTACGCCGGTATAATATTTGCCATCAGCTACCACCACCGGACCCAATGCGCATGCTCCCAGACAATTCACGGTTTCAAATGTGATTTCATTATCGGCTGTTGTTTCTCCTGATCTGATGCCAAGTTGTTTTTCAATTTCCGTGACAACCGATTTCGTTCCCCTGATGTGGCATGCTGTCCCCATACAGGCCGATAAAAGATGCTTCCCTCTTGGTTTTAAACTGAATGCCTTATAAAATGTGGCCACTCCGTAAACATCTCTCATCGGAATGTCTAACTGAAAAGAAATTTCTCTGAGAATCTTTTCAGGTAAATAGTTATAATGTTGTTGAACCTCCTCCAAAATGGGAATGAGAAGATCATTGTGTTTGGCTGCCAATGCTTTGACAAATTTTTTTATTCCGGTGGTCAATGAAGAATCAAATTCTTCACAATAGACAATTGGTTTGGGGGAAGTTTTAATAATCAGGCAACGGTCCAGATTATTACAAGTGCTGCAAATACTTTTTTCAATAATATCAGACCTTATATCGGTAATTGTGTCCATACTTGTTTTTTATAGGTACTCTTCACAATACCATGTTGTTGTATCAATATTTATGATCAGGCTGCAATCTTTTTTGGATGCATATATCAAATTCATTGCAATTAACACAGATGGTTCTTTCCACAACTTCGGGATTCATGACAATAGATTGTAATTATAATATTTGCGGGAGTTATTGATATTCGTTACAAAACCATACCCCACCCTCAGGTTTTGGCAAGACACAGGTACCCAACTGATCACAATTCTGGCACAGACCTTTAACCGGTGCGTATTGAACGGGTAATTCCTTTTTATTTGTCTTTTTTTTATCCGGCAATGTTTGAGGTATATAATCGTCAAATTCCTCACAATGCAATATTTTACCTTTAAATGATTTCCGCGTCGAACAATGTTCTGCATGAATACAGGTCGAGCAAATACCGGTACTCTCGTTTATCGTAATCACTTTCATCTTAGTGGGATTTTGTTTTGAGATGAATTTTAAATTGTCTGGCTGCCCTATTCAATATCGGTACCAATAAAAAACGGGCTACCCCGGCAGACCGGGAAAAAGAGAAACAAGGCAAGTCAAACCATTGTAAAATCAATGATTTGACATTTTTTAAAAAAGATTGAACCGAATAACTAATAACCTTTTAACCTGACAAGTATTGGGAAATAATCGGGGAGTTTTGACCCGGCCGGGAATAAATTCCTTATTCTGCATGTTCAGAAAAAGGATGAATCTTTACATTTTGTTGCGCAGGGTTTTGCGGTCAATCCCTAAAATTCTTGATGCTTCAGTTTTATTATTTTTCACCGAACTTAATACGTTAAGGATATATTCCTTTTCTATTTCTTTGAGCGTTTTATTAAATGTCGGTTTATTCTGAAAATAGTAACGCATAGACGGAGGTAAATCGGTAATATCAATAGTATCACTATCCACCATAACAATAAGGTGGTAAATTAAATTCTGCAGTTCTCTGATATTACCTTGCCAGTAATAATTTTTAAAGGCCTCCAATGCTTTGTCGGTATAGGAAGGGGTTTTTTTTCTGCCGATTTCGTTGACATATTTGTTTGTAAAAAAGTTAATCAGCAGGAATATATCATTTTCTCTTTCACGCAGGGGTGGTATCTGAATATTTATAACATTAAGACGGTAATACAGGTCTTCTCTGAAATGTCCCTGTTTTACAAAATTGAATAAGTCGACATTCGTGGCCGCAATGATCCTGATGTTAATCCTGATAGGTTTTTTATCACCCACCATATAAAATTCCTTCTCTTGTATGACACGAAGGAGTTTTGCCTGCATTGACAGGCTGGTGTTGCTGATCTCGTCGAGGAAAATGGTACCGCCGTCGGCTGTTTGAAAAAAGCCGGCTCTGGTCTCGTTAGCGCCGGTGAATGCTCCTTTAATATATCCGAATAACTCACTTTCCAATAATTCGTTGGGGATGGCAGCACAATTAATTGCAACAAATGGAGCCATGGCCCGGTCACTCCTGTAATGGATGGCACGTGCAACCAATTCCTTGCCTGTCCCGCTCTCGCCTGTAATCAGCGTATTTACATTCGTAGATGCGATCTTCTCTATGGCCTCAAAAACTCTGCATATGGCCTCTGATTCCCCGATAATACCATAAACATTACCCTGAAAAGATGTTTGTTTTTGGGTCGCTTTTGTTGCGGCAATCTTGTCTATTGCTTTCTGAACGGCTGAAAAAAGTTCCTCATCAGTGAATGGTTTTATCAGATATTCGTCAGCCCCTGATTTGATGGATTCTACCGCACTCTCAATGGATGGATAGCCTGTAATTACAAGAACTTCGGTATTTTTACAATTTTCACGGACATATTTCACAAGCTGAATACCGTTCGTCTGAGGCATCCGCAAGTCGGTAATCACAAGGTCCACAGGCGTTGTATCTAAAAAAATAATGGCATCCGCAACATTGTCTGAAGTAAAAACCAGATACCCTTTGCTATCCAAATTTCTTTTGATCAATTCCAGGGTTTCGACGGAATCATCAACCACGAGAATTTTCTCGGATTCATTGTCATTTTGTTTTTTCATTTTGAACCTCTGCTATTGGAAACCTGATTTCAAATTTTGCCCCTTTCCCTTTTTCACTCTCTACATTTATTTCGCCTTTATGGGCGGTAACTATCCCATGAACAACGGAAAGCCCCAACCCGGTTCCCCTGTTAATTTCCTTGGTTGTAAAAAAAGGTTTAAAAATGTGCTGTTGAATATCGTTTGACATGCCTATCCCGGTATCTTCGACCGTCAGAAAAACTGATTCCGGATCACTGAAAGTTGAAAGGATTAATTTCCCGCCTTCCGGCATAGCCTGCATGGCATTGACCACGAGGTTGACAACGACCTGATTTATCTGTAGCGTATCGGCAAAAATAAAGGGAAGCTGATCGGCAAGAAAGTACGAAACCGTGATATTTTCTTTTAAGCACTGAGATTCAAGAATATACAAAGCATCTTTAATGATATGGTTGATATCCGTCATTTCAAAGCGTTGCGGCATTAAATGAGAAAAGTACATTAATTTTTTAATTATTTCCCTGGCATTCAGTGCTGCTTTGATTATTTTTTCCAGATCTTTCTTTGCTTCCTCGGGCAGATTTTTATTTTTTATGGCTAATTGGGCAAATCCCAGCACAGCTCCAAGCGGCTCATTGATCTCGTGGGCGATTCCTGCCGTCAGTTCACCTATGGTTGCAAGCCGGTCGGTATGCCTGATTTGCTCATAAAGCCGTTGTTTTTCCTCCAATGCTTCCTTGCGTTCAATGATTAAGGCCAGTTTCTGTGCAATAGCCTGAATCAGTTTTCTTTCCTCTTTAAGGAATGGCCCTTCATCGGCCTCAGGCATGGCCTTAATATAATAAACTTCAATGGTTCCTCTCGGCCGTCCGCCGACTACTATTTGTTCCGACTGCCTATATGGTAATTCACGAAATTCAGCAGAATCAAAATGATTATCGTCCAATATTATTCTTGCAACCGTATACTCAGGGTATTGCCAGGCCGGTGGGATTAACTTTAACACATTCTCCAAAAATATATTCAACGGCAAATTATCCTGATGGGCTAATTCAGAAATGCCATAAAGACAAGCCAGTTCTTTGATCCGCTCACGTAAGGAAGCCTCTGTAGAATACGAATTATTTTCGGGTTTCATGAGTAATCAATTATTTATACAAAGTTAGCTAAATGTTGTAATTCATTGTTCAATTGTATAATTGCTCCATTGCTCAATTATTAAATTATTGTTATAGTGTTATATTGCTATATTGCTATATTGTTGGGGGGCGGTATTACGTTGAAAAGCTAAGAGCACGATTTCACAGGTAGGCGCAATTCGTGCAAATCCGCACGATCCGCGTTATCTGTGTTCTATCAGACGTTTAATGGAACACGGATTATCGCGGTTAGAAGATAATTTTACCAGAATTACGAAATATATCTGGCGAAGACATTTGTTTTTCCCGTTCCGAGATACTTATCCTCAACCCCAAATTATAATCCGTCAAAATGAGAAGGCAGTCTCAGGTAATACAATAGACATCAGACCGCAGGGCGCATTATTTCCGGAAATAGACCCTGAACTCCCCCTCTCCTTTCTTTTCCAGCCAGTGTTTATAACCAAGGCTCAACGATTTATCAAGCAACGGTGCCGGTATAAAAGGCGCAATAATTTCCAGAATGTCGTTGTCGCCCAGTTTCCTTATGACGGACAATACCTCATGCACAGGTTGCTCCCCACGGTTCAGCATCTCACGTATGTCTATCGAGTTGGTGACGGATTCTTTCTTAAACCAACCGGGACAGGTAGTCATATACTTCTTACCGGTATCGTCAATTTGTTCGATGTTGTCCTGGCCGGCTTTTACACGGAGCTGGTTGACCAGGTATTCCACTTTTAATCCCCCTATGGTGGCGGCCTGGCTCAGATTGGCCATGCGCGCAATGGTTTTTCGCAGTACCGGGTTTTTCAGTTTCCTGAACTCCGGGGCCAGGCTTATAAGTAAATCCTCCAGATCAGGATAGGCCTCCAGCAAATCGTATATTTTGGTTTTTGGCGTTATTATAAGCTTTTCCATATTATCCTTTGTTTTCAGTATATGATAAGATACGTTTTTCGCCTTCGAGCGCCCTGTTTTCGGTTAAATCCTGCGATACCTCGAGCGTGCCGAGGTATTCATCATTCCCGTCGCGCAGGGCAAAATATTCAATCTTGATAAATTTGCCTTTCATCTGTATCCAGAAAGGGGCATGGGAAGCACGGCCCGATTTGAAATCGTCAAGTATTTTTTCGACAATGTGGACGCTTCCCGGAGGATGGCACAACCTCACGTCGCGGTTGATGATGGAGCGGCTGCGGGCAAAAATGCGTTCCCGGCCCTGAGTAAAGTATTTTACCTTGTCGTTTTTGTCAACGAATGTCATATCGAACGGTATGGTATTAAGGATAGCCATGATCTCTGTGGCCGTGAAACTTCCCGACGGCAACCGGATAGAGCCATTCTCATCCAACATGTCCTTATTTTCATGAGCCTCCGCTTGCAAACCTTCGGGCTTCCACTCCACTTTGGGATCGAACAGGGTAAAACCGAACTCAAGGGTGTGCTTGTGTATCTGCCACCAGTCACCGGTGGTAAGCACATCCATGCACATGGGAAACAGAATGTCCTCCTCCTTTTTGGTCATATCTTCCAGCGCCCTCAGTGCAGGAATAAAAAGCAGCTCAAGGGCATCTTCAAGGTCTGTCTTTTTCAGGCCTTCGGTACGCAATATTTCCATACATCCTTTCAGTTGTTCACGTATCTCATCGTGCTTGCCCCACATCACTTGAGGCGGTCCCGTTATCTCATTTTTCTCAAGGTATGGAAAAACAAGGTATTCTTTCCGTTTATAGTGTTTATCAACATCCATCAGCTCATTAAAACAGGACAGGATTTTCAATGAATATTCTTTAAATGCCGCTTCAGGAACGGAATGAAGATTACCCAGCAATTGTCTGGTTTCATGAATAACTTTAAGAAGCTCTTTGTTTTCCTTTTTGAACACATCCACCGGGTGGCCTTCAGGAACAGCTTGGCTACCGCTCCGGTCGATATGCCCGTCAAGCACCATCGTGTGAATATCGCAAAATTTTAATATCTCCTCTTCAGGCAATCCTTCCGAAATCAGTTCCTGCTCCACTTGCACCACATCGTTATAAGGGATATTTTGCAAGAGTTCGACGAGGCGTTTACGGACCAGCTCCGGGGCTTCGCCCTGGTGTAACTGCAAAATCAGGTGTTTTAAGAGCTCTTTGCGTTTCTCTGAATTATTAATGAACTCGCTCATATTGCTTGATTATTAATCACATATAAAGTTAAAACATTTGATAGTCACTTCTCATATCACAGAACTCTATGTGTCTGTTTCATTTCTATTTTCCTTCAGAATATATTTTTGAACCAGTGATTGTATCGTTTCAGTTGATACAAGCCGGTCAATCGCATCTCTGATGGGGGCATACTGTTCATGTAACGGACAGGGATTATTTGGATCGCAATGTTTTAAACCAAAACCACAACTGTCAAATATTTTATTTCCTTCTGTCAATATGATCAAACTTTTAATTGGCAGATCGGCTTTGTTTTTATCAAAGTAAAATCCGCCGCCCTTGCCTTTAACAGATAGTATTATCTCATGCTTAACCAAACGTTGTAAAATTTTGGCCGTGAAAAACCTTGGTGCTTCAATTTCTTCTGCTATTTCTTCAATACCCGGCCTTCTATTTTCGTTATTTTGTAATTGGATATATACAAGGCTCCTGAGTGCATATTCTGTCTCTTTATTAAACATATTTCACGATTCTGATTTCTGACAAAATTATAAAAAATTTTTAACCATACTAAAAGACCCTTTTGTCTTTTATTAAAAATATTTTATAAATTTGTACCTTGCAATTCGGAATATAAGAATACAAACAAATCACGGGTATGTATCCCAGGGCAAGTTGAGCCTGCGAAATACCGCTTCAGCGGTACCCTGAACCCAATTTCCGCCTCAAGGGGTGGAGTATAATACCCTCCGCCTCCGGCGGGATTGTTCAACTTACAAATTTTAATTCACTACGTTCTTAAAATTCGAGTTTCACAAATAAAATGAACGCCTATGACAACAAAAAAACTTTGGTTAGGATTTATTGCCGTTATAGCCCTATCCTTTGGAGTACTCCTCTATTTTGGCGATGAAATATATCATCAAGCCCCTCCGATTCCTAAAAAGGTCGTAACGACTGATGGTACAACATTATTTACCGGGCAGGACATTAAAGACGGCCAGAATGTCTGGCAGTCGATGGGCGGTCAGGAAATGGGTACGGTATGGGGCCACGGCGCATACCAGGCTCCCGATTGGAGTGCCGACTGGCTTCACAAAGAGGCTGTTTATATCCTTAACAAGCTATCCCGGAAATCTGACAGTTTACCTTTTAACAAGATTTCAGATGAGCGTAAGGCTGAATTAAAAGTCATCCTGCAAAAAGATATCAGGACAAACACCTACAATGCAGAAACCGGAATCCTGACGATCTCATCGCTAAGGGCTGAGGCTTTTGCCGACAACAGCGACTATTTCGCCGGATTGTTTACCAACGACCCGGCTCTTGATAAAACAAGGGATGCATACAGCATCCCGGTAAATTCACTGAAAGATCCTGAACGCGTGCGGAAACTCAATGCGTTCTTCTTTTGGATATCCTGGGCATGTGTCACCGAAAGGCCGGGTCAAAATATTACATATACCAATAACTGGCCGGCTGATGAGCTGGTCGGTAATAAACCGGCGGGTTCCCTATTGCTGTGGACCGGTTTCAGTGTCATTATGCTGATTGCTGGGATTGGTTTAATGGTGTGGTTTTATGCCCGTAAAAGAGACGAGGCGGTCGAAACCGTTCCTGTGAGTTTCCCGGTAAAAAGTGAAACACAAACCCCGTCGCAAAAGGCAACACTTAAATATTTCTGGGTTGTCTCAGCCCTGCTTCTGGTGCAGGTGGTCATGGGGATCATTACAGCCCATTACACCGTAGAAGGGCAGGCATTATACGGCATCCCGCTGGCGAAATTTCTACCCTATTCGGTATCACGTACCTGGCACATACAAATAGCCATCTTCTGGATAGCCACGTCATGGCTCGCGACAGGTTTGTATTATGCTCCTGCCATTTCGGGAGAGGAACCCAAATTCCAGAAACTGGGCGTAAATTTCTTATTCGGTGCTTTACTTGTTATCGTTTTAGGTTCGCTCATCAACGAATGGATGGGTGTCATGCAGAGACTTGGATTAATACAGAACTTCTGGTTCGGCCACCAGGGTTATGAATACATTGACCTGGGGCGCTTCTGGCAACTGTTCCTCTTTGCCGGATTGATCATATGGCTTTTATTGATGGGCAGGGCTATCTGGCCGGCTTTAAAACAGAAATCGGAAAGCCGGAATTTATTGACTTTGTTCCTGATTTCCACAGCCGCCATCGCCATATTTTATGGTGCCGGATTAATGTGGGGCCGTCAAACCAATCTGGCTATGGCGGAATACTGGCGTTGGTGGGTGGTCCACTTGTGGGTTGAAGGCTTCTTCGAAGTTTTTGCCGCCGTGGTTACCGCGTTCCTGTTTGTACGCATGCAACTGATTAAACCGGCCACGGCCACAACGGCTGTATTGTTCTCAACGATAGTGTACCTTTCCGGGGGAATTATAGGGACATTCCACCATTTGTACTTTACCGGGACACCCACGGCAGTGCTGGCACTTGGGGCAACGTTCAGCGCCCTGGAAGTGGTGCCTCTGGCGCTGATGGGTTTTGAAGCGTACGATAAGCTTAAGGTCAGCCGCAGCAGCGAATGGATCAAAGCTTATAAGTGGCCTATCTTCTTTTTTATATCCGTGGCATTCTGGAACCTGGTCGGCGCCGGGATTTTCGGGTTCCTCATCAATCCCCCTATCGCGTTGTATTATATGCAGGGTTTGAATACGACTCCCGTTCATGGCCATGCCGCTTTATTCGGTGTTTATGGCATGTTGGGGATCGGACTGATGCTCTTTGTTCTGCGCGACATGAATAAAGATGGTGAATGGAAAGACAGATGGATAAAGTTTGCATTTTGGAGCATCAATATCGGTTTGACTGCCATGTTGCTGATAAGTATCCTTCCGGTGGGTTTAGCCCAGACCGTTGCCAGCGTCAACCATGGTTACTGGTATGCCCGTTCGGCATCTTTCATGCAACAGCATAACATCGTTATTTTTAAATGGCTCAGGATGATTGGCGATACTATTTTTACACTGGGCACCATAGCGCTTGCCTGGTTTATCTTTGGCCTTGCCGGAGGATGGAGCTATAAGAAAAAGTAATTCCCGATATTCCGGTCATATCGTTCAATCGACCGACCTGTAGCGATAGCGATAAATTACGGGTAAGCGAAATCCGCGATCATCCGTTTTATCTGCGTTATCCGTGTTCTATCAGGCGCTTAATAGAACACGGACCCCGATAGCTATCGGGGCGGATTTAGCGCCCGCCCGATCGACTGACGTCGTTCAGCCGGGCGGGGATTATCGCGGATTACTTTATCCCGGATTACTCCCCTCACCCCCACCCCCTTGCGTCTCGTAGCTCGCAGCTTGTAGCTGAGAGAAGCAATATGCCGGCATGGGTGACCAGAATATTCCGGAATCTGCATAATAATAAGTTTATTTGACCGTTTTGACCGTTATTCAGGAAATATATTCAATATTAAAACCGGAAAACATGAAAACTTTTAATTACGTCATACTGTCAATCACAGTATTGTTTTTTATCATTGCCTCCTGTAAAAAAGAAAACACAGATAATCCATCGAATAATTCCACGGTTTATTTGGAACAGATGCTGAAAAATTATCAGTCGGCTGCCACAAATGATGCACTTTTGGTCGCTTTCCATCAACATACGGGAACCGGAAATCACGACAGTTGCTACTATTACTGGCAACAATTCAGAAATTATGACAGCTTGTTTTCATTTAACTTTTATGATTACTGCAGGGCTGTCTATGCTAATAATGGCGGGCACAATTATGGAGAGGATGATTGGAACTGGGATAATGACCACGAAGGGATGCATCATGAGGACTGGCAATGTGGC
This sequence comes from uncultured Lentimicrobiaceae bacterium, assembly GCA_964628285.1. Taxonomy (GTDB): domain Bacteria; phylum Bacteroidota; class Bacteroidia; order Bacteroidales; family JAGONC01; genus JAPLDP01. Next base: position 21,951 of record CAZVNP010000053.1, read on the forward strand.
CTTGACACCCTTGAGTTTGAGCACTGGGATGGTTACGGTGATTGTTGGGAGCATGACAGCACCATGCACCAATATATGCAACGTTACGGTATGACAGGTTACTTTTCAGACCAGGCCAACCAATGTTATTCCGACATGCAGGATCTGCGTTACAAACATTTTCATCAACATAATTATCATTGGAATTGAAATGGATTTGGGATGTGAGATGATCTAATCCCTCCGGACAGGTTTTCATTCAACTTAGTTCCCTGTCCTAAATTTTCAGACTACCTCAAACAATGGCTGAAAGCACGATTTTACGGATAGGCGCAATCCGCGTAAATCCGCCTAATCGGCGTTATCCGTGTTCTATCAGGCGCCTAATGGAATACGGATAATGCTGATAAGGCGGATTATGACGGATTACTTTGTCCCGGTTACTTCCCTCCTCTCTCACCTTCCTCCCCACACGTCTTGTAGCTTGTGGCTAACAGCTTGCAGCTGACAGAATCTGGATGCCGGATTGAAGGAGCAGAATAGTCCGGAAACTGCATCCGGAATAGCCACCCATGATTGCACGATTATGCGATGGCCGATGGCTGATTGAACGATGTAAATCGGC
>CAZVNP010000054.1:0-21669 GCA_964628285.1 uncultured Lentimicrobiaceae bacterium
ATCGGCCATCGCTCAATCGTGCAATCTTCTTCCCTCCCGCCGGTACGACCACACCATCACCCCCACTGCGGCTGCCAGCAGGAGCATGGCGACTGAAAAGGTAATTGTAAATCCCGCCAGCTTGTACAGGAAAACGCCCAGGGTGGGTGCCATCGCTCCCCTCACGCCGGTGAGGATGAGATGTACTGACTGGTAATCACCGGCCTCCCCGCGCGGACAGAAATAGGCTGACCCGATATACCAGATCAGCTGGAGAGCGGCGGTGAAGATCCCCATGAAAATAACATAAAGGATCAACAGGTAAACGATCCTTATCCCGTGAAAATCGAACGAGAAAGGAAGGTATTCCGACAAGGCGATGAACAGAATGGCCAGGAGCATGGATAAAAAAGTGATGACACTAAATTTCCGTGGGTCTATCCTGCCCAGCAGGCGGCCGAAAAAGGGTAGTAAAAGTATTGACAACAGGTTGAAACCATTTTTGTAAAAGGCCACGCTTGAATAATTCAGATGTAGGGCGCGGTCGAAAAAGATGGTGACCACGGCATTACTGATCATGTAAGCAAAGCCGTAAGCCATGAAACCGATCTCAAAATGACGGAAGGGAGCGTTCACTTTGAGTATCTTCGTCAGACCACGTACCGACAAACCTACCGACTGCCAGAAACTGTCCCAGCCTTTTGACAGATAGGCCGTTCTCTTACGCTCCTTCGCAGTCATCCCGTTTTTTACTGCCGACAGTTCCGTGCCGGTTTCCAATACGCCATCGCCAATCATTGACAATAATCCGATGGAAAATATGCCCATAACGCCCATGACCGGAAAAATGTAAGTGAAAGCATAATTGTCATGGTCGAGCAGCAGACCATAGAGAAAAGTGGTCACCAGCATGACGATCCGGTTGGCGGCCGTGGCATAACCGTACAACACACCGAAATTGATGTGCTCATAGGCATGCTTCAGGAAAAGATTAATATAGGGGTAAACCACCGGCGTGGACAGATAGTAGACCAGAAAAATGAATAAAAAAACCAGGTGGCAGGCTGAGCAACCTGTTAAAGCATGCCCGCTCCGTGGAAAAAAAATAAGCAGAAGCAAGGGCAGCCGTGTGACCAGGCCGGTTAACCTCAGAAATTTCCGTTTATCACGGATGCGTTTCAGAAATTCATTGGCGAAGATCAACAGAAGGTATATCAGCACGCTGAACTGGAACAGTATACCCATCTCATAGGCTGAACCTTTCAGGCTTTTAAGGAACACGAATTCATTCAGTATCAGAATACCTGCCAGTACCCCCTCAAGCACCGAATACCAGAAATGAAGCCGGAAGATGCGTTTTTCCCGGTCATTCAAACTTAACCGCCTGAATGGCAGAAGATTCATCCGGAAGAGCTTTCCCCGAAATTAAGGAAATTCATTTACATGAAAGGAAACCAGGGTGGGACCACCCTACCCTCGTCACCACTTTCGCCGAAGGCGTGGACCGGTGCTGCCGCGATCATGTCCCCGGCGGTGGAACGGCATACATGATGCATGAGTTGAATCCATTTAAATACCCGAAAATCTTTTAAGATGTTAAAATAAAAACGTATGTTGAACAAACCACCTGATAGCCTGTTTGCCTCAAATGTTTTCATTGATATTTTTTTATTTTTGCAGCTGAAAACTGAAATAAAAACCAAACAAAGTCGAATCATGAAAAAAACAACAGTGAAATTACTCGGAGCCATGACGCTCTTGCTGGGAATGGCCATCATGGTGCATGGCCAGACAGCCACCGAAGCCATCAATCTTTACAACAATGCCGCCAAGGTGGCCAACACGGACACGAAAGCAGCCATCGCCGATTTTCTTAAGGTGCTCGATATGTGTGGCCGCATCAATGATACGGCCGCCGCTAAAGTATGCGAGCTGGCTAAATCACAGCTCCCGGCCCTTCAGTTCAATTATGCGTCCGAACTTTACAAGTCGTCACAGCTCGATTCATCGATCGCTAATTTCGAAAAGGCCTATACCTATGCCCAGATATACGGCGATGAAAAAACAGAGGGGAAAACCGCCGATATCCTGTCGAAATTATACCTCTCGCTGGGCAATAATTATTACCGCGATGACGACTTTACCAATGCCATGACCGTTCTCAACAAGTCGTTAAAATACAATCCCAAATTTGCCAAGGTTTACTTGACTATGGGGATGATCTATAAGAAACAGGATAACGCCGCTATGATGACCAATGCCATGGATACGGCCATCCTTTACGGCAACGAAGAGAATGACCCGCGTACCGTGGGCAGCGCACAGAAGGTGATGAAGGATTATTTCCTCATCAGTGCCAATGGTCTGGTCAAGGACAAAGACTACAATCAGATGATCACCCTGCTCGACAAAGCCCAATCGTACGATAAGACCGATGCCAATATATATTATCTCTATGCCTTGGCCTATAACGGTCTCTCGGAATGGGACAAGGCACTGGAAGCCGCCACTACGGGCCTGGGACTGGAAGCACAGGATAACGCCGCCAAAGCTAAATTCTATTTCGAAATGGGTAACGCCTATTACGGAAAAAATGAAACGGATAAAGCCTGCACGGCATATAAAAATGCCATGTACGGCAACTTCGTGGAGCAGGCGAAGTACCAGATCGAGACGGTGCTGAAGTGCAATTAAAAGCTGCAAGCTTCAAGCTTCAAGTACAATCATCTCTTTATCTTTTACCGGGTTTTTATACCTTTAAAGCCTGAAAACCGGACAATTTAACTTATGTCGCTGAAAATTAAAGCACCGGCGTTACACTGGCAGATCCTCATCGCCCTGGTGCTGGCGGTGCTGTTCGGCATCTATCTTCCCGGGAGATAAAGTATGTAAGCTGGATGGGCACTGTCTTTTTACGTGCGCTCCAGATGATCATCATGCCGCTGGTGTTCAGCTCCATCATCAGCGGTGTAACCAATATCGGCAATGCCGGCAACCTGGGCCGTCTGGGACTGAAAACGCTCATTTATTATCTCTCCACCAGCATCCTGGCCATAATGACGGGACTGATATTGGTCAACATAGTCAGGCCCGGCGTCAGTGCCGACCTTAACCTGAGGCAGGAAGCCGAACTGAACATCACCGGCCATTCTTTCAAGGACACTTTGATCCATCTCATCCCCGACAACATCTTCTCGTCGATGACACAAAATGGCGAAATGCTGGCCGTCATCCTGTTCGCCCTGCTCTTCGGTTTTTTCATCACGCGTGTGGCACCGAAACCAAGAACACAGCTCACCGGTTTTTTCAATGCCGTTTTTGACGTGATGATGAAGGTCACCCTCTTCATCATCCGTTTCACGCCTTTCTGCATTTTCGGACTGGTGGCGGAGAAGGTCGCCCGGCAGAGTGATCTGATGGCCTTGGTACGTACATGCGGGTGTGCCCACGGCGCCGGGCTGGTGATGATCACCATCATTCTCACGGCCGTGGGGCTGCCACTGGAAGGGGTCGGACTGATCCTCGCCGTGGACCGCATCCCCGACATGTTCCGCACCGCCACCAACGTCTGGAGCGACAGCTGTGGAGCCGTGGTGATAGCCAAAACCGAAGGGGAAAGCCTTAAAGTGTGAGCAAGCCGGACACTTCCGACATTGTTTTTCATTCCAGCCGCAGAATCTTACTGCTGACAACCTGACTGCCCGTATGCAAGATACAGAGGTAGACACCGTTTTTCACCATAACGCCGTTTTCATCCCTGCCATCCCATGTGAATGTCTTTGTCCCTGCCCGGTGGTTTTCCTTTGTCAGGGTGCGTACCTGCCTGCCATACATATCATATATGATCAGGGATGAGGAAGAACCTTCGGCAAGGCTGCATTCAATGGTTGTCATGGAATGAAACGGATTGGGATAAATCCGGATGGGCTTGGGGGTTCCCCATGACGATGGCGGCATGCCCGTGGTCATATCGTCCAGGGCAAAAATCTGCACATCATCGATGTTCCATCCGCAATAGGTCCAGCCTGCATCGGTTGTGCCCATGGTCCAGCGCAGATAGACTGTGGGCTGGTTTGAAGCGGTGGCTGAAATGTCTATATCGGCATCGTCCCAGGTGCCTCCCGTCATCTCGGATTCATTGGTCCAGACTGTTGCCCAGGTGTTGCCGTCAACACTGACACGCACATAGGCATGGTCATAATCGGGGCTCTCCACACCGAGCCACCGTTTGAATTTCAGATGAATGCCATAAAGGTTGGAGCAATCAATGGTGGTGGTGAGATGCTTTTCAGAAAGATTGTTGGGATAATCACCTGCCAGGTTATACCCATAAACATTAACCCCGGTAAATCCACTCGTCGGATCCGGCGATCCATGTTCACCACCCAAACCCTGTGGCTGACCGAAGGCCCAGTCACCTTCCGTGGTCCAGCCCGGATCGACGTCGAACAACCATTCGTACTTTATCACGCCGTCGCCGACCATCAGCACGACCTTCCTGTCGGTGTCACCCAGATGCGTGGAGGTATTGAGGAAATGAACTTCAGCAGGATAGGCCCCCGCCAGTAAGCTATTCGCGTTGGTATTGATCACAATTGTGATATCGATGGTATCACCTGCGGCAAGCGTTCCCTGTTGCTCACCTTCCAGCGTTAACCAGTCCGCTGCGGAATCGCCGATGACTTCATAATCCATGGGGGTCAGACTCTTATTCTCAAGCTTATAGGTCTTACCGGCAGGTTCGAAAGGGCCCCCCACAGCACCTTGCGGTTGAAATCCTTCTGCGGGAGTGACTTTCAGGCCGGTGGTCACCGCCAGGGCCTTGATGCAAAAGTTACCCGTATGCTGATAGCCGGAAGGGTCATTGTAGTCGTAAAAGTCAAGCCACTGACCATTCTCATGGTAATAACTCTCATCGGGCGCCGCCGAGGATTCAACGATGGTTCTGTAACTGGCGCCGAGCAAAACAGGCACGTCGGATGTCCGGTCATAGGCATAACCGCCATCCGATAACTCCAGGTAAACATAAAAAACCTCTCCCTGGCTGAGTGTCACGGCATCATCCAGGTCGATCGTATGAAAACCCCTGTATTCCAATGTCCCGCTCTTGGTGGAGAGAACATTCTGCAACTGCGTGCCGTCAAACCCGGAGTAAACGGTAATCGTGTAATCAACGTCATTCTTGGCCGTGAAGAAACTCACGCCTCTCAACAGTTGATTGCCTGTGGCGATAAACTTGTTGAATACCCCTGAACATCCGGTCAATGTATCACGAAATCCATGATAATCGTGATAATAGATCTTATCATACGGCATAGGCACGACGTTCAGGAAAGCGATGGCTCCCATGGCAGGATTATGACCACAGTGCTTATCATAATAAGAAATCCAGAAAAAGCCGTCCAGGCCCCAATCGGCGCCCCAGCTGTTTTTACACAGCCAGGCGCCGGGCAGCGGAGCCTGGGTCACGAGGCTGTCATCCCATCCGATGATGGCCACGGCATGATTAGGATCCAAAGGAGAAGAAGACGGCTGATAGTGGATATAGTTGACCATGAAAGCACTGCTGGAACACAGGCATGTACCCATCACACCGTTGTCCATGATGCTTTGTTTGATCATATCGATGTCCTGCAGGCTGTCGCCTGCGGTGAACCATTCTATGTCCCTGGGGTAATAATAATGATAGCTGTCGAGATGCCTGGCGGGCGGTGTGGCATATGACTGGCCGTCGATGTCCCTGACGGCTCCTTCGCCCCTGGACAGATATGCCGATGCCACATAGTAATCACCTCCCTGATGGACAACAAGTCCGCTACCTGAGGGAGGAACGATATCGTCATTGTTATTCTGGTTAAAACCGTTCCACCAGTCTAAGTGATACTCCGCCAGGTTGGGCTCACCGGTATCACCTGCGGCAGCCCAGTTCCCTGTTATCATAAGATTACCCTCGATGGCGGCCATGGTACCATGCGTCCAGCAGGTCCCGCCCTGCTGGCTTTTGACGGAAGTGACATAATTCTCACCATTGACATTGCGCAGGTCAAATGAAGAAGGCAGGTTCTGGGAAAAGACAGAAGCACTTGCAAGGAGAATCCCCGGCAGAAGAAAAAATAATTTCATAAGATTTATTTTTTATGATTGAACTTTCCCACGAAATTATATAAAACACCGATATCATCGCGTGGTCAGAATAAAAGTCTCCTTTAGTTTGGATTTCCACCCGGTATAAGTTATATTTGTATTGATAACAGAAAGTTGTTTATATCTGCCCTGTAGCAGAACGATAGCACAAGGCCACGTATAAACTCCGGTCCATTTCAGCCGATGACACGGTGAGAAAGGAGAGTGGGGAGCTTTCCATTATGATTAGTAAACTTACCGGATGCCGATGCCTGTAATCCAATCCTGCTATACACATAAGGCATAAAGAAAATGACAAAACGCCGTTTGTTGGTTCTTTCAGCTCCTTTTGGTCTCGGTCACATTAAAGCCGGAGAAGCGTTATGCCAATCCTATTCGGATGATTTTAACGGTGAAGCACGCCATGTGGATTTATTGAGGTATGTTTCACCACACTTCAGTCGCTGGATTGAAGAAATATATTCTCTGATGGCAAAGCATTCACTTTTAATTTACAGACTGTGTTATGAGATGTCGGACCGTCCCGGACCACCAGGGAAAAAATCCGAGTTACTGTTCGGCCTCGATAAATACAGCGCCTTGATCGATGAATTCCAGCCTGATGCCATCATCTCGACCCATTTCTTCCCTGCCGCCATTGTTTCGCACATGTATCCGCATTTTCCGATACCCAATGGCATGGTTGTGACCGATTATGTCACTCACCATTATTTGGTTAATCGCCACACCGACCTGTACTTTGTGGGTCACTGCGATATGATTGACAAGCTTAAACTTAATCACGTTGACGAATCCAGGATCAGGGTGACAGGCATCCCTGTACGCTCTGCTTTTGAAAGTGACTTAAACCGCACTGCCATGCGCCGCGCATTAGGGCTCATGACCGGTACTTTCACTTTACTTGTCATGGGGGGCGGAAATGCCTTCGGTCCGTTGGCCGACATCATTAAAACGCTGGGTAAACTTAAGGACAAGATACAGGTAATCACCGTTACAGGACAGAATACAAAACTATTTGATCAACTGAAAGAGCTATACAGTGAGATGAACATTAGCGGATTGGTCCTTGGATATGTGGATAATGTAAATGAGTACATGGCTGCGTCCGATCTGCTCATCTCCAAGGCAGGCGGACTGACCATCACCGAAGCAATGGCTACAGGCCTGCCGATGATCATTATTCAGCCTGCACCGGGACAGGAAGACGGCAATACCTTTTTCTTAGAGAAGACCGGAGCCGGCATCCATGTCAAACGTGTGGGAGACCTGGACCTGGTGGTGGGTGACCTTATTAAGGATCCATCCAAACTGCAAGAGATGAAACATCATATCCGGAAAACTTTTAGATCCAATGCCGCACATAACATACTGCTTGAAATGAATAAACTGATTGAGGTCAGAGCCATAACCATACGGTCTGTTCCGCTCTCCGCATGACTGATCTGCTGGTCTGTGTTTAGAACATGTATAAATAAGAGGTTAATCCCTTTATTTCATCCCACGGAGGGTCACATTTCATCCTGTTTCTGATTAACAGTAAAACGCTGTCGTTAAAAATTTCATCAGATGTCCACATTGTCTTGTGCACGTATCTGGGTACATCTTTTCTGGGGTATGGACGGCCATCAAACCGGTCTTGACGAAATGGTCAGGCAGGATCTCAGCAGTTATATCTTCTTAAAAGCCGACAAACTGGGTATGGATATCGCAGCCATGAACGTCCAGCCTGACCACATACATATCCTGTTCGAGCTCCCTGCCAACACCACTGTCTCGAAAGTGGCTCAGGACCTGAAAGGCTCCACATCGAAACGGATAAGCAGTCTGGGCAACGGCCGCACCCATTTCAGCTGGCAAAAGGGATATGGAGCCTTTTCTGTCAGCTCTTCAGTGGTTGAAGTGGTCAGACGCTACATCCGTAATCAGACCGTCCATTTAAAAGGGATGACTTTTCAGGAAGAATACCGGATCTGGGCGATGAAGTATGGCATAGGTCCGGTTGATGACAAACCGCGATGGGCCGATATGAAAACCGTTTAGGCAGACTGGAAGGTTATTTTAATAAACAGTTTTTATTATTAATGATTAATTTTGCAGATGGAAAAAGAGATAATTTCAACCGGTATGCACGACCTTGAGCCATATTACCTGTGGCGCAGTTTATATATAGCCTCCGAAGATGAACATTCACCTTTCTATGGCAGGGTATACAACGAATGCGAGTGTGTCAACACGATCTATAACTATTACATCCATCCTCAATGGGATGACATCGGCTCACCGACGTTGTACATTAAAATCCTGTATGTGGACTATAAGCGGGGTTTTTGCGTGATCGAACTGCTGGGGGAATGGAATGACGCCCTGCACAATGATGTCATGTTTCTCAAAAGGAATATCATCGAACATCTGGAATATTACCACATCAACAAGTTCATACTGATAGGCGAAAACGTGCTGAATTACCATTCCTCCGATGATTGTTATTACCAGGAATGGTTCGAGGATATCGAGGACGGATGGATCGCCGCCGTGAACTTCCGCAAGCATGTCATCGATGAGTTCAAACACTCCCATATCGACGATTATATTAACTTCGGGGAACCGCTGAATGCCATCAACTGGCGCAGTTATAACCCCGTTCATCTCTTCGAAAAAGTCGAAAGCCTGCTGGTCAAAAGACTCAATGCGAGGATGTCATGATCAAAAGTATGAGGATAAGCGTGTCGGGCCGTGTGCAGAATGTCGGCTTCCGTTTTTCGGCCCGTCAGACCGCTCTCAGCTTGAACCTTAACGGTTATGCCTGCAATGAGCCCGACGGGTCGGTGACCCTCGTCGCCGAAGGTGATGAGACCCAGCTCAATAAATTTCTGCAATGGTGTCAGAAGGGTCCGCCCTGGGCCAGGGTGTACCACCTCGACGTGAATGAGATGCCCGTGATGAACTACCGGTCGTTCGAGATCAGATGAGACGTTGTAAGAACTCCGCCACCTTTTTATCCACCGGCAGGGTCATGTCGCGGGGTGTCAGAGTGTCAAGATTAATCCATCGAAACGACAGAGCCCCTTCGACCAGATCCGGAAAATCAAATTTTTTATCAGATATCCTGAAACGATATGGTTTCTCCGCCGCGATGAAATAATAGATACTGATCAGTTGCATCTGCACCGGCAGGAACCTTGTGGGCTGGAAATAGTCGGTGGTGTAAAAATGATCCAGCACGGTCACTTTTTGTCCCATCTCCTCACTGCATTCACGTTGCAGGCATTCACGTGTGCCCTCGCCATAGTGCAGGCCGCCACCCGGGAACTTGGTCATCTTCACCCCAAGTTGAAACTCATCGCTGACCAGCACCGAGCCTTCGTCGAGCAATAAACCATATACCCTGATATTAAAGCCATGCTCCTTCATACTTTCCCCTCCATCTTCACCGCCCTGGTCATCTCCCTTTTGCCGGGCGCTCCGGCAAGTTTTTCAATGCGGAAACCGGCGCTTTTCATCATCCTTCGCACGGAACCTTTGGCGCAATAGGTCACCAGGATGCCACCGTACCGGAGACACAAGGCCATTTTATTAAAGATGCCACCCGTCCACATACCGGGCTGTGCTTCCGGTCCAAAAGCATCATAATAGATACAATGAAACCAATCTTCCGGCAGCATGGCTTCACCAATCTCTGTCCTGATCTTATGGAGCCTGAAGTAATGGCCGACGCCGGTCACCTGGTCCCATGGGGCCTGATGCAAAGCCCGGAAGACTCTGACCGCCTCCTCATCATTAATAAAAAGGGGATAATTCAACTGAGCGACAGTCTGTGCATCAAGCGGCAAGGGTTCGATGGCCGTGTATTCGATGTATCTTTTCTTCACCTTCGCCTCCTCCCAGGTGAGCAGAACATTCAGGCCGGTGCCGAAGCCGACTTCAAGGATCCGGACGGCCGTTACATCCCGATCGACTGCGCCCAATCCGTTCCGTATAAACACATGCCGCGATTCGGTGACGGCACCATGGATGGAATGATAGTGCTCATTAAGGTCAGGGACGAAGATGGAGTGGGACCCGTCGCCGGTGATCATGACTTGCTTCTCCATACCCGCGATCATTTGTTGTAAAGAAGATGAGCATCGAGGATCGTATCCTGAATCGGGATAGTCTTTATCAGTGAGGGTTCAGGGAAACCATAAAGATCGATGGCCTTGTCACGGACCACATACACGCTTCCGGAAAGATCGTCATAGAGCAGCGAACGGACACCGACACCGCCGATGTAAGTCACCAGGCTGCCGGTGGAAGACCTGTACCAGTAAACCGCCTGGCCGGTGCCGATGAGAAGGTTGTTGTCATCGGCCGCCACGCTGCAGGTTATTGTGCCTCCCGTAAACAAGTGCGGTACCGAGATGGTATTCATCACATCATTATAAATTCTGATACAACCCCCCGTGGAGTCATTACCTGTGACGAACACCTCCTCCGCATTCCTGGGATGAAAATTGACCACCACCATATCGGTTTGCAGCTCTCCTTTAAGAACACCACTGTCATAGTAATAGGATGCGATGTAATGCCTGTAACCATATTTTTCGGCCAGGTCGGCAAGGATCAGGTCACCGTGCCTGTAAATCCTGCCCGGCTCGGTACGGTTATCAATCGGAGTGGCAAATTTCATCACACCCATGCCATCGTACGACCGGATGAAACCGTTACGGAACGAGACATACAGAAGCTGTTCATCGGAATACAGGTTACCCGGACGGTGAAAGGGCGGATCCAGCATAGGAGCCACGGACCATTGCAGGCTGTTGTCGACCAGATCGTAAGTGGCTACATTGACCTTTTCACAGCCTGAAAAATAAAGCTGTTGGCGGTAGGAACTGACTTCCGAAGCCGAATAGTCACCTTCAATGGTGAAGAGGTGCTGCGGCGCGTTCTCACCGTTCAGCGCCATGACATCAACGGCTTTGGTTTTTTGTTCCAGAATGAGAAGACCCTTCAGTTGCCGCGGCACACCGTAAATGGTGATGCCGACAAATTCATTCTTGTCGTTTACTCCATCCGACGCGGTGATCATGAGAAAATATGAACCGTCGCTGAGGTGTATATCTTCAAGAAAATAATCATCGTCAACCAAAAACGTTTTATCACCGGGATAATAAGCCAATGCCGGTATCACCGGTATCAGATCAACGGTGACCAGTGATACCCTGACCGACCGTATCACCGATTCATCCGTAATGTTTGCCGTAACACGGATTACACCGGGGACGCTAAAATTTTGTCCCTCACAGGGTGACAAAATCTCAATTTCCGGATTAAGGGTATCAGCCTCTCTTTTACATGTCACTAAAAACAAAAGAAAAATGACAAGGCCATATGGCAGGATACGCAATCTCAATTTAAAATAATAAATGACGTCAGCTGATGCATCAGAATAACGTGATAAATAGTAATTTTAATACCGCTAAAAAATTTTTTACGAAATTACAATTATGTTAGACAATATTGTACTGGAGAATATCCTTTTCCTCGACATTGAGACGGTACCCTGTTACCGTGATTATGGTCTGTTGCCGGAGTCATTGCGTCTTTTGTGGGATCATAAAGCCGAGCGCATACGGCAGAAGGACGACGACACCCCGGAGTCGTTGTACGAAAGGGCAGGCATCTATTCCGAATTCGGCAAGGTGATTTGCATCTCGGCCGGTTATCTTAAAAATGAAGAATTCCGTATCAAATCCTTTTTCGGTGACCAGGAAAAGATTATCCTTGAGCAGTTTGCCACCATGCTGAATGTTTCTTTCACGCGACTCGAAAAACAATTATGCGCCCACAACGGAAAGGAGTTCGACTTCCCTTACCTGTCGCGGCGTATGATCATCAATGGTATTGTATTGCCTGCCATTCTCGACACCTCAGGGCGCAAGCCCTGGGAGACACGCTTTCTGGATACCATGGAATTATGGAAATTCGGCGACCATAAAAACTACACCTCTCTGGATCTTCTGGCTACGATCTTGAACATCCCCACACCCAAGGATGACATTTCAGGTGCCGATATTTACAAAACTTACTGGCATGACCACGACCTTGAACGGATTGTCAGATATTGCAGGAAAGATGTGCTGACCGTGGCACAGGTGCTGATACGTCTGAAAGGCGGTGCACCCATTCCGGATGACCACGTAATCATCGTGGAGGAATGACAATAGTTACAGGAAAAGCCTGTCGTGACAAGGTCATATTTTCTTTCAAACCACTTCAATACTGTTAAAACTTCCTTATCTTTGCCGCCTCATTTTAAACTGTAAGCAATATGAAGAACATCACCATCCTCTGTTTGGCAGGACTTTTTGTATTTGCTTTTTTCACTGAAAGCTGCGCTCAGAAAAATAAAAAAGACAAAGTCGTGACACTCAATAGCAGAAGCGACACCATCAGTTATATCATCGGGAGGGATATAGCCACCAGGCTGAAAGCTTTCGGCACCGATTTCAGTCCCGAGGTTATGTACCAGGCGATGAAAGATGAATTTGACGGCCAACCGGCACGTTTCACACCCCAGGAGACCGACTCGCTGATGGGTCTTTTTCAGGATGAAATGAAAGCCAAACAGGAGGTGGCCACCAGGGACGAGCTTCAGAAAAACAAGGCCGCCAGCGGGGCTTTTCTGGCCGAGAACAAATCCAAGGAGGGCGTCATCGAGCTGCCCAGTGGTCTGCAGTACAAGGTGGTCACACCGGGATCGGGTAATAATCCTGCCGATACCGACAGTGTCACCGTTCATTATAAGGGCTCGCTCATCGACGGTACCGTGTTTGACTCGTCTTACGACCGCGGCGCACCCGTCACCTTCAAGCTGAATGAAGTCATCGCCGGTTGGCGTGAAGGCGTCAAGCTGATGAAACCGGGCGCCAAATATATCCTTTACATCCCGCCTCAGCTGGGCTATGGTGACGAATCCGTAGGCCCCATACCAGGCGGGTCGACACTGGTTTTTGAAGTGGAACTGCTGTCGATCAGCAGATAAAAACAGCTTCGTGGTGGTCAGCACTACAGGTAAGCTGCGGCTGGTTTTTGCCTCCCATAATCAGTTCAAAACGAAAGAGGTCAGCCAGGTGATCCTCGGCCATTTGATTGCCAAAGGATTGGGCGAGAAGCTCGAAATCCTGGACCTGGAGGCCATCGGATGCCATGAAGCCATCCCCGAGACCGGCGACACCCTGGCAGGCAATGCCACCCTGAAATCATCCTATATTTACAGCCATTACGGATATGATTGTTTTGCCGACGACACGGGCCTGGAGGTCGACGCCCTGAACGGCCGTCCGGGCGTTCATTCGGCTCGCTATGCCGGCGACGATCAGAATTTCGAGAGAAACATCCAGAAGCTCCTGTATGAATTAAAGAATGAAAAAAACCGTAAGGCCCGCTTTAGAACCGTCATTTCACTAATTCTTAGGGGAGAGGAGCATCTTTTCGAGGGTGTGGTCAACGGTGTGATGCTGCATGAGAAAAGAGGAACTTCCGGTTTCGGCTATGATCCTATCTTCCTCCCTGACGGCCATGACCGCACCTTTGCCGAAATGACACTGGCTGAAAAGAACCGGATCAGCCACCGCGGGACGGCTTTGCGGAAGATGATCGCTTTTCTGGAGGATTATCTTTCTATTGAACATTGATATCAGTCGTCAGTCGTCAGTCTTCAGTCTTCAGTCGTCAGTCATCAGTCGCTAATCTTTAACCTGAAGACCTACAGATCCCGCCTTCGGCGGGACGTCGCCATGTCTACGGCATCGCTCCGCCTGAAGACCTGCTGATTGTTGACTGACGACTGAAGACTGACGACTGACGACTGACGACTGACGACTTTTGCATCCCCCTGTCACTTTTTGTAACTTTGGCCAAATTTCCAATTTGTGCGTCGTTCACCCGGCATATCGCCTCTCATTGCCATCGCATTATATTTACAGCTTTCATGCCTGCCTGTCTCAGGCCAGGAGCTGAAATGCCGGCACATCTCAGCGGGCGAGGGTCTTCCGTCACCTTATGTGAACGCTGTTTTCAAAGATTCGAAGGGTTTTATGTGGTTCGGCACACCCAATGGCCTGTGCCGCTATGACGGTTACAAGATCAAAATCTACTGCCATCTGCCCGACGATTCATGTTCCCTTTCCGATAACCTTATCCTCTCACTGAATGAACAGACCAACGGTGATTTGCTCATCGGAACTTACTATGGGGGATTGAACAGACTGGACCTGAGAACAGAGAGATTCATGTCATATAAGCATGATCCCGGCGACACAGCCAGCCTCAGCAATGACCAGGTCAATGTCATTTATAAAGATATCCAAGGAAACCTGTGGATTGGGACACAAAACGGACTTAACCTCTTCGATACCGACGATGGGACTTTCACATCTTTTTATTTAAATCCTGACCATCCGGATAGTCCTGCCAACCAGATCCAATCGCTTCTCCGGGACAGCTCAGGAAAGCTATGGGTGGGGACCAATGGCGGTCTTTTCCAATTTGATATGGCAGGTGAGCAGTTCACCCCTTTCATGCTAACGGGCAATGATTCAACAACCCGCAACAATCCGCCGGTCATCAATTGCATGATGGAAGCCCATGACGGATCTATCTGGATTGGAACGAGAAATTGGTTGTATATTTTATATAACGGGATCATACAATGGGTGGGACCTGATGCCGATAAATCGAGGTTCCCAAGCAACAAGAACATCATGGATATCGTCGAATTGAAGATTGATGGTGAGTATCAGATCTGGTTGGCTTCCCAGTGGGGTTTGAGCAGGTACGATCTTACCAGCAGAAGGTTTAACCGTTATTACTTCCGGTCTAAAAACAAAGAAGGGCTCGCGGGTAATGATATCAGGAAAATTTATTATGATCAGAAAGGTTTTTTATGGATGGCTATACGTGAACAAGGTGTGGATGTGGCCGACATAAAAAAGAATCCCTTTGCTCATCAGGGTCGGATAGCCGGTTATAATTTCAACAACGCCGCCGCCAGTTTCTTTGAAGACTCTGCAGGTATCCTGTGGGTAGGCTCCCATGCTGGTGGATTGCTGAAATTTGACAGGGACATGAACATGATTGCCAGATACGTCCCCCGGTTTCCCGGCGGGAAAATGTATTCAAACGGAAGAATATTGAGAATACTTGTTGACGAAGACGGGAAAATGTGGACGGTCATGGACGGTCCGCGTTATGGTGTGTTCCTGTTTAGTGAGGAAACCGGTCTTTTTTATCAGATCCCCTATGATACCACATACGGCCATCCGGTACCTCCACGTGTTCGCGACATCATCGAAGATCGTGAGGGCATGAGATGGATAGCCACGGAAGCAGGGCTCTACACCATGAATCCTGCGGATAAATGGGATTCCCTCCTACACTATACAACTCATGAAGCGTTGTCGAAGGCAGGGATCTGGGATGTGGCAGCTGACCACAACGGCGACATATGGGTGGCCTCAGAGATAGGTTTATACCGTTGTCATAAAGTCAAAGATGATTCAGTCACCTTCACCGAGTGCCAATTTACAGGCAATATAACAGGAACTGCTTCACAGATACCCCGGTATATATTTGAAAGCACCGATAGCACCCTGTGGATCGGCACAAATGTGACACTATGCAAAGTCGACCGTGAGAGTAACAGTTACCAGCCCATTGGAGAGAGAAACGAATGGCTCAACGGCAGCTTCATCATCTCTATCGCCGGCGATGACCAGGGCCACCTGTGGATCAATAATTCAAAGGGGCTCATTCGTTACAATCCCCGGCTGAAATCACCTTCCTCTGTCAGGGTCTTTGACTGCAATGACGGTTTGCCTTATGATGGATATATCTCCACGGCCTTTTACCGTGACCGGGCCGGAAGAATATTTGTGCCATCCAACCATAGCACCCCGTATGGGTTTTTTTATTTTTATCCTGACAGCATTCATGACAATGCCGATATACCTCCTGTGGTGATCACCGGTTTTAAGGTCCATGACGAGGCTTTCCTTTCCGACAGCGCCATCAGTTATATCAGGCATATCAGACTTCCATACAATGAGAACTATTTCTCCTTCGAATTCGCCGCACTGGATTATTCCGATACCAGGAAGAATCAGTATGCCTACATGCTTTCCGGCCTGGATAATGACTGGGTCTATCCGGGAAACAGGCCTTTTGCCAATTATTCCAAAGTCCCGCCGGGTCATTATATTTTCAAGGTGAAAGGTTCCAACAATGACGGATACTGGAATGAGGATGGCGTCAGCCTGTCTGTTACGGTACTTCCCCCTCCCTGGAAGACGTGGTGGGCGTATCTGTTGTACGGTCTTTTTATCGCCGGGGTAGTCTATGTCTGGAGACGTTACGACCTTAAACACCAGCGGATAAAAAATATGAGAGACAGATCATACTGATCTACCCATTGCCTGATATATCCATTCTGAAGACTTGAAAATGAAATTAGAAGCTACTGAAGAAATTACAGTCGATCTGATAAAGAATAATGTTCAGCAGTTTGAGTTGCAGGCCAAATAAAAAACCGAATTCTTCCAACCAGGACATTCCCCAATATTTCAAGTAATATATATTGATTTCTTTATCACTGGTTGATCTTCGCACTTGCGTAAATGGAAAGGGTCTTTTTTAACAACTAATGGGGTAACGTTCATAAAAATAATCCTTGTTTTTCCCTCAAAATTATTGTATCTTAATGAATTACAATTCACTAAATTCAATATGATATGCAAACAATTAAACTACTTTTCCGGATGATCCTTATCATCAGTATCATGTGGTGTGGTCAGTCATATTTATGGGGACAAACGGTGGAGTGGACCTGGGCCAGGGCTGCAGGTGGTGAGCATTATGATCAGGGCACACAGATCACGGCCACTGAGAACGGAAACATCTTTGTTACCGGAATGTTCCGTAGTTCCAGTATTTCCTTTGATTCTTTTACACTGACAAAATCAGGGCAACGTGATCTGTTCCTGGTCCGTTATGACCAGTCAGGACAGGTCTATTGGGCCGCCAGTGCCGTAGGCAGCGGCTTCGTGTGGCCTTGGACCATGGTACACGACAGTCAGGGTAACATTCTCCTCGCCGGGATGTTCCTCAGCAGTAACTTGACCTTTGGCAGTTATACCCTTGTCAACAAGGGAGAAGATGACATCTTTCTGGTCAAATATAATGACGGGGGAACCGTCGAATGGGCAGTGAGCGCCGCCGGCACCGGCTATGATTATGCGGAAGACATCCTGACCGACGAGGAAGGGAATATCTATATGGCCGGCAGCTTTAACGGTCCCAATATCACATTTGGTGATCAGACTTTTGAAGGTTATCCCGGCGACTTTGATGCCTACTTAGTCAAATACACTTCCTCAGGAAACTTCCTGTGGGGGATTATTGCAGGTGGTGACGGCGACGACAGAGCTTACGGGCTGGACATGGACAACGACGGTAACATTTACATAACGGGTATGTTTCACAGCCCTACGATGCATTTCGGCAGCACGACCCTCACAAAAAAAGGATTTTATGACATGTTCGTGGCCGCCTTCTACAACCAGGGCGGTGTGATCTGGGCGAAAAACGCCGGAGAAACAGACTATACCTGCGGTAAAAAGATAAAAGTGCTGAATGACAACCTCTATGTGGCCGGCGAATTTAACGGTGCATCGCTTCAATTCGATGGCTTCAACCTGACCAATCAGGGTGATTATGACCTGTTCCTTGCTAAATATGACAAGGCAGGTCATGTCCAGGATGCGGTCAGTAACGGAATAAACGGCACGGAAACGATCAATGACATGACCGTCATCCACGGAAACCAGATTGTTTTAACCGGTGGAACTTACAATGACGCTTCGGAATCACTTGATATCCTCCTGGCTCTGTACAAGGAAGATATGGAAGTGAGTAACCAGATCATACTGGGAGGGAGCAGTGACGATGAGGGTTTTGGTGTGTGTGCCAGAAATAATGAGCTCTATCTGACCGGCAGGTTCGCCAGCGAGATCATTGTGTTCGGTGAAGAGGAATTGCAGAACATGGGACTGGACGATGTGTTCGTCTCTACAACGGCTATGGGGAACGGCATGGACGATATACCATCTGACCTTTTCAATCTTGAAATCTACCCTAATCCTTCCCGGGGGATGACCGATATACGGTACAGGATTCCAGTTGGCAATTGGCAGTTGGCAGTTGGCAATGCGGTGGATTTAAGTGTTTATGATATTCACGGACAGAAAGTCATAACGCTTGCCAATGGAAATCAATCACAAGGAGAGCACATAGTCCGATTTAATACTTCTTCACTTCCAGCTGGTATTTATATCCTTGGTTTACAGGCAGATGACGCTGATTTGACCCGGGAACTGATGGTGACGCATTAAAAGTTGGTGATTGGCAGTTTGCAGTTTGCAGACTATAGGTCTACGGGTCTACAGGTCGGCAGGTCAGCAGGTTTACAGGTCTATAGGTCTGCAGGTCTATAGGTCTGCAGGTCGGCAGGTCTACAAGTACCCACAACTCGCAAACATTAAATTTTTTTCAGCAAATTAACTTGGATATTAATTTTCTGCTTATATTTGATCACCCCAAGCCTGAAAGTGAAGATTTTACCCGTTTTGTTGTGCTACCCGGATTGGTGGTGAGAGGATTGTCCATTTAACCACTATTTTTTTCATGGATAAACTATTTACTTTCCTTTTATTAATCCAGTCAACAATCTCACAACTATGTGCATCTCAATCATTCTTGTATTTTGTAATTGGATATTGCAGACCTGATATTTCAGGGAAAATAAATCCTATCCAAGTGTTCAAAATGATAAACGATAAGTATTAATTCATGACATCCCATAAACTATATCGATTCTTGCTTGGCGGTTATGACCTGGAGATGATAACCATCCGGAAAATCCTGGAAGAGAAACGGTATGCATTTTATGATAAACATCTGAAATGGGGCGCCCGGCTGAGTTCATATAAGGAGTTTTTTAATAATACTGAACACTTTGTCGGAATTGAATTGATTGAAGATGCGGAAAAACCTGAAACATATACCTGTATCGATCATCACAGTGAAAAGGAGTCCAACGAGGCATCAATTCAACAAGTTGCAAATTTGCTCCATATCGGCCTGACAAGATATCAAACATTGGTGGCGGCAAACGATATGGGGTATATCCCGGCAATGATAGCTGAAGGTGCAACGGAAGATGAAATCACGGATATCCGGCAAAAAGACCGTGAAGCTCAGGGTGTGACGGAAAAAGACGAATTGCTGGGAGAAAAATCCATTCGTCATAACCTGACTGTTGATAAGGGTATCACAATAGTCAAATCATTCACTCCCAAATTTTCAACTATCACGGATAAGTTATATCCTTTCGAGAGATTATTGATTTATACCGACAAAGAACTGACTTATTATGGGAAGGGCGTCTTATTCCTGGCAATGGCATATAAGAATCTTGTTGAAAACCGAAAAGCTTTTTTCGGTGGTGGTGAAAACGGATTTTTCGGGATAACCCCTGAAGGAATAAACGATTTGAAGGATAGCAAAACGGCAGTCAAACAAATTGTAAAAATCATTACAAATGGGTAATAATAACCTGTACAGCTATCATGTCTTTCTTTTTCCGTTCCAATGGCAATTCGTTGGAACGGACATGAAAAACAAAACGTTGGATGAAAGGACTTGTCTCAAAGAGATCGTCAATTTGTTTACGAATGCTAAATGGAAAAGGGGTAAGTACCGGATTGATACGATCTTAAATTATAACGAATACAACTATTTCTACGATGCGGTGCGGGATGTGCTTTTTGATGAAGGGAAAGATCTTGATACCTCCATTATTGCCAATTTATCCTACGACATACGGCCTGACGAAGATACATACAATATAAAGGTATGTACCGATAGTCAAAAAAACACAACTAAGACTTATTCTCAGTATCACAGTTCGAGTGGCGCTCTAAAGATTCGTCTACTGGTTCCGGTTGCTTCGACTGCGCTCAGCAACCGGAACCGGTGTTCGAGTGGCGCTCTGAAGGTTCGTCTACGAAACCCTGACAGGTTTTGGAACCCTGGCAGGGTTGGAGGTTAAAGGAAAACTTTCCAGGTCTCTTGTCAACCAAAACCGCCTTTGAACTAATTTTGAGCCAAAGAAACGGTCTTGAAAACACATCATAAACTAATCAACGGCGACAGCAGGCAAATGACCGAAGTACCTGACAATTCGGTACATTTAGTCATTACCTCACCTCCCTACTGGCAACTGAAAGATTACGGAATAAAAAACCAGATCGGTTTTTACGACAGCTACGAGAGTTACATCAACAACCTGAATTTAGTTTGGAAAGAGTGCTATCGGACCTTGCACGAAGGTTGCCGGCTTTGCGTGAATATCGGCGACCAGTTCGCTCGTTCGGTTTATTACGGCCGCTACAAAATCATCCCTATCCGCACTGAAATTATCAAATTCTGCGAGAACATCGGCTTTGATTACATGGGTGCCATCATCTGGCAAAAAGTGACCACCTCCAACACCACGGGAGGAGGTGTTCAAATGGGTTCATACCCTTACCCGAGAAATGGGATCCTGAAACTTGATTACGAATTCATCCTCATCTTTAAAAAATTAGGCACAGGACCAAAGCCGACAAAGGAACAGAAAGAGTTATCCGTCATGACCGCCGAAGAATGGAATACTTTCTTTTCCGGGCACTGGAACTTTGCCGGCGTAAAACAGGACCACCACATGGCCATGTTCCCGGAAGAACTTCCACGTCGCCTTATTAAAATGTTCTCATTTGTTGGCGAAACGGTGCTTGATCCGTTTACAGGAAGCGGGACAACATCGCTGGCAGCAAAAAACCTTGACAGGAATTCCATCGGATATGAGATCAATCCGGAGTTTTTTCCAATTATCAGGAAAAAATTAAACGTCTCCCAAAAAGATCTGGATGGAACGACTTACGAACTTCTGAAACAGAAAGAAGTGACTACCGACTTTGATATTGAAATCGGGAAATTACCTTATATTTTCAAGGATCCGCATACGATGGATAAAAAAATTGATGTGAAGAAACTGCAGTTCGGTTCAAGGATCGACAAGAACAGTTCGACCAAACGTGAAAATTTCTATACCGTAAAAGAAATCATCAGCCCCGAAAAAATCAGGTTAAATACCGGCCTTGTTATCAAACTTATCGGAGTTAAAGAAAATCCACTATTAAGGGACAAGGCTGTTTCATTCATTATGGATAAAACCAAAGGCAAACGGGTATTCCTTAAATATGACAATATAAAATATGACGATAAAAATGACCTGCTTTGCTATCTTTATCTCGAAAACAAAACTTTTATCAATGCTCATCTGATTAAAAGCGGCTTCGTCGAAGTGGATCATTCTTCTGATCAAGAAAAAAAATCTCAATTACGTAAATCAAACTAGACCATGCAGGCGACATTGATTATTTGGGACGAGTAGGTGACAAAGAATGA
>CAZVNP010000055.1:0-21131 GCA_964628285.1 uncultured Lentimicrobiaceae bacterium
TCATCGTGCTGGTGGTCATGATCCTTAGCATCGTCTCGATATTAGTGGAGCTGGTGAAGGCAGTGAAGCTCCTGCGAACAGTGGGCCAGGAATAAACTTCTAGTTATTTTAAACATATTCTTTGCGAACTCTGCGGTAAATAATCATCTCTTTCTGCAATTAACCTAACTCCAAGCATCTGATACCTTTGGTAAAACATCATTTTCATCACTGCCCAAAGAGTGGGACTAAAAACCGCAAAGGACGCAAAGGAGGCGTAAAGAACGCAATTAGTGATTACTATCCTCTGTTGTTTATTTTTTCATCTTCTATGACCAATTAATATCAAAAAAAATTAGTTTTGCATATCATTCTGCGTCAGGCAGTCTGTATAATATACATAATCCCCATCCCCTAATGGATCATCTGATATACTTAGACAATGCCGCCACCTCCTTTCCCAAGCCGGCAGAAGTGTATGATTTCATGAACGACTTTTACCGCAAGAACGGCGTCAATCCGGGCCGGTCGGGTTACGATAAGACCCTCGAGACCGAGGAGCTGGTTTACGCCACCCGTAAGATGCTGACGGAGTTCTTCAGCGGCACCGATCCCAACCATCTCACCTTCAGCTATAACGCCAGCGACTCTCTCAACATGATCATAGGCGGCATGCTCGGAAAGGGCGATCATGTCATCACCTCCAACTTGGAGCATAACTCCGTGTTGCGCCCCCTCTATCATAAAAAACACGACGGCGATATCGACGTCACCTATATCCCTTTTGATGACAACGGATACATTGATCCTGACGACGTGAAGAAGGCTTTCCGCAAGAACACGAAGATGGTCATCCTCAACCATGGCTCCAATGTCATCGGTACGGTACAGCCTCTGGCGGAGGTCGGCCGCCGTTGCCGGGCCACCGGCATCTGGTTCGCCGTCGACGCCAGCCAGTCGGCAGGTACCATACCCATCGACGTACAGGCCATGAACATTGATATCGTGGCTTTCACAGGCCATAAAAGCCTGATGGGGCCTACCGGCATCGGGGGTTCTTACTGCGGTGAAAATGTACCCATCCGCAGCACGCGCTTTGGCGGTACCGGCGTGCGCTCGGCCTATCCTTTTCACCTGGAGGAATTCCCTTACCGTCTCGAGTGCGGCACGCTGAACATTCAGGGCGTGGCGGGACTGCATGCCGGACAGAAGTGGCTCCGCGAGAGAGGCATGGAAGAGGTGCACCGACATGAAATAGCGCTATGGGACCGGTTGCGAAAAGCGTTGCAGGATACCGACGGCGTCATCACCTATTGCGCTCACAGCACCGACAACCGCAATGCCGTGCTGAGCTTTAACATTAAGGGTTGGGATGCCGGCGACGTGGGCACCATCCTCGATGTGGATTATAACATCGCCTGCCGCACGGGGCTGCATTGCGCCCCCCTGGTGCACCGTCAGCTCGGCACCGAGGAGATCCACGGCAGCGTGCGCTTCAGCATCGGCGCCTTCAACACCGTAGAAGATATCGATCAGGCCATCATGGCCGTGCGTGAAATAGCAGCCATGAAACACTGAAAATATCTCACCCGACCTCCCGTCGGATTCAAACAGATTTTCATATACTCTTCGGGCATGCCATTTTATCCTGTGGATACCCTGCCTCTTAACAATATAACATTCCAACAATATAACAATGTCATTAACAATTGAGCCATGGAACCATAACCAAACTCTAACCCAGGACTATGGCGTCAGCCATCACCTCCCCTACCGTCTTGATCTCCACCCCCAGCTTGTACTCCTGGTTGAGCTGTATGAGCTGGTCGATGCAGTTATGACAGGGTGCCACCACGATGCGGGCGCCGGTGCGCCGTATCTGGTCGGCTTTCAGCCGTCCCGCGGTGAGGCGCCGCTCGTTGTAATCACTCATGGAGAGCTGGCCGCCGCCTCCACCGCAACAGTAGTTGTCGAGACGGTTTGGGATCATCTCGATAAAAGTCTCCACGGCATGACGCAGGATGAACCGTGGCTCCTCTACGATACCGCCGAGGCGCACAAGGTTGCAGGGATCGTGCAGCGTCACCGGCACCTTGTTCAACGAAGGGTCAAGCTTCACACGGCCCTGACGGATGTACCCCGCCATCAGCTCCAGGCAGGTGACCACCTGGAAGGGATAGGGTTTCTTTATCCATTCAGGTCCTTCCCAACGGAAGGAACGGTAACCATGACCACATTCGGCCAGGACAATCTTCTCCCCTTCAAGGACCATCATCTCATTATAAAGATGGTTGGTGATATCGGCGGCAGCCTCATCATCACCGGAATAATAGGCATAGTTGGTCACGTCATAGCTCGTCGTCGACAATGTCCAGTCTTCTTTGGCAGCATAGAATATCTTGGCCATGGCGCTGATTGACAGGGGGAAGAACTTAGGTTCGCGAGGATTCAGGGTGTAGACGATATGCCTGCCTTTCCTGTCGAGGGGGATAACGGCCTGCGGGTCGTTGACTTCCATCCGAAGGTCTTCCTCGAGCCACGTCAGTGTGTCGACAAGCTCGTCACGCGGTATGGCCATGTTGTTGCCGGTGCGCAGGGCCGCGTCGACCGTTGACTGCAGCTCACGGGGCACCAGACCCATATCGGCCAGCATGGCGCGGCCCGTTCTCACCAAGAAAGCGATATCGATGCCTATGGAACAATGCATCGAGCAGCGGCCACACATGGTACAAGCACCGAAGAGCAGGTCGGTCATCTCATGCATGGTGGCCTCGTCGAAGTCACGGGCACCTGTCAGACGCGGCACCAGACGCCCCGCCAGGGTGTGATAACGCCGGTAGATGCCGGCGACGAGGTCCACCTTTCGTGCCGGCAAGTATCTCTCATCGGGCCGGGTAAGGTAATAATGGCACGACTCACCGCAGAGCCCGCAGTGGACACAGCTGTTGAGGTATGTCAGCAGACGTCCTTCCAGTTTGCTGTCGAAACGACGCAACGCTTCCTGCCTTTTATCCGGCATTCCTGTCATCGTAACCTCCTTTTCTCACCGGCCACACACCACGGCGGCCATTGAAAATACCCAGATGAATACGTGATGTGAAGAAATAAACGGTGTGGCGCAGCTTGCCCACGGGGATATACAGGAATAAAAGGCTGCCATAAAGAAGCAAGATTGGCAGAAGAGAGGTCTTAAGTAGTGTGAGGGCGGTAA
Organism: uncultured Lentimicrobiaceae bacterium; assembly: GCA_964628285.1. Classification (GTDB taxonomy): domain Bacteria; phylum Bacteroidota; class Bacteroidia; order Bacteroidales; family JAGONC01; genus JAPLDP01. The sequence goes on from CAZVNP010000055.1 coordinate 3,191, forward strand.
GAAAATGAAAGAGGGTGACCAGCACATTGCTGAGGTAATCGTCGGCATGGGACAGATGCCGCAACGGTGCTTTGATGATCCTCTTCAGCAGAACCGACAGACCTGCGGCACTTGATACCGCCAGCAGGGCTGCGAGAACATAAGCCGCCCGGCCCGGAATATGAAAGCCGGCGAACAAGAGGACAAGAAGGGTGAAGGACAGGAAAGTCCCTATGTGATAGATCAAGCCGGCGGTGTATGTCGGCAGGTGGAGATAGGCTGTTTCTTTTTTCAGCGGTGACATGGCTCCCGTGAAGGAATAAACGATGGCAGCGCCTACGCGTCCGTTGCGGCGGGCCATGTCGGGTGGCATACCTGCCGCCAGTGTCCGGATGAAATGATATAGACAGGCGGTGGTGCACACGAGAAATGCACCCAGGCATATCCAGTGGAAGAGGGTCATGGCACCTGTCGTTACACGCAGCCGTCGGGTTTGGGCAGCCCCGCAATGCGGCAGGCACCACGGGCAGGACCCAGCGGGAAGAGCTCAAATATCTCCTTCAGCCGCAGACCAGTGCTCTGGCACATGCTGCGTACCATGGGCGCCATGTCGGTCTGCTCCCAATGTTCACGGATGAAACGGATCACGGCCCAGTGCTTGTCCGTCAACAGGCCTGTGCCGTCCTGGTTTGCAAAGAGCTGGGCCACCTCGTCGTTCCATAATTCGGGCTGCTGAAGGAAACCGTCGCCGTCAACCTCAAACGTGTGGCCTTCTATTTCAATAATGGGCATATTCAGATTGTTTAATGAATGTTTATCAGTATGCAAATAAAGAAAAAAATTACGTCACCCTGAAGACGGCACTAAAAAAAAGGATCGCATCACCTGAGCTCGAACAGGGTGATCTCAGGCCGCACACCTACCCTTCCGGGGAATCCGATGTTGCCCAGGCCCCTGTTGATGTAAAGGATCTGACTGTGGTCATCAGGTGTATGAACGGTATACATACCTATCCAGTAAGAATACAGGAAGTCCAGCGGGCTCCACTCCACACCCTTGGTGTCAATGGCAAACTGAAAACCGTGGGTGTGTCCTGAGAAGGTGACGTCGATATCAGGATATTCTTTCGTGACGATGTATTGCCAATAGGTGGGATCATGCGATAACAGAAGCTTCACGGCCACGCTATCGGCGCCTTCGAGAGCCTTTTTCATATCGGCCCGCTTTGGGAAACGGCCGTAGTTGCCCCAGTTTTCCACACCTATGATGGCTATCCGGCCCTTATCACCGCCGATGACGACGTTCTCATTCCGGAGCAGACGCCATCCTAACCTACGGTACATGGTAACAAGGTCGTCAAAGTTTTTCGCTTTGGCTTCCGGTGAATCCCAGGTGATATAATCCCCATAGTCGTGGTTGCCCAGGATGGCGAAAACACCGTAAGGCGCTTTTATTTCCTTAAAGAAGGGCTCATACCTGTAAGCCTCCTCGGTGATGTTGTTGACCATATCGCCGGTGAAGAAGATCATGTCGGGATGCAGGTTCTTAATGATGCCGACGACCTTCTTCATGCTTCTGTCCGAGGGCCAGCTGCCGGTGTGGACATCGGAGAACTGGACGATCCTGAATCCTTTGAACGGTGACGGCAATGCCGGGAGCTTCAACTGATACTCACGCACCTTGTAATCCGTAGCCCAGAAAGTGATGCCGGTGACGAAGAGAAGCAGAAGAACGGCCCCCAGTGATAATCCGGTGGTCTGCAGGAACCTGAAACGTGCTTTCCGGCGGTGGAGCACAGGCTTTTCCCTTCTTATCAGGAGGATCAGCCTCGTGACGGCCCATCTGAAGAGACGTATGACATCATTGATCAGCAGGAAGACGACCGGGATAAGCTTCGAGATGTACACGATGAAAGCCACGCCGAGCAGGTACGAGGCCGTGCGGCTGATCATCTCCTGCTGTTCGACGAAAAGGGTGAGGATGAGGTATCCGGCCAGGATGATAAAAGGAGCCCAATAGAGGAGTGTAAGGAGATAACGCCAGGAGGTCCGCAGCCGTGACAGACTCCTGGACAGCGAGCTCCACAGATAAAGATCGAAGACCACCAGGAAAATGAAAACAGGATAATAGGTCACCGACTTCGGGAATACCTGCATGAGGATGAAATAAAGCCCCACGAGGATAATTATCAGGAAACCATACAGTATCAACCGTCTTTTCATTTCCTATAAAATCACAGATCGATAATCGTTAATCTTAACTCGTTAAATCATATGATGTACATATTCTCCGCTTCTTTCAGCAGTTCATCGCGGAAGGCGGGATGGGCAATGCTGATGATATCGAGGGCTCTTTCACGTGTTGACTTGCCCTTAAGGTTGACCACGCCATATTCGGTGACAAAGAAGTGGGCGTCGGTGCGGGGTGTGGTGACGACGGCTCCGGTGTCCAAGCGGGGCACCACACGCGATATTTTACCTTCCTTGGCCGTTGAGTAAAAAGCCAGGATGGACTTTCCTCCTTTGGAGTTGAAAGCGCCCCTGACAAAGTCGAGCTGGCCGCCGGTGCCGCTGAAAGTAGTCTGGTCGAGAAACTCGGCGTTGGCTTGTCCCAGCAGGTCCACCTCCAGCACGGAGTTGATTGAGATGAGGTTGTCGTTTTGGCCGATGACAAAAGGATCGCACACGTAATTGGCGGGGTAGCTCTCCATCGTCGGATTGTTGTTCATGAAGGCATACATCTCTTTCGTCCCGGCCGCCGTAGTGTAGACATTCTTCTGGTAGTGGAGATTTTTTCTTCGCCCTGTGATAACCCCCTTAAGAATGAGCTCGTACATGCCTTCGGTGAACAGCTCGGTATGGACGCCGATGTCTTTATGTCCGCTGAGGTAACGTGCCACGGCGTTGGGTAGTCCGCCGACACCGAGTTGAATGGTGGCACCGTCGGGGATCAATTCGGCGATCATGGGCCCCATGATGTCGTCTTCGGGATGTGCCGGGGGCATCTTGAACTCCAGCAGGGGGACATGGTTCTCGATGACCGTATCGACCTGGGAGATGTGTATGAGCGAGTCGCCGAAGACACGTGGCATGTTCTCGTTCACCTCCATGATGAGGCGTTTGCAGGAACGTGCCGCCGCCGAGGTACAGTCATTGGAGGTGCCGAAGGTGAAATACCCGTGTTCATCCATGGGCGAGACGGTCGTCAGCGTCGTGTCGACCTTGATGAACTCGCTGATAAGGCGTGGCGCCTGGTGCAGGTAACTGGGCACATAGTAAGCCAGACCCGTGCGCACCATGGCACGGTCGGACTTGCCCACGAACATGGAATAATTCTGAAAGACATCGCTGAGCACAGGATCCAGGACGGTACTGTGGGCATGCTCCAGAGGCAGAAAGGTGTAGATATTCAACCCTCTGACGTCACCGGCGCGGCCACGGTCGGCCAGCGCCGACAGCAAAGCCGGGGGCTGCGCTATGCTCATGCCGTAAAAAATGGTCTCGTCGTCACGGATTTTCGCAACGGCCTTGTCAGCCGTGGTTAACTTTCGTTTGTACTCGGCGTGGTAATGATTCATGATATTAAAATTGTAAATGGTTAATTATTGATTTTTTATGTAATTGACTAATCCTTTGGCTTCGAAGATGCCCCTCAACTTCTCCGGCAACGGAGCAAAGGTGAAGGCCCCCGAACCGATGTGTATAATACCTTCGGCGAAATCAATATCCACTTTATCCCCTTGGTGATAAGCCTCCACGGCTTCGGGCAGGATGATGATCGGCAGGCCCTGGTTCACCGACGAGCGGTAGAATATCCTGTTGACCGACTTGCATATCACCGCTTTGACGCCGGCATAGGCCAGCCCTACGGCGGGATGCTCACGCGAGCTGCCGCAGCCGAAGTTGGTGCCGGCGACGATGACATCACCCGCGGTCACATGTTCGGCGAAACGATCGTCGAAGCCTTTGAAGAGATGCGGCATGATCTTGTCAGGCTCGGAGCTGAGGACATTGTAAGTGAGGTTGCCGGCGAACATCTGGTCGGTGTTGAGGTTATCGATATCGGCATAGTTCCAGACACCATGACTGTAACGGTCTTCTCCTTTGGGTATGTCGACGGTCTTGTCCTGTTCCCTGGCATATGGAAAACGGTCGTGTGTGGTGATGCCGCGGGGATCGGTGATGGCACCGTTCACTGCGGCGATGGCGACGGAGGCCGGCGAGGCCAGGTAGATGGATGCATTGGGATTGCCCATGCGTCCTTTGAAATTGCGGTTGGCGCTGGAGATGACAGTATAGCCGTCCGCGGGGATGCCCTGGCCTGTTCCCAGGCAGGGACCGCAGGAGGCCGCCAGCACATTGCCGCCGGCTTCGAGGAAAATCCTGACGAGACCTTCATCCATGGCCTGCAGGTAGATATCGCGTGACGCCGGGATGACGAGCAGCTGCACGCCGGGAAATACCTTATTTCCCTTCAGAACAGCCGCCGCTTCGCGCAGATCCTCGATACGGCCGTTGGTGCAGGTGCCTATGAGGGCTTCCTGTATCTTTGTTCCACGCACTTCAGCCACAGCCTTCACGTTGTCGACATGATGAGGGGCCGCAACGACGGGAAAGATATCATCGAGGGCAATGGTGATCTCTTTCTGATAAACGGCATCGGCGTCAGCCCAGACACCTGTCGCATCAGCACCAAGCCATTGCTTGAGCACGTCATCACAGGGGAAGACGGCATTCTTGGCGCCCATCTCCGAGGCCAGGTTGGCCAGTGTCATACGATCTGAAACAGATAATGTCGACACCCCCTCGCCATGGAACTCCACCGACATATAGTCGGCGCCGCTGGAGCCGATCATTCCGATGATCCATAAGGCCAGGTCTTTGGCATAGACACTCCGCCCCAAATGTCCCATCAGGGTGACCTTCAGCGTCGCCGGCACACGGAACCATGTCTCACCCTGCTTCCACAAACCGGCCGTCTCGGTGCGGTCGATGCCGGCGGCGAAGGCATTGAAAGCACCCGCCGTGCATGTGTGACTGTCACTGCCCACGATGATCATACCGGGACGGGCATACAATCCCATGACCTGGTGACAGATACCCTCGCCCACATCGTGGAACTTCGTGACGCCCTGCTCATGTGCCAGATCACGGATGCGCTGGTAGTCGTTGGCAAGCTTGGAGCTGGTGGGAGGCGCATTGTGGTCGAGAATGAAGAAAAGCTGGTCAGGGTCGGCGACATGGCTGCCACCCATCTTCAAAAAGGTCTTCTCGATGCTGGCCGTGTTGTCGTGCGACATGACAATGTCGGGCTTCCTGAAAACAATGGCACCGGCAGGAGCACCCAGCACCTTCTCGGCAAATGTTAATCCTGACATAACATGAAGTTTTTGACGTGTTGAAATATAATGTTTTAAATTACCGGTGGTGCAAAAATAGAATAATCCGGGTATTTTGCAGATAAAATGTAGTTAGAAATAGCCGGATTCATATTTGCACCTCTCCCCAAACTTCTTAACCACCTCATCCCCCACCCCCTTCTCCTAAATGAGAAGGGGTGTGATCCTAAGCCCCTTTCCTTTAGGAGAGAGCCTGTCCCTCTGAAAAGCGGGAGGTGGGGTGAGATGCTATCAAATAATTATTAACTTGCGCCATTGAAACTCACTAAACTCCCGTATCATGAAAAAACTGCTTCCCCTGTTGCTGTTACTGGCCTTGGCGGCCTGCCGGCAGGCTCCTGTGCAAATCACCATCCCGATCAACACGGGCTGGAAGTTCGTAACCGGCGACAACCTCGATTACGCCAAACCTGCTTACAATGACTCGTCCTGGAAAACCATCCGGGTGGATGCCATTTGGGAAGACCAGGGCTATGAGCCTTATGACGGCTATGCCTGGTACCGCACGGTGGTGGTGATCCCGTCGGAGATGAAGAAAAAGGCTTACCTGCGCGACAGCGTCGAGTTTTACATGGGCAGGATCAATAATTTTGACCAGACGTTTCTCAACGGTGAGATCATCGGCATTAACGGCCGGAGCGTCCCTGCGGGGACAGTGGCTGATACTTTTTTCATCCACGGTCCCACGGTGTTGTGGGATTACCCGCGGCGTTATGTGCTGGCGGCCGATGACCCGCGTATCCGGTGGGATCATAATAACGTCATCGCCGTCCGTGTCTATGACCAGGGCGGCCAGGGCGGCATGTACACCGGCGACCAGCAGATCAGCATGGTCGATATCAAAGAGTATTTCGTATGTGATCATGAGAAGCATCCTTTCACATTTCGCGACAGCACCGTCAGCAAGACGTTCATGATCAGGAACACCTCCCCTGCCGTCACCCTCGACGGTGACTTCACCGTCACAGCCGTCAATAAGGTGACGGGCCATGAGATCTACCGCATGGAAACGGAGATGGTCATGAAGCCGCTAACGGAGCGGGAGTACACCATTGACCTGCCCGCCATCGATCAGTCGGCGATGGTCACCTACGCCATGGCGTTTAAAGACGCCGGCGAGACGGATGTCTGTCTTGACGAGACACCCTATATCCTGACGCCGCCGGCGGCGGAAGCACCCCGTCTCAACGGCGCACGCATGACGGGCGCCAGACCGGGGCATCCTTTCCTGTTTGCCGTCGCCGCAACAGGCCTGCGGCCCATGACATTCCAGGCCCAGGGCCTGCCCAATGGCCTCACTGTCGACGGTAACACCGGAATCATCAGCGGGATGGTCAGCAAAAAAGGCGATTACCAGGTGACCCTCACTGCCGTCAATGAGCAGGGACAGGACAGCAACACCCTCCTGATAAAGATCGGTGATATGATCGCCCTGACACCCCCCATGGGCTGGAACAGCTGGAACTGCTGGGGTCTGTCCGTCGATGAGACCAAGGTGCTGGCCAGCGCCAGGGCCATGCGGGATAAGGGCCTCATTGAGCACGGCTGGCAGTATATCAATATCGACGATGGCTGGGAAATACCGGGCGATCAGGAGCCTAAGCGTGACCGTGAAGGAAACATCCTGACCAACAGCAAGTTTCCCGATATGAAACGCCTTGGCGACAGCCTTCATGCCATGGGATTGAAATTTGGCATTTACAGCTCACCGGGGCCTCTCACCTGCGGCGGTTACACCGGCAGCTATGGTCATGAGCAGCAGGACGCCCGCTCCTGGGCCTCATGGGGTATCGACTATCTCAAATACGACTGGTGCTCTTATGACCATATAGCAAAAGACACATCCCTGGAAGAGCGTCAGAAGCCCTATCGTGTCATGCGCGCCGCCTTAGACAAGGTCGACAGGGACATCGTTTACAGCCTGTGCCAGTATGGTATGAGCCACGTCTGGACCTGGGGCGCCGTAGTGGGCGGTAATCTGTGGCGTACCACCGGCGACATAACCGACACATGGGAAAGCCTTAAAGGCATCGGCTTCAGCCAGATTGCCGACGCACCCTTCGCCGGTCCCGGCCATTGGAACGACCCCGACATGCTTGTCGTGGGGTGGGTCGGATGGGGCCCCAGCGTCCACCCTACACACCTCACCCCCGACGAGCAGTACACCCACATCAGCCTGTGGTGCCTCCTGTCGGCACCGCTACTGCTGGGTTGCGACCTGCAGCATCTCGACACTTTCACACTTAGCCTGCTCACAAACGACGAGGTGCTGGCAGTGGACCAGGATCCCCTCGGACAACAGGCCGTGCCGTTGGTAATAGACGGTAACATACAGGTGTGGGGCAAAGAGATGAGCGACGGCAGTCTCGCCCTCGGTATTTTTAACCTGGGCGAGACAACGGTAACATACCCGCTCGACCTTTACAAAGTAAGTTCAACAGGCCATGTCAATGTCAGGGACCTGTGGCGCCAGAAAAACCTCGGCGAAATGTTCGACACCTTCCAAAGCAATATACCGGCGCATGGCGTAATATTGGTAAAATTTGTTAAACCGGCTGAATAGTTTGACTGATAAAATACAATATTGTTATATTGTTATATTGCTATATTGTCAGGAATTCTAATACTGGAGACATAATTTGATGCGCATGAAATATTCTTAAAGATAATTTTGAATTTTAAAAAATAAATTGTAATTTTGAATGCCATAGGGTCGCGGACTGCTTTATACGTATAAAATACGTTTGTGCTACGAGCACGTGAAAAATACCTTGCAGCCGCGGCCCATTTTTATTTTCAATCCGTATCCCTTTAATCCCGTTCAATTTATGAATCTCCGGATATTAAATTCGATATCGATAAACCGCAATCACAAAATCAGAACGATACAACACCCTGAGAAAATAACAAGATTATTACGATCCCCGTTTTCACCATCCTTTTACCCATCAGATTCAACTTATATTCCCTGACCGTCGCGGGCGGTAACATCTCCCCTTTGGAATTCCTGAAATACAAAGCATCAAAAGGGCATTGTACGACACATGCGCCACACTGGACGCATGCCTCCGCCCGCGGCATCGTGGCGGTATGGTGAACGGCATCGACCTCAAAGCAATTCTTTGGGCAGACACTCTCGCAGTAGCCTGCACCGCAGCAGCGCTCCGTGTCGAGGAAGATCTGAAGATAACGCTCCTCATGCAGCCCGCTTTTATATACCGGTGTGCTGCCCATCAAATCGATGTTCAGAAGGAGCAGGATGACAAGTGATATCAAACTTACGCCGAGGAATGACAACAAGTTGAAATGACCAAGAGAGACACTCCAGAGGGCAAGGAAAAACACGAAAATCAACCATAAGATGAGGGGCGGAAGGCTGAAATCAAACAAAACCGTGTATTTGCTGACGCATGCCGTTCTTTTCGTCCGTTCAAACCACCCGGAATAAAGCGGGAAAGTGATGAAAACCAACAACGACCAGCCCCAGATGAGAATGTTTAAAGGCAGGAGCCACTGTAATGAGAAAGGAAATACTAAAAGGGATGCTATGATGGAAAAAGGAAAGGCCCACATGAGGGCCATCTCTATCCGCTGTGCCGGCGGGAAACGGACCTCACGCATGACAACCGTTTTCCTGTGATTGGTCTCAACGAACGCCGGAATATCCGGAGCATAGACAGGACCCCATATCGCATTCCAGCCGCTCTTCTCACGGATGGTTTTTCCTTCAATGCCCGTGGCGGCGAGCTGAGGAAGAATGACATCACGGTGGTCGACCAGTGCTTCAATGCCACTTGTCTTTAACACCGCTATGACGCTATGACCGGTGAAATGCCCTCCCGTGGCTCCGCACCACACATTGTAACCCTTGCTGTTAGCGACAAGCAGCCAGGCGTCGAGTCCTTTCAAGGCGTGTTTCACCCTTACAACGGTCAGATGATAGTTGCAGGTCAGAAAGACCGGTGAGCCCCGGCCGGGCCGGCCTATTCTGACCAGACCCGTTTTGCAGGGCACAGGAACCGCCCGCAGTAACGTCTCAATGACGTTGACAACCACGTAAATAAACCATTTCATGCTGCTCCCTCCCCGCGTTTGATGGCTATGAGCTCGATAAAGTTACCCATTTTATTTTTCCTGACGGACTGGACCTGTAATCCGGCTTCCTTCACTTTTTCAGGCAGATCTCTGACGGCATGCGTTCCCGTCGAGGTCAGCAGCCAGGTTATCGCCTGCAGAGGGATCCTTATCATGAGGTTCAGCATGTACCGGAAAAAGCCTAACGGCACGATCTCATCGGCGACCAGCAGAAGACCGCCCTCTTTCAGTATTCTTCGTATGTGCCGCAGTGTAAATGCCAGTTCATCACCGGATAATTCAGAGAAGCCTAAGCCGCTCATGACGGCGTCATAGGTTTGGGATGGCATCCCGCCGAGTTCTGCCACACCCATCTCACGGAATTCAATATATTGTAAAAGATCCATATCACCGGCACGTTGCCGGGCTATCTCCAGCATCCCGGCATTGATGTCAATACCGGTGACGGTCGCTCCTTTCAATGCCGCCCGTAATGTCAACGCCCCTGTGCCGCAGCCGATGTCCAGCACCTTCCGGTCTTTTCCGATTGACGACACCAGCCTGTCGTAGACCCTGTCCACAGCGCCCAGTGACAGGATGCGGATGCCCCGGTCATAACGGCCCGGGGCCGATTCAAGGAACTTCATGAAGACATACAGGCTCATGGGAAAGCGGATGTCATGTTGTTATATTGTTGGGAGGTTGTATTCCGGTTTGAGACAGTATACCGTAAAAAGTCGTAAACCGAATATCGTTCAATCGGCCATCATCAGATGGCAAGCATATAGGGCGATGCCATTATCACTCCACGATTATCTTCCTTACCCATTGATTATCGAAGGATTCAACTGTAACGATGTATATTCCCGGTTTCAAGCTTGACAGGTTACATTCGTAAAGGGTCGAATCCGGTTTAACATTTGCAATAATCGTCTTTCCGGTTACATCGTAAACCGTAATACTAACATCTTTTTGCGGTAGCTTTATATAAAAATGACCGTTGTCAGGATTTGGAAATATTTGACATGCTGGGGTGTATATAATATCATGAATTGTCACCCCTAACTGATTTTCATAACATCCCAGATCAATGGTGTCATTGACAATCCTTTGGTTCCCTGCAAGATCCCATTCCGGTAAATTATAAATACTGGTCAATGGAGTACCGGCGTCAATGCATGGTGAAATATCTTGCAGGCGAAAATCCTGAGCCACCGGATCAATGAAATCCGGATCGTACGATATATTTCCCTCTCCCCATAATAAATTAATGTTCTGACCAGTGTAAACGCAGCAGCTGTCATTCATCAGATCGCAATGATCGATTGTAACTTCAAAGGTTTCTCCGCTATAATCGCTCGCAAGATAGATCTTCAGAGGTGTCTGTACGGAATCATCCCAAACAATGGAATTTATCAGTTCGCAATTTGAATAGATACAGTAAATTGATGATCCGTTTATAGCATCATTATCATGAAAAGTATTATTGATTATAAAGGAATTGTACCATTCGGTTTCAATAGCTCCTCCCCCTCTAGACCGGTTTTCGAGAAACAAGGAACTGACAATATGGCTATGATCCCCTGAGATATGAATGGCCCCTCCATATTGTGATGATACGTTATTTATGAACTTGCAGTTTTCTATAACAGAGGAACCGTCGAACACAAAGCAACCTGCACCCATGCTACCTGTATTGCTAATAAAATCGCAATAGGTCAATTTGACATTACTTTCGTTTGCAAGGTAGATTCCACCGCCTTCCGTTGCATGATTGCCAAACAGTACACAGCTGTCAATGAGTATGTTTGAGCCTGAAACATAAATGCCTCCACCTCCAGGTGTATAACCGTTCATTATTTTCAATCCCTTTACATGGGTTCCGCTTCTTCCGAAAATCACCAATCCTCCTTTTTCGTTTTCGGCATCGATCACTGCTTGATGGGGATTCAAGGACACGAGATTAATATAACTCTTTAATCCTATAGGGAAATACTCTCCGGTGAGTGAATTACTGTAAATGCCATCATCCAAAAATAACGTTGGAGGATTACTCGCATTGACGGTGACCTTTCGAACTGCATAGTCAAGGGTCAGCAATGGTTCCTGGATAGTCAGCCCGCTGTTATCATTGGAACCAGAAGGACTAACGTACAGATCACTCCCTGTCTGTCCTGTCACAAAACCATGTAAAATGTGAAAGTCAAAAGCATTTAAAGGAGTTACCAGGAAATCATCAGGTTGCTTCACTGTAAATGTATCCAAATAAATGGTAACATTTCTTGCAGAGCTGGGTTTTAAAATATCCTGAGCACGGTATGAATGGTTCATATAAATGTTGCATCTGTTTGTTTGAGAGAACGAAATACTTGAACCGATATACAATCCGCCCACAAAATCTCCCCAATTTTGGCGTATGGTAACACCTTCAAGCCATAATCCGGATGAGTTTGTCATGACTCCTCCTCCCACCCCACTCGTATTGTTTTCAATGATCACATTCTTACAAGTAGGTCCTGTCCCGAAGTATGATGTGATTCCTCCACCCATAATATGACTTGAGTTGCCTTTAATAACGGAGTTTTCAATGGTTGCTGAGGATCCATGGATACTTATGCCTCCTGCAATCCATGCCTGATTGTTACGGATTTCACATCCGGTCACAGCAGCCGTGCCCGATTCAATCGAAATTCCTCCTCCAACCTGATTAGCCTCATTGTCAGCAATAACACAGTTCCTGATCTGTGCATCTCCGCTATAGACCAGAATACCACCACCCCATGAAGCCTTATTATGTGTTAAGAGACAATGATCAACCACTATTTTTGTGGAATTATTTATAAAAATAGCCCCTCCCCCGGTTAAAACTGAGCCTCCAGGGGAATAACCCTTTTCAAACTTGCAGTACTTAACCACACATGTATCCTGATCATTATTCGTAATATCATAAAATTTCAAGCCATGCCAGCTTGGAATTTTATCAGGTGTTGTAAAATGTATTGAATCTTCCTCTGTACCAAGAGCCGTTAACCTTCCCCGAACAACAAATTGATAATAACCGTAGAATATAATATCCGTTCCCGGACCGATAATTAATGCAGAATCCGCGTGAACTTCTATATCGCCGGTAATGAAATACGGGGAATGGAATTCATCCCAAAAGCCACTGACATAACCGCCGGAAATGTAAACCTGAGGCAATGCCATAAAATTGATAAAAACAAAGAAAACAGTAAAATATAATTTGAATCTTTTCATGTGTCGATAATGATAGTTGATATAAAATTTATTTGTGAAACTCAAATTTTAAGAACGTAGTGAATTAAAATTTGTAAGTTGAATCCCGCCTGCGGCGGGACCGGAGGCGGAGGGTATAATATCCCGCCCCTTGGGGCGGAAATTGGGTCCAGGGCATGCCCTGGAATACATACCCGTGATATAATAAATTTACTTTGCGTAATGAATCTATAAAAATTTTGTACATAGTGCAATCACTCCAAGATTGGCTTGTGCCACCATAATTAACGATTAAAATCAATAAAATGAAATACGGGTAACATCCCTGTCACACACAAAAATAAAACATTTATATGTGTTTTGCAAGAGGTGATGTTTTTTGTTAAAGTATATCTTAAATGTTGAATAGTTCGTGGATTGCGGCTGCCAATTTCGACAGTAACACCGATGGCATTGGTCGATTGTCGCTTTGATGACGTTCGATCGGACGAGATTCGATTTGACGGTTTTCGATTTTAGAGTCTCGGAGTGCCAAAGGCAGTATCAGCTTTTAAAATTCCAAACAATATAACAATCATTTAACAATTGAACCATTGAACAATCAAACCATTTTGTAACAACCCACCAACACAATCTTTTCGGGTTGCGGCGTTATCCAGTTTTAAAACCGCACCATCTGTTTAACCATTATGACCCCGTTCACCAATAATATGCAGGTATAGATACCGGTGGGCAGGAAAGAGCCGTCCCATTCGATGTCATAATGCCCCGGCGACATCACTTTATTTACCGGCCTGGCCACTTCATTGCCCTGACAATCTAACACTTTCAGGATGACATGACCTTGCTTCTCCAGGCTGAAAGAAAGGGTGGTGAGCGAAGTGAAAGGATTGGGGCGATTCTGTTCCAGTAAGAAAGGATAACCTTCCTGGCCACCCGAAGGTTTGTCATCGACGCCCAGGATGCCTCCTTTGTTGAAAATGGCCAGTCCTGATGGTGTCCCGATCCATTTGTTCTCATACTTATCCAGGGCCACGCTGTAAATGATATCGGAAGGAATAAGGGAATTGGAGGTGTTGTAAACGGTCCATGTGGTCCCGTCATAGCTGACCAACCCCCCTTGCCAGGTCCCCAGCCAAAGGGTATAGCTTTTGTCAATGGCTATAGAGGTGACATCATTGACCGGGAGGCATGAATTAGACGAGTTAAAGACGGTCCAGTCAGTCCCGTCAAACTTTGCCAGACCTCCTCCATTCGTGCCGATCCATTTATTTCCGAGAGTATCGATTTTTACTTCCCAGATGTTATCGGCAGGTAAGCCTGAGCTGCCGGTATGGTAAACTGTCCAGGCGCCATTGTCATAACGGCTGAGCCCTGAGCCTGTGCCGATCCACACCACACTGTCACCTTCGATGTCCAGAGCGGCAACCGATGCATAATAGGTATAATAGCTTGCCGGTAAAATGGTCATGTTGGTCCCGTCATATTTAACTAAGCCGTTGTCGGTGCCTATCCATTTGTTCATCCCCTTATCCGTGACGATAGAGGTCACCCAGTCATCAGGAATAATGGAATTGGATGGCTTATAGACTTCCCAGTTGACGCCATCGAAGATGGCCAGGCCGCCTCCGTTGGTTGTAAAGACCCCATCGGTGCCGATCCAAACTTTGTCAGCTTCATCCAACATAAGACAGCTTACGATGTTCGCCGGTAACCCTGAATTGTTCATCCTGTATGTTGTCCAGTTTGAACCGTCAAATTTGGATAAGCCGTCGTTGGTGCCGATCCATTTCGTGCCGTTATCCTGAAAAGCGATCGTGAAGACAATATTATCAGCCAGGCCCGAATTGTCAACGGTAAAGGTTTTCCACTCGGGAGCCTGTGAAGAAGCACGAAATGCCATGATCGTCATTATACATAACATGATAGAGTGGCAAAAAATCCTGCTTCTTGAACAGCCGGTGTAATGATATTCCATACGACAAAATTTTTTAAGGTTCAGACAGCTAAAATAACAAAAAGCAAAGGATAATCATAAAATTCTGCCAATTTAGGATCGATAACATATTTCTTCTCCCGATTGATGATGATCACAGAAATTCATTATTTTTAATGCCAAAATCACATATGGCAATCAATTTTTTCCCAAGAGTCATTAGATTCTTTGATCTTTTTAAAAAGCAGAATGTGGTGCTTGTCGAAAGCATACATCTGTTGGAAGAACTCTTTACTAATAACTCTTCCGTCAAAGAGTTGTGTAAAAAAATAATCAATAAAGAGATCGAAGGAAACCGGATTTCCAGGGATATCTCCATCTCATTGGCCAAGACTTTCATCACACCAATCGACAGAGAGGATATCCATGATGTCAATATGGCTCAGGAGAAAACGTTGAACGCCATCCGTTCGGTTTCATCGCGTGTAGGATTATATAACTTAAATTCCATGAAGTCCGGAGCCAGAGACCTTATACGGATGCTTAAGGATATGCATGAAGAAATAGCGGTCATGATACGATCACTTGAAAAGAAAAGGGATATTGAAATAAACATCGAAAAAGTAAAACAGTTAAAAGCGGAAGCCGATCTGTTGTTGCTTGTCTCTATAGGTGAAATCTATGAAAGTCAACCGGTGACTTCATCGGATTTCCTTGAGCTGGTCAAATGGTCGCACATTTATGACCATATTGAGGAAGTGTATGCAAGATCAGAAGTTTTAGCCAACATAGTGGAAGGGATTTCACTGAAATACGCATAATATGGCCTGGCTTCTGGTTTGCATAGTCCTTATTGCTGTTATCTTTGATTATACCAATGGTGTTCATGACAGTGGCAACGCAATAGCACCACTGGTGTCGACCAAGGTGATGGATCCCAAAAAGGCTGTGATAATGGCAGCCGTCCTGAATCTTGCCGGTGCTTTTCTCGGCACCGAAGTGGCGACAACCATTGGTAAAGGGATTGTCAACACCGATCTCATCGCTGCCGATCTCAGGTTGATCCTGGCAGCTCTATTAGGCGCCATTTTCTGGAATATCATGACATGGACGTTGGGGCTTCCCTCATCGTCGTCACATGCCTTGATAGGAGGACTTATGGGAGCCGCCATTGCTTACCAGGGATGGCATACTCTGAATTATGCCAGTATCGTCTCTAAGATTGTGATTCCCTTATTTTTAGCCCCTGTCCTCGGATTTGCAGGCGGATATCTGCTGATGGTGCTTATAGCTTGGATCACATACAGGTTCAGATCCCATAAAATGAACAGGCTTTTTAAAAGTCTGCAAGTCATATCGGGCGGCATCATGGCTCTGGGCCACGGATCCAATGATGCTCAGAAGAGTATGGGTATCATCGCCCTGGCGCTTTTCTTTTCTAAAGCTATTCCTGTCTTCGAGGTACCTTACTGGGTTAAATTCATTTGCGCCCTTGCCATAACAATTGGGACAGCGACAGGCGGATGGAAGATCATCAGGACCATGGGCAATAAAATCTTCAAGATGGAGCCTGTTCATGGCTTTACTTCCCAGATGTCTGCCTCAATAGTTATTTTATTTGCATCGATGGCAGGAGCTCCAATTAGCACGACACATGTCATGTCATCTTCCATCATGGGCGTTGGGGCATCCAGACGAGTATCAGCTGTACGGTGGAATGTGGCCGTCAGCATGGTGTTTGCCTGGTTCGTGACAATACCGGCATCGGCTGTGGTGGGAGCACTCTTTTACTATGCGGTGCGGCTATTTTAAAATCGATTAACAGGTGCTTTCTTGAACGTGATACTCATTCAGGAACAGCGTTGATGTAAATTTGTTTCATGACCTTTCCGAACAGAAGTGCATCATACCACATATAATAAAAACGCTCCGCATTGAACCAGCCCATGCCGTCATTATTATCATCATGACGGTCGTAAGGATCGGCAAAGATGATCACGTCATCCATCGGGTAGGCAGTGTTGCGTGTGTCATAGCCGATGACCAGCACCCAGTGTCCTCCCCAGTCGCTCCATTCCACAAGGGTGGGGATTTGTTTATGGAGATTATTGACCAGCGTATCCAGCGTCCCATTCTCATGCCATGAAGCATTAAATCCATGGCTGTCGAGCCATGTGGCCATTTGATCAGGCGTGGTGCCGTTGGCGGAGCTTGTCCCCATTTCACCGGCGATGGTCATCTCATCGCCTTCCCTTCCGTAATAGCGTAACAGGGTTATCACGGCTGAAGGGCCGCAGGTATATTCGGTGGTTTGCTGGTACGAATTCACATTCAAGAGGGTACATCC
Organism: uncultured Lentimicrobiaceae bacterium; assembly: GCA_964628285.1. GTDB lineage: Bacteria > Bacteroidota > Bacteroidia > Bacteroidales > JAGONC01 > JAPLDP01. The sequence continues at coordinate 20,162 of CAZVNP010000055.1, forward strand.
CTGCCTTGGAAGCCCTTGCTTGATGTCCAGGACATAATAATCGCTTGTTTCTTTATGACTATCGTCTCCATCATGTGATTGTTCCTTCTTACATGTTGTCAATGTGACAACGGCCAGAGCCGTCAGGAGTAGTATTATCGGTGTGCAGCTTTTCATGGTAATCACGATTTGGGTTGCAGTAACATCATGGTTTAAATGTCATGTCGATTAATCGGGGAGAAAGCAACCGCATGCCATTTCCCGATACTTTGCCTCACAAAGATAAAGAAATACGTCTACCTGGTTAGAGGTTTTGTTACTTGCATGTTTTCTTCACAGGTGCCAATTGGTCAACCGGTTCTGCTGACGGGAAAACGAAACTTATCATCAATAAAAGTAAACACCGGAATACATGCCGGGGTGCCTATCTTTGAACGATTATCAATGGCTCTGGTTTGAATTAGCGCGTAATTATGCATGTTTTTAGACTTATAAATTGTTCTACAAGTGAAGAATTCAAATATGAACCATCTTTTTATCCTTCATGACTCCGTCCACCGATAATATGCAGGTGTAAATACCTGCTGGCAAAAAAGAGCCGTTCCACTCGTTGTCATAATGTCCGGTCGACATTATCTTATTTACCGGCCTGGCCACTTCATTGCCCTGACAATCTGACACTTTCAGAATGACATGATCTTGTTTCTCCAGGCTGAAAGAAAGGGTGGTGAGCGAAGTGAAAGGATTGGGGGCGATTCTGTTCCAGTAAGAAAGGATAACCTTCCTGGCCACCCGAAGGTTTGTCATCGACGCCCAGGATGCCGCCTTTATTGAATTCGGCCTGTCCCAAGGGTATCCCGATCAATACTTTTTCTGTTTCGACGTCATCATGCAAAACATGATGAACAGGCTGAAAATCCTGATTAGTTGTGAGCTGGTGTCATGATGTTTCATAGGGCAATCGTTTTAAGATTTAAACAGCTAAGATAAT
>CAZVNP010000056.1:0-21033 GCA_964628285.1 uncultured Lentimicrobiaceae bacterium
TCAATAAATTTTTATTATACAACAGGGAGAACTGATCCTAATAAATTTTATATTTCAGGTAGTAGGCTTCAACAAACATTGTTATTATCAGAGATACAGGTTTCCTACGATAACGATCATATAAAATCATATGAATTATTATACAATAATGATAACTTTTATTCATATCTTGAGAATGATGTTTACTGGAGGTACAAACCCCGATTATGAAACTGGCATCAACTGATAAGCACAAAAGAATGTTGCCACGAGCACGCAGATGAAATTTTCACTTTCTTATCTGGATTAGCAGCTTAAATTAAATAGTTGATATTGTATAACTTAAAAAATTATTTACGGATGAAAAACAAATTACTTACAATTTTATCCTGATCTGAATGACCCCCTTCTCAGCAACATGTATCCGTTGAGTTATATAATAGCTGATAAACAGGACAAGATTCCTTGAAGCGAATAGCTACCCGGAAAATCAAAAAAATCTCAAAAAAAATTTGCACGGTGATTTTTTTTGACATATTTTTGACCGACCGTTCAGTCATAAATTTGGTAATGTCACCACGTACTGTCAAGCAATTCGAATCCATCCGTGAGAGCCGCAAAGCCCTTATCATGGATAAAGCTCTGGAGCTCTTCGTCGCCAAAGGATTCCACGCCACCTCCATCAGCGACATCGCCAGGCAGGCAGGCATTTCCAAGGGACTCATGTATAACTATTTTAAAAGCAAAGAAGATCTCATCAAGGAAATCGCCGTCAAAGGGATGCGGGAGTTCATCGATATTTTCGATCCGAACAGGGATGGCGTACTCACCGATGAGGAATTCGAATTTTTCATCAATGAGTCGTTCCGCATCCTCAGGGAAAGGTCGGACTACTGGAAGCTGTACATCACCATCATGCTCCAGCCGCCGGTTTACGAGATGGTGAAAAAAGATATCACGGGCTTTGTGCCGGGCGTGTTGCAGGTGCTCATTGATTATTACAAAAGGAAAGGTGTTGCCGATCCAGGCACCGAAGCGTATTTGTTCGGAACGCTGCTTGACGGCATCGCGCTGAATTATATCCTTGATCCCGAACATTTTCCGTTGGAGGAGGTAAAGGAAGGGATACTGAGGAAATTCAGGCTCAGAGAAAAAGGATGAACAAAATGGGGGATTTTGGTTTTATTGCAGAAAGAATACTTTTTTAACCGCAAAGGATGCGAAGAAGGCGCAGAGGGCGCAAAGGCTTAGGTCGGCGGGTCTTCAGATCGGCAGGTCTGTGGGAAATAATATAAATAACCTACTCCCCCTCTCCTTTCAAGGAGAGGGGGCTGGTGGGTGAGGTCATGAAAGCGGCACGCGTTGCAAACGCGCGCAAACAAGGGGTTTTATAAAGCTATGAAAACAATCATTCAATCTATCTTACTCTCAGCCGGCATCCTGTTCCTGTCTGCTTCTTATGCGCAGGAGCTCACCGCCGATGAGATCGTGCAGAAAGCACAGGATAAAGCTAACGGCCTGTCGAGTGTGGGCACGATGAAGATGACCATCGTGCGGCCGGAGTGGTCGCGCGACGTCACCATGAAAGTATGGACCAAAGGCACCGATTTCTCCATGATACTCATCACGGGCCCCGCCGGCGACAAGGGTCAGGTCTTCCTGAAACGCCACAACGAGATGTGGAACTGGATGGCCAGCATCAGCAGGATGATCAAGATACCACCCTCGATGATGAGCCAATCGTGGATGGGCTCCGACTTCACCAACGACGACCTCGTCCGCATGAACTCCATCGTCACCGACTACACCCACTCCATCCTGGGAACGGAAAATGTGGAAGGCTACGACTGTTACAAGATACGGCTGATACCCAAGCCGGAAGCAGCGGTCGTATGGGGCAAGGTCTACATCTGGATATCCAAGGATGAATACTACCAGATGAAAGCCGAATATTTTGACGAGGACGGAACACTGGTCAACACGATGCTGGCCTCCGACATCAAACAGATGGGTGACCGTAAGCTGCCCAGCCTGCTGATCATGGTACCTGAAGAGAAAAAAGGTCAGCAGACACACCTGGAGATACTGGAGATGCAGTTCAACGTGCCCATCGAGGACAGTTTCTTTTCACAGCAGAACATGAAAACCCTGAGGTAGTCATCACTGAAAAAATAGATTATGAGAACCTATCTTAAAATGGCCTGGCGCAACCTGTGGAGAAACAAACGGAGGACCATCATCACGTTGCTCTCCGTGCTCTTTGCCTTCTTCCTGGCTTTGCTTATGCGGTCGATGCAACTGGGATCCTATAACATGATGATCGAGAGCATCGTCAAGACCACCACGGGTTATATCCAGATCCACGCCCTCGGTTACTGGGATAACAAAACCATCAACAGGACCTTCCTTGACAACGACACGCTGAACGATGCCATTCGCCGCGACGATAACATCACGCTGATGATCCCGCGGCTGGAATCCTTTGCCCTTGCCTCTTCGGGCAACCAGACCAAAGGCATTGCTGTCATCGGCACCAATCCGGAGAAGGAGAATGACATATCAGGGCTGGAGAAGCACGTCGTCAGGGGACATTATCTCACCAAAACCGGTAACGGTGTTCTGATGGGTGAAGATCTGGCCAAATACCTTCAGGTGGACGTGGGTGACTCCGTCGTACTATTAAGCCAGGGTTATCATGGTGTGACCGCTGCCGGTGAATTTCCCGTTGCAGGTATCGTGCATTTCAACACCCTGGAGATGAACAGCTCGATGATCTATATGCCGCTGCTGGCGGCACAGAGGTTCTACTCGGCTCCGGGGCGCCTCACCTCGCTCTCCCTGTCGCTGAAAGACAAAAATAAGATGAAAGCCGATGCCGCCTACCTGGGCACCATCGATCCCGACGACCTGGAGGTGATGACCTGGAGCCAGATGATGCCCGAAGTGGTGCAGGCCATTCAGGGTGACAACATCGGCGGGCAGGTTATGCTGGGGATACTTTACATCGTGGTGGGCTTCGGCATCTTCGGCACCATCATGATGATGACCCTCGAGCGCAAACGCGAATTCGGCATCATGGTGGCTGTGGGCATGCGGCGTTCACGGCTGGAATTCATCGTTTTCGCCGAATCGCTGTGCATCGCCGTTGTCGGCATCATCTGCGGCGGCGCGCTGAGCATCCCCGTCATCCTGTACCTTCACTATCACCCCATCGAGCTGACCGGCGAGCTGGCCCAGGCGGTGCTGGAATACAACATGGAGCCGGTGCTGCCCTTTGCTTTGGAACCCGGCTTCTTCCTGAAACAAAGCCTCGTGGTCTTCATCCTGAGCATCCTCGCCGCCCTTTACCCCCTGGCGGTGATACGGCGCTTCAGGCTCGTGCCTGCACTGCAAGGAAAACAATGATTATGAAACCATTAAAAAAACACCACAATGATTTGGTCTATAGCATGGCGTAACGTCTGGCGTAACAAGCTCCGCAGCTTCATCATACTCTGTGCGGTGGCCATCGGCCTCTTCGGCACCCTGTTCATCATTGCCTTAGACAAGGGCATGGTGGTGCAACGTGAAGAAGCAGCCATCAACACCGAGATTTCGCACATCCAGATACACAACCCTTTGTTCCTGCAGGATAACTCGATCAAATACGACATCCCGGATGCGACAGCCAAGGTGAAAGACATCGAAAAGGTGGAAGGGGTCAAAGCTGTCACCGCCCGTCTTGTCGTGACGGCTATGGCCAGCACCGCCACCACCGGCACCGGCGTCACCATCATCGGCATCAATCCCGATATGGAGAAGAAGGTGACCAAGCTTCATGAGGATGTCATCGAGGGAAGCTACTTCGATAAAGAATCGCGGACACCGCAGATTGTCGTCGGTGAGAAGCTGGCCACCAAGCTGGGCGCACGCCTCGGCTCCAAGATCGTCCTCACCCTGACCAACACCCAGGGTGTGCTCACCTATGCCCTCTTCCGCGTTGGCGGCATCTACAAAACGTCCAACACGATGTACGATGAAGCCAATGCTTTTGTCAGAACGAGTGATCTGGCCCCGCTGCTCGGATTCAACACCGAGAATGCCACCGAGATCGCCGTCTTGCTTGATAACACGGGCGAGACTGACAGGATCACCGACCTCCTGAAAAACGAATTCAAGGATCTCAGCGTGCAGTCATGGAAGACCATACAGCCGATGCTGGTGACCCTGTCGGCCATTATGGATGAATTCTCCTACCTGATGATGATCATCATTCTCATCGCTATGGCTTTCGGCATCATCAACACGATGCTGATGGCCATCCTGGAACGTGTCAGGGAGATCGGCATGCTGATGGCCGTGGGCATGAACCGCCGCCGTGTAGCCATCATGATCACGCTCGAGACCGTCTTCCTGTCGGTCACCGGGGCCGTGATCGGAATGGCGGTGAGCTATGTCACCATACGGCTAACGGGGACGCACGGACTGAACTTCGCCGCCGTGGCACAGGGTTTTGAAGCCTATGGCTACAGCGCCCTCATTTATCCCATGCTGAACAGGCTCGATTATATCGTGCTTTTCGTACTCGTCATCATGACAGCGCTGATATCGTCTGTATACCCTGTACATAAAGCATTGAGATTCAAACCGGCAGAAGCCATCCGCACAGATACTTAATATTTCGAATGCATGATAATCTTTACTTATTGTTAAACAATATAACTTGAATAACCATGGGCGTTATCACAACCATCAACCTGCACAAGACTTACCACGAGACCAAGATCCCTGTCAAAGCCGTAAACGGCATTGATATTTCATTCAGTGAGGGAGAGTTTACGGCCATCGTAGGACCCTCGGGGTCGGGCAAGACCACCTTCCTCAACCTCATCGGAGGCCTGGATGTCCCCACCGAAGGTGAAGTGTTTATCAACGGTACCAACATCACCACTCTGTCATCGAAACAGCTCATCGATTTCAGGCTTCACAACATAGGATTCGTCTTTCAATCCTATAACCTGATCCCGGTGCTGACAGCCCGTGAGAATATCGAGTTCATCATGCTGTTGCAGCGCGTTCCCAGGGCGGAGCGTGAGAGGAGAACAGTCGAGCTGCTCAGGGCGGTGGGACTGGAAGATAAGATTGACGAGCGTCCCGGTGACCTGTCAGGAGGGCAGCAGCAACGCGTGTCGGTGGCCCGCGCTCTCGCCTCCAAGCCGCGCTTCATCCTCGCCGACGAGCCCACGGCCAACCTCGACTCCAAGTCGACGGAGAACCTGCTCGACATCATGGAACGACTGAACCATGAGGAGAAGATCACCTTCATTTTCTCGACACACGATGCCCGTGTCGTCAACAAAGCGCATCGTATCATCACCATCGAGGATGGAAAAGTGATCAGCGACAAAACCTCACCCCCTGATCCCCCTCTCCTAAGAAAGAAGAAGGGGATCAGGGGGTGAGGTCATATCATAATAAAAATGAAACACCAACGATCCAAACATTTAATAACCATTATCCTGTTGCTCTTATCCTGCTTCTCCTATGGACAGGATGCCGCCACCCGCAACTGGTCCCTCACCGGCTATATCAAGGACCTGCAGCTGGTCTGGTACAAGAAACCTGATGAGACCTGGCTCCTTAACAACGAGCTGCACAACCGTTTCGATTTCCGGTGGTATCCCGTCACCGGTCTTGACATTCACCTGGGCATGCGCAACCGTATGCTTTACGGCAATTTCGTGAGCCTGTTCCATCCCATCTATCCCGGTCTCCTCGCCAGGGACAATGGTTACTTGGACATGACCAGACTCATCGCCGATGACACCTCATACCTGGTGGTCTCGACTTTCGACCGTGCCAATATCCGTTACACCCATGGCAGGTTCGAGGTCACCATGGGCCGTCAGCGTGTAAACTGGGGCATCGGCTTCATCTGGACACCCAATGATATCTTCAACTCGTTCTCCTATTTCGACTTCGATTACGAGGAGCGTCCCGGCAGCGATGCCGTGAAGCTGGAATATTACACGGGCACCACGTCCTCGGCTCAGCTTGTCGCCAGTCTCAACAGCAACCGGCGTCCGACCATTGCAGGCATGTACCGCTTTAACCGATGGGAATACGACTTTCAGATCCTGGCCGGCATAATGGTGAACGATTTGGTTGTGGGTGGTGGCTGGTCGGGACAGATAAAAGGGGCTGGCTTCAGAGGCGAGGTCTCTTACTTCGTCCCCGCCAGCCATTGGGCCGACAGCACAGGCCAGCTCGAATCTACGGTGGATGCCGACTACACCCTGAAGAAAGGATGGTACTTTCATGCCGCTGCGCTTTACAACAGCACCGGGACGACAGGGCCCGCAGGCGGATATAACTATCTTCTCACCAGCAACATCTCCGTCAGGAACTTCACCCTGGCCCGCTGGTCCCTCTTCTGCGAGATCGCCTACCCCATAACCCCACTCATCCGCGCCGACGTCTCCGCCATCTTCAACCCCAATGATAAATCGGTGTTCGCAGGACCCTCGGTCACCATCTCCCTCAGCAACAACTGGCAGCTCATGCTCCTCAGCCAGATGTTCTACGGCGACCCCGGAACCGAATTCGGCGGCTTCGGCAAGATATGGTACGCACGGCTGAAGTGGAGCTTCTGAATAGCCAATAACGAATATAGAACACCGAACAAGAATATTCAATACTGAATAAGAATATGAGTGTTATTGGTATCCTCTGAAGCCCGAAGGGCTTCGACATGAATAACCAACTCTGCCGGAAGCCAAACGATACCAGATGACGTATTAATGATACCGGAAAGACTGCATGCCTCCGAAGAAATAGTCCAGTCCGATGTCGATCGCCAGACCTGACTGGGTGTGCTTGGTATCTGGCCCATTTGGAATATTAGATTTATAAGTTTGTGACTCAAAGCCTAATTGAGGCGAAAAAGCGAAATTATCCGTGAAGAAACAGTTATACCCTGCGCCGGCGTAATACTGTGTGATTCTATCCTTCCAATCATTTTTATATAATGACAAGGCATGTCTCCAATTGTCCACCCCAAGGCCAAAACCGGCATTGACAAAGAGGTTCTTCATACAGCCTTTAAAGGGGAGATTGTACATAACCTGCGGCATGAAAGTAAACTCGGTGCCGGACTGGTCAAGAGAAGACGGAGAATCATTTTTACCCCTATAGTGATAAGTATCGAGATTCAGTCTTAATCCCACTGCCAGGTTATCTATGACATAATAATACCCATTAACGGCACCACGAAACTCGTTTTCATACCGATCCGTTGTTACAATGCGGTTACCGGTCTCATCCTCCCCATGGCTTTTGTAATTGCCAAAAGATATATCGATCCATGTGCTGACGCCCAGAGAAGCGTAACCCTGGTGATAACGTTCGCTAACGGTAGAGCAGCCCTGGCCTATATCGCAATAATAATCGTGTGTCGGTACGAAAAACATGAGGTTAAGATAAATGTCAAAGTAATTGTCCTTGTCGTCACCTCCATCCCATTTGCCTTTACCCGATTCATATGAGATACCGGGAGTGATAAAACCATCACAATTGCTGGCCATCATAAAAGGTGATTCCAGACAAATCATCCACTTGAACAGTTTACAATTATTTGAATTGCCATTCTCACCGACTTTATATCTGGCCTGTCCAATACCCCCAGCGCCCCAAGCCTGCAGGTTGAAGTTGCCGAAGCTCCTGCCATACATCAGCTCCAGATATCCCATATTGCTGTAATATTTATGGATCGTATTGTACTTTGTATTCTTTTCCCGTGACCCGTTTTGGTCATACCACAGGCCCACGGCAAAATGATCGACAGGAAAATAGAGTGCCCACAAATTGACACTCGTGAGAACCGTATTACCGTACTTATCGCCGTCCTGCTTATCGGAAAGGAATTTGGCGCTGAATCCCTGATTGACATCGTAGCTCCAGGTCCCTTTTGAATAGATACCTGCGTCCTGCCCAAAAACGGCTAACATACCCGTTAAAGAAAAATGCAGAAAGAAGATAAAAAGGAAATAGCTGATTCTCATAATAACGGAATATTAGTATTGCTGTAACAAAGGATTTAATGATTGGAAAGTAAAGTTAATGTTTTATTTAATATAGACAAGATTTTATTGTGAAAATTATTTCTTTTTATCCTGAAGATATGGTTTCAGCCATATTAATACTAAACCGGGACTTTATGAATATCCAATAATGAATATCGAGCACAGAACGAGAATATCCAACTGTAAATGAGAATGATACCCTCACAAGCCCGCAGGGCTTCAACATGCCTAACCTCCGGCGGCGCCGGAGGTTGACGAAGACCTGCATACCTCACGACCCTGAAGGGGTCGAACAGGATTCAACCTGGGAAGAGCCTCGTGTAAGAACACGAATAACTAACACCACCAGGAATCAGATTATACCTGACAACGCTTTAATGGTACCGGACAGCTTGCTTTCCCCCAAAGAAATAATTCAATCCAATCTCGATCGTCGGACCCGATTTGTTATCTTTTATATCAGGACCGTCCGGGTTTTTGGTTTTATTGGTCTGTGATTCAAAGCCTATCTCAGGTGTAAAGGCCAGAAAATTGGTAAAAAAGTAATTATATCCTGCGCCTGCATAAAACTGTGTGATATTTTCTTTAGTATCCGTGGTATAACTCCCGGAAGTGGATTTCGAATTGTCGACGCCCAGGCCAAAACCCGCATCGACAAAGAGGTTATTCAGGCAACCCTGAAGAGGCAGATTGTAAAGTACCTGCGGCATAAAAGTGAACGCCGTGCCCGACTGGTCAGTTTTGTAGACCGCATCGTCTTTGCTCTTATATTTATAGGTGTCGAGTTTCAGCTGTGCTCCCACCGCCAGGTTATCGATGACATAATAATACCCGTTAATAGAACCGCAGAAGTCGTTTTCGGATTGATCCATTTGCAGGGTACTGTTACCGGTCTCATCCTCCCAATGGCTCTTGTAATTTCCAAACGACAGGTCGATCCATGTGCTGACGCCCAGAGAAGCGTAACCCTGATGGTAACGTTCGCTGACGGCAGAGCAACCTTGGCCTATATCGCAGTAATAATCATGTGTCGGTACGAAGAACATCAGGTTAAGATAAATGTCGAAGTAATTGTACTTGTCGTCACCTCCATCCCACTTGCCTTTATCCGATTCATACGAGATGCCGGGTGTGACATAACCGTTGCAGCCGCTGGCCACCTTGAAAGGTGATTCCAGGCCGATCATCCAGTTGAAAAGTTTATCTTTTTCCGTATTCGTCGTCTCATATCCCTCATATTTGTATTTAGCCTGTCCAATACCCGCAGCGCCCCAGGCCTGCAGGTTGAAGTTGCCGAAGCTCCTGCCGTACATCAGCTCCAGATATCCCACGTTGCTGCTTGAAATATTGGTCGATTTATACTCTGTATTCTTGTCTCGCGACCTGTTGTGGTCATACCACAGGCCCACGGCAAAATGATTGACAGGGAAATAGAGTGCCCACAAGTCAGCATGGGTGAGGACCGAATTACCATACTTATCGCCGTCCCGCTTATCGGAAAAGAATTTGGCGCTGAATCCCTGATTGACATCATAGCTCCAGGTGCCTTTTGAATAGATGCCTGCATTCTGGGCATGCGTGGGTATCATTCCTCCCAGCAGAAAGATGATAACCCCTAACGACAGGAAGTAATTTAGTTTCATAAGCATAGGTTTTTGTTGATGAGTGATTTACATAATTTTGACATGGGTTGATGAAGTAAAATTAATGAATTTCTCATAAAAGTCAAGAATTTTTTTCGCCTGACCTGCTTACCGGCTGCAAATCCATTCCCACTGTCTTAATTTTCGTAGAACTAACTATTGCCTATATTATCCTTCGAGCTGATCCATCGTCCAAATAAAGTTATGTTTATCTTTAACCCGGCATTACAGTTATCTTTTGTTACATTCAGTTCATCTTGTTAAATTTGCCTTTCTGGGCCGTACGTCTTTTGCATTGATCCACAACTGAATCCGGCTTCAGTGATGAAAACAATATAAAAACGGTATGATGAAGACGAAATTACTTCCATTATTATTCTTCATTTTTCATCTGGTATACCTCTATGGCCAAGATCCGCTGGCAGTAAGAGAATATCAGCTGAATAACGGATTGACGGTTTACCTCAACGAAGATCACACGCTTCCCAATGTTTTCGGTGCCGTGGTGGTCAAAGGCGGCAGCAAGCGTGATCCGGCCGATGCCACCGGCATCGCCCATTATTTTGAGCACATCATGTTCAAGGGCACCGACGAGTTGGGAACAGTGGACTATGCTGCCGAAAAAGTCTATCTCGACAGCATCCGGGCCGAGTACGACTCGCTGGGAACCACTGCCGATGCCGCCCTTCGCAAAAAGATTCAGCTTAAAATAAACGATCTCTCCATTAAAGCGGCCGACTATGCCATCCCCAATGAACTTAATAAAATTTTATCAGGTATTGGAAGCATGGCCATAAACGCTTACACCACGGAGGAAAATATCGTGTATTTTAATATTTTCCCCGGAGAACAAATTGAGAAATGGCTCGAGATTTACAGCCATCGTTTCATCCATCCCGTCTTCCGCCTGTTCCAGTCGGAGCTGGAAACAGTTTATGAAGAGAAAAACATGTCGATGGATAACTTCTTCATGGCCGTGCTGGAAAAATTCAATAAAAGTTTTTACAGGCTCCATCCCTATGGTCAGCATCCTGTCCTCGGAACGGTTGACGATCTGAAAAATCCTTCCATCTCAAAAATGATTGACTATTTCAACACCTATTACGTCGCCAACAACATGGCTCTGGTTCTCTGCGGTGATTTTAAGTCGGACAGGGTCATACCCTTGATTGAAGAAAAGTTCGGTACCTGGCGCGGAGGTGAGGTGCCGGCTTTTCCTGAGTATAAAGAAAAATCTTTTACCGGACGCGAAGTGGTGGAGGAACGCCTGACGCCCATTAAGCTCGGACTGATAGGTTACAGAACCGTGCCGGCAGGTCATACTGACGAAATCGCCCTGGAAGTGGCCGGTCAGATCCTGTCGAATCCATCACAAACAGGATTGCTGGATAAATTGTACACAGATAACAAGATCATGGGTGCAGCCATATTCCCGTATGTCCATACCGACATCGGAGCGGCTGTGCTGCTGTTCGCACCTAAAATCATTGGTCAATCGCTTGAAAAAGCCGAAGAGCTTGTCATGAACGAAGTTAAGAAGGTCGGAAAGGGTGACTTTGACGATGACCTCCTCACGGCCGTCAAGCTGAATCTCATCATTAACCATAAGCAAATGCTCGAAAACAACACGAACAGATCATTCGATATCATCGAATGTTTCATGGAAGGAAAAAAATGGGAAGATTTTCTAAGCTACCCCGATAAGGTTAAAAAGATAACCAGAGAGGATGTCAGGATAGTGGCCGGTAAATATTATGCTGACAATTACCTGTGCTTTTATTCGAAAATGGGTTTTCCGAAGAAAGAAAAACTGCAAAAACCGCCTTACAGAGAAGTGGCACCAACAAATACGGAGGCCCGGTCGGTTTTCGCTCAAAAGATCGACAGCATGCCAATGGTAAAAGTGGAACCCCGGTTTATTGAATACAATCCTGATGCGACAGCAGCACCGGATGTCACGGTATTGGATCTGAGCGACAACATGCACTATTACTATACACCTGATCCTATCAATGACCTTTTCCAACTCATCATTCAATATGGTGTCGGGACAAGAAAAGTGCCGGTTCTGAGCCAGGCTGCCGACTACCTGTCAAACCTGGGCACAACCGCTCACACCTTTACAGAATTCAATAAAGAGCTTCAGAAGATGGGCAGCACCTATTCCGTTTATGCCTCCCCCGATTACTTCACTGTCAGCGTTACAGGTATCGACGACCACTTCGAAAACACGATGATTCTGGTGAATGAGCTTCTCACGGGTATGAAAGCCGACGATGCCCAACTGTCCAAGCTGGTCGAAGATGCCAAGGCGAATCGAAAAGTTGAAACAAAAGAGGTGACCATGGAAAGTGAGGGATTGTATCAGTATGCCCTGCTGAAAGAAGGGTCACCTTTTCTGAACCGCCTGTCATTAAGAGAGATAAAGGACTTAAGGTCGGACTCCCTGCTCGCCGTGATAAAAAGAACGCTGAATTATGAAACAGATATTTTCTACTCCGGCAGTATTGATTGCGATACGGTTAAGGAAATCCTCATTAAATCGATCACATGGCCGTTACATCCGGTAAAGAGCGAATCACCCGTTGTTCCCGAAATGGCCCGCTATGACAGCAACATCATTTATTTCATGGATGATAAACGGGCTGTTCAAAGCCAGGTGAGGATGTTTGTGGAAGGAGCAAATACGGATGAGACCACGCGCACCTATGTGCAACCCTTCAACGAATATTTCGGCAGCGGCATGTCCTCGCTGGTCTTTCAAACCATCAGGGAATTTCATTCCTATGCTTATTCGGCGTACGCTTTATACACACCGCCGTCACGGAATGGTTTCGACGGTGCGCTGACCGGAGGTATGAGAACGCAGGCCGATAAAACCTGTGACGCCCTGGACTCGTTTCGGGAGCTGATTGCCGACATGCCTGAGAAACCCGAAAGAACCGGCAATATCCGGGAACTCATCCTGCAATCCGTTAATTCAGGACGGCCGACCTTCAGAGGATTCGCGCCACAAGTAGCGTCATGGATAAAAATAGGCTACTATGACGATCCCGATAAGCACCGCATGGACCTATACAACAACCTGACCTTTGATGACATCCTGGCTTTCTATCGTAATAATATCGCAGGAAGACCGGTCATCACCACCATTGTGGGCGATAAAAAACGGATTGACATGAAACGGCTTTCAACCATGGGAACACTGCTGGAAGTGACAGCAAAAGACATTTTCAGGGAATGAAGTTTTTTAAAAGTTAAATTTGTTTGTAACAAGTATTGTATTAACTTTGCAGCCCTTATTTTCAAAGAGACATAACGAAATAAACGGAGTACGATGTATCTGACATCTGAGATAAAGAAGAACATATTCAAGGAATTCGGAAAGTCTGAATATGATACCGGATCAGCCGAGGGACAGATCGCATTATTCACGCACAGGATCAAACATCTGACCGACCATCTGAAGCAAAATCAGAAGGACCTGGCCACGGAAAGAGCCCTTGTGAAGCTGGTCGGCAAACGCAGAAAACTTCTTGACTACCTCAAGCGTAAAGATATTGAACGTTACAGGACCATCATTAAGAATCTGAACATCAGAAAGTAACCGTTTTATCTTGCTCCTGTTAAGGCAATCAGTTTATTGCCGTGTTTGATTATGCCCTATCTGATTTTTAATCGAGTTATCTTTTCAACGTATGTCGAATACCGGAATTTCTAAAACATTCGATCTTGGTGACGGCAAGATCATCTCACTTGAGACAGGGCGGTTGGCCAGGCAGGCCGGTGGTGCTGTCGTGGTGAAAATGGATAACACCATGCTTCTGGCCACGGTGGTGGCGTCACAGGAACCCGTGGAGGGCCAGGATTTCCTGCCCCTGTCGGTTGATTACCGTGAAAAATATTCCGCCACGGGCCGTTTCCCGGGAGGTTTTTACAAACGTGAAGCTCGTCCTTCCGATTACGAGATCCTCATTGCACGCCTTGTCGACAGGGCTCTCCGGCCTCTTTTTCCTGATGACTATCACTACGAAACACAGGTCATCATCACGCTGATCTCCGGCGACAAGAACAATTCACCCGATGCCTTCGCCGCCCTGGCCGCATCCTCGGCGCTGACCATATCGGATATTCCCTTTAACGGTCCTATCTCGGAAGTGAGGGTGGTCCGCATCAACGAAGCCTATGTCATCAATCCTGAGATCTCACAGCTCGAGATGGCCGATATCGATCTCATCGTGGCAGCCACTATGGATAATATCATCATGGTGGAGGGTGAGATGAGAGAAGTCCCCGAAGCGGCCGTTCTCACAGCTCTGGAGGTTGCCCATAAAGCCATCCGGATACAGTGCCGTGCACAGCTCGATCTTCTGTCACGCCTTGAGGAACCTGTGATAAAACGAACGGTTGACGCAGCAGATGATGATCCCGCTCTCCTCGAGGCCTTAAAAGAAGCCACCTACGACAAAGTGTACACTGTCGCCAAATCAGGCCTAGCCACAAAACAGGGACGTAACCAGGCCTTTGATGCCATCAAAAAAGAATTCCTCGAAACCCTTCCCGAAGAGGAAAAAGAAACCAAAGCCCCTCTGGTGGAACATTATTTTGAAGAGATACACAAGGAAGCCATCAGGAAGATGGTACTCAAGGAGAGGGTCAGGCTTGACGGACGCCGGCTGGATGAGATCAGGCCCATCTGGTGCGAGGTGGATTACCTACCCGCCGCTCATGGCTCATCGATCTTTACCAGGGGCGAGACACAATCATTGACGACGGTGACTCTGGGTACCAAGCTCGACGAGCAGATCGTAGACGGTGCCGTTTTCGAGGGCAAGTCCAACTTCATGCTGCATTATAATTTCCCGCCCTTTTCCACAGGCGAGGTGAAGCCGTTGCGGGGCACCAGCCGCCGTGAGATAGGCCATGGCAATCTGGCCCAGCGGGCTCTCAAACCGGTCATCCCCAACGGGGGCAACAACCCTTATACCATCCGGGTGGTGTCCGATATCCTCGAGTCGAACGGCTCCTCCTCCATGGCCACCGTATGCGCCGGCACGTTGGCGCTGATGGACGCCGGCGTCAAGGTTTCCAAACCGGTAGCAGGCATCGCTATGGGTTTGATTTCAGACAAGGAATCCGGTCAATATGCCATTCTCTCCGACATCCTGGGCGATGAAGACCATCTGGGTGACATGGACTTCAAAGTCGCCGGCACCCGCGACGGCATCACAGCCTGCCAGATGGATATCAAAATCGAAGGCCTCTCCTATGAACTCCTCGCCGAGGCACTCGAACAGGCACGCAAAGGCCGCCTGTTCATCCTCGATGAAATGGAGAAAACCATCAGTCAGCCCCGTGCCGACTATAAACCGTTCGTGCCTCGCATTGAACAAATGACCGTGGCCAAGGAATATATTGGCGCCATCATTGGTCCAGGCGGCAAGATAGTCCAGAACATCCAATCCGAGACCAACTCAACTATCGTTATCGAAGAAGTCGGCGAATTCGGCATCATCGATATCGTTGCCGTCGACAAGGCTTCGATAGAAGCCGCCAAGCAGAGAATAAAAAACATCATCGCCGTCCCCGAAATCGGTGAGGTATATAACGGAACGGTGAAGAACATCACTTCATTCGGCGCTTTCGTCGAAATATTACCGGGAAAGGATGGATTGCTCCATATCTCCGAAATCGATTGGAAACATGTCAAGGATGTTGAAAGTGTCCTGAAAGTTGGCGATAAAATCGACGTAAAACTGATCGATATAGACCGGAAAACCGGTAAGCTCAAGCTATCACGTAAGGTGTTACTGCCCAAGCCGCCAACACGGTCTTGAGACGTAACAAACACGATTTTTTTTCGTAAAAAAACTACCTTCTTTTTTTATTTTCCAGGGAAGTTCATTCGAAAAAACGGAGGTTTATGAGGCAGCTGAAAATTACCAAGCAAGTTACTAATAGGGAAACCGCATCGCTCGACAAGTATCTGCAGGAGATAGGCAAAGTGGAACTGATAACGGCCGAGGAAGAGGTGGCTTTAGCCCAGCGTATCAAACAGGGTGACAAGGAAGCCCTCGAAAAGCTGACCAAGTCGAACCTGAGATTTGTCGTTTCGGTATCCAAACAATACCAAAACCAGGGTCTGAGCCTGCCCGACCTGATCAATGAGGGCAATCTTGGCCTAATAAAGGCTGCCCAGCGTTTTGACGAAACCCGTGGCTTCAAGTTCATCTCTTATGCCGTGTGGTGGATACGACAGTCCATCCTGCAAGCCCTCGCCGAACAGTCACGCATCGTCAGGTTGCCCCTGAACAAGATCGGATCCATCAACAAGATCAATAAGGCTTACGCCAAACTGGAGCAGGAATATGAACGTGAGCCTAATCCCGAAGAAATCGCTTCCATGCTCGAGATCACCGAAACGGAGGTAAAGGAGTCGATAAAGAATTCGGGGCGTCATGTGTCTATGGATGCGCCGTTGATACAGGACGAAGACAACACGATGTACGATGTCCTGAAAAATGATGACGGTCCCACGCCGGAGACCAAGCTCATGTATGACTCCCTGAAAAAAGAGATCGACCGGGCCATCTCGACACTCACACCACGCGAAGCCGATGTTATCAGGCTCTATTTCGGCCTGAATCAGACCCATCCGATGACACTCGAAGAGATAGGTGAGAAATTTGATCTTACCCGTGAACGTGTGAGACAAATAAAAGAAAAAGCCATCCGCCGTCTCAAGCATACGTCACGAAGCAAGATCCTTAAGACATACCTCGGATAATATCAGGTTAAACACAATCCCTCTCAAATGGCCCATCTTGTTGCTCCTTCACTGTTGTCTGCCGATTTTTTACATTTAAGCAGTGATATCGAATGGCTTAACGGCAGCGATGCCGACTGGTACCATCTGGATGTCATGGACGGGGTTTTTGTGCCGAATATTTCCTTCGGCATGCCCGTTATCAAGGCCATCCACGAGCAGGCCGCCAAACCCCTCGACGTGCATCTGATGATCATCCGTCCCGAAAGATACCTGCAGGATTTCAAGGAGGCGGGTGCCGCCATTGTTTCCGTACACTATGAAGCCTGCATACACCTGCACCGCACCCTGGAGAATATCAGGTCGCTGAACATGAAAACCGGCGTGGTACTCAATCCCCACACCGGTGTCCAGCTGCTGGAGGATGTCATCACCGATGTCGACCTTGTCCTCATCATGTCGGTCAACCCGGGTTTCGGTGGCCAGCAATTCATTGAGAACACTTACGAAAAAGTGGCCCGTCTTAAAGACCTCATCATCTCGAAACATGCTAACGCCATGATAGAAGTCGACGGAGGCGTAGACCTGCAAAATGCACCCCTGCTGCTGAATGCCGGAGCCGATATCCTGGTGGCAGGGCATTCCATCTTTTCCGCCATGAACCCTGCCGCCACAATCACCGCCCTGAAAAACATCGACTGATCATCATTCCTGCAAATAACGGCATCTTCGTAATTAAAATTAACGCCTTCAACCGGTTGATGATTCCTTTATGTATATTTGCCCTGCCGGAAACATCATGGCAAGCAACGGTATTATTTGTCAGAAAAAATAATAAGTGAATATCTCCGGAAAAAATATGTTGTTTAATTCGTTAATATAAAATCTGTTTATCATGGCAAAACAATTGGGACAACTGCAACCCGAGATCGTCTGGTCTTACTTTGAGGAGATATGCCAGATTCCGCGTCCTTCAAAAAAGGAGGAAAAGATCAGGGCTTTTTTACTTGAATTTGCAAAAAAACATCATCTTGAATCCAAGGTCGATGATGCCGGCAACTTGATCATCAGCAAACCGGCCATGCCGGGAAAAGAAAACGTTAAACCCGTCGTGCTGCAAAGCCATATGGACATGGTGTGCGAAAAGAACAGCGGGCTCGATCATGATTTCATGAGCGATCCGATATGTCCTGTCGTGGACGGCGAATGGGTTAAAGCCAGCGGCACCACCCTGGGTGCTGACGATGGCATCGGCATAGCGGTACAAATGGCCATACTCGCCTCAGATGCGATAGAACACGGTCCCCTGGAATGTTTGTTCACGGTCGACGAAGAAACAGGGTTGACAGGTGCTTTTGCCCTTCAGCCCGGTTTTATCAAAGGAAGAACCCTGATCAACCTGGATTCGGAAGACGAAGGACAATTATTTATCGGGTGTGCCGGCGGCATTGACACCGTGGCTACCTTCTCCTACAAGGAAAAGAAAGCCACCAAGGGACATATTGCCTATAAGATACAAGTGAGCGGACTGAAAGGTGGTCATTCGGGTGATGACATTGATAAGGGACGGGGTAATTCAAACAAAATACTCACACGGTTATGCTGGAACGCCATGGAGAAATTCAAGATACGTCTTGTGGTGTTTGACGGCGGCAACCTGCGCAATGCCATTCCCCGCGAGGCTTACGCCATCGTTACCATGGCGCCGAAATGGAAAAACGCTTTTGAACAGTATGTCAACACTTACACCGGTGTGGTGAAGGAGGAATTATCCATCACGGAACCCGGTCTGATGATAGCCATGACGGAAACGGCGACACCGGATGCTGTCGTTAACCGCAAAACACAACGTAAGCTGCTGAATGCCCTTTACGGTTGTCCTCACGGCATTATCGCCATGAGCCGCAAAATGCCCGGCATGGTGGAGACCTCCACCAACCTGGCGTCAGTCAAATTCAATGAGAAAGAGAACAAGATCACGGTGGCTACCAGTCAAAGAAGCGACAGCAACACGGAAAAGATCGATATTGCCCATATGGTCGAAAGTGTCTTCAGGCTGGCCGGCGCCCGCGTTGACCACTCGGAGGGTTACCCGGGATGGACCCCCAACCCCGATTCCGAGATCCTGCGCCATACCGTGGAGGCGTACCGTCATCTTTTCGGAAATGACCCAGTGGTGCGTTCGATACATGCCGGACTGGAATGCGGTCTCTTTCTTGAGAAATATCCCGATATGGACATGGTTTCAATCGGCCCGACACTTCGCGGCGTTCACTCACCCGATGAGAGGATAAATATCGAGAGCACCCGTAAATTCTGGGAGCTTTTACTGGAGTTGCTCCGCCGTATACCGGCCGTCTGATGCGGTCACTATGTTGTATGACGTCTTATCCATGGCATGAAGACCGTCACCCGTCTACAATCCGAATCCGACGCCTATCCTGATAATGGGATTGGTGTAAGGCGATAACGGGGTCTCATTAAGATTCCAGAGCACCGACAAACTCAGGAAACTCTTTGAACCGATCCATTGTCTGAAGCCGGCGCCTACCAGCCAGCTGTTCACGTTGACCCGCTTGGTATCGGCCGGATAAAAAGAATAAGGCTGATAATTAAGCAATTCGTATTCGGCATGGAGGAAAATATTCCATATCACCGTGTAATTCAATAAAAACCTTCCACCGTAAATATTCGAGCTGTACTTGGGCTGAATCTGGGTGTCGTTATAATAAATATATGTGAGACCGGCGCCACTGAATAAGCGGGGGGTGATGCGGTACATGACCAAAGGCGAGAGCTCGACCACCGTAATGGTGCCTATCTGAAGCCCGAAACTGCCGCCTAGGTAAATACGGTCCCTGATGCCGGGTTTGCGCCCGCTATAAGAAGAAAGGCTGTCGAACTGACCATAGCTTTTCACAACCACCATGAACACCATGGCAAGGATCAGAAGTGAATATGTTACCACCTTAATCTTCATTATATTATTGATTGTAAAAGAGAATACTATTTAACGAAACAGGTCATATAAAAGTATACATAAAAAGGGATTTTCTACTTAATAGCCTGATACCGGAATGGCAGCATGGTTTGGCGATATAAATGATGGATAAAAACAGGCATTTATCAACAGAAGGGGGTAAGACGGTTGAAAACATGGCTGTTTTTACTTATTTTTGTCTATATGCTATCAAAACATAATTGGCTTTGCAGCCGTTTTCACAATGAATTGTTAAAAAGCATAAAGGGTCTTGCGGTGTAATAAATTTTTAATTATCTTTGCATCCCTTTTCGTGTTAAAAAAATAAGCGATAAAAAAAGAACAAAAAATTTGTTGATTGTAAAATAAGTTTTACTTTTGCAGCCCCCCTGATACAGGGGGATTTTAGGAGAGAAAAGAGAGTTCTTTGAAAATATTGAAGTGAAGACCGAAGCAGCAAACAGACAAGCTCAATTCCGAGTTTGAAGCAGCAAATCCAGGAACCATAAGATCAACTTTTTACTATGAAGAGTTTGATCCTGGCTCAGGATGAACGCTAGCGGCAGGCCTAATACATGCAAGTCGAACGGTAAGGTCTCTTCGGAGATACACGAGTGGCGCACGGGTGCGTAACGCGTATGTAACCTACCCCTGACCGGGGGATAGCCCCGAGAAATCGGGATTAATACCCCATGACATTCCCTGAACGCATGTTTGGGGGATCAAAACTCCGGTGGTTGGAGATGGGCATGCGTGACATTAGCTAGTTGGTGAGGTAACGGCTCACCAAGGCGACGATGTCTAGGGGTTCTGAGAGGATATACCCCCACACTGGTACTGAGACACGGACCAGACTCCTACGGGAGGCAGCAGTAAGGAATATTGGGCAATGGACGCAAGTCTGACCCAGCCATGCCGCGTGCAGGATGACGGCCCTATGGGTTGTAAACTGCTTTTGTACAGGAAGAAACCCCCCGAGTTCTCGGGGGCTGACAGTACTGTGCGAATAAGCATCGGCTAACTCCGTGCCAGCAGCCGCGGTAATACGGAGGATGCAAGCGTTATCCGGATTCATTGGGTTTAAAGGGTGCGCAGGCGGAATGATAAGTCAGCGGTGAAATCCTACGGCTTAACTGTAGAATTGCCATTGATACTGTCGTTCTTGAGTCAAGTTGAAGTGGGCGGAATGTGTCATGTAGCGGTGAAATGCATAGATATGACACAGAACACCGATAGCGAAGGCAGCTCACTAAACTTAAACTGACGCTCATGCACGAAAGCGTGGGGATCAAACAGGATTAGATACCCTGGTAGTCCACGCTGTAAACGATGATCACTCGATGTTGGCGATATACTGTCAGCGTCTAAGTGAAAGCATTAAGTGATCCACCTGGGGAGTACGGCGGCAACGTTGAAACTCAAAGGAATTGACGGGGGCCCGCACAAGCGGAGGAGCATGTGGTTTAATTCGATGATACGCGAGGAACCTTACCTGGGCTTAAATGTAAGACGATCTCCCGGGAAACCGGGATTTCCTTCGGGACGACTTACAAGGTGCTGCATGGTTGTCGTCAGCTCGTGCCGTGAGGTGTCGGGTTAAGTCCC
>CAZVNP010000057.1:0-18984 GCA_964628285.1 uncultured Lentimicrobiaceae bacterium
CCGGCACGCGTTGCAAACGCGCGCAAGCAAGGGTAAGGGTTGCAAGTTACTTGATACAGGTCACAGGTTACGGGTTACAGGTTACAGGTTACGGGTTAAGTTATAAGTGTGGAATTTGGTATTTGTCGTTTGTAATTTATCTGGGATTTGTTATTTGGGATTTGTGATATCAATCGGCTCTTTCACCTTCTCCCTTAACAGTGCCAGATCGATCACCTCGATCATCTGGTCGATGTAATGAAAGGTCAGCCCTTTAATATAATCCTCCTTGATCTCGTCGATGTCTTTTTTATTTTCCTTTGACAGGATGATGTCCTGCATTTTTGCTCTTTTGGCGGCAAGGATTTTATCTTTAATGCCGCCCACGGGCAGTACTTTCCCGCGCAGGGTGATCTCCCCTGTCATGGCGATCCGGGCTTTCACTTTACGTTGTGTGAAAGCGGAGGCGAGGGCCGTGAACATGGTGATGCCTGCCGACGGGCCGTCTTTGGGTGTGGCTCCTTCAGGGACGTGGATATGCACGTTCCAGCGGTTGAAGACCTTGCTGTCGATACCGAGTTTGGGAGCATGCGCTTTCAGGTACTCCAGTGCGATAGTGGCTGATTCCTTCATCACATCGCCCAGGTTACCCGTGAGGGTGAGTGTGCCCTTGCCCCTGCTGAGGCTTACCTCCACGAAGAGTATTTCCCCTCCGGCGGTGGTCCACGCCAGGCCCGTCACCACTCCCGCCACCTCGTTGGAGAGGCTGCGGTCCTTCTGGTATTGTGGCGGACCCAGGATCGTCAGCAGCTCCTTAATCGTAATCTTCCTGGAATAACTCTCATCCTGCACAATGAATTTAGCCTGGTGGCGGATGATCTTGGCAATGATCTTCTCGAGGGTCCTGACACCGGCTTCTCGGGTATAGTCGCTGATGATTTTCTCCAGGATCTTTCGTGAGAAGACGACCTGCTTGTTTTTGACCCCATGCTCTTTGAGCTGTTTAGGGAGCAGATGGCGCAGGGCAATCTCTATCTTTTCCTCCAGGAGGTACCCGCTGAGCTCGATAACCTCCATCCTGTCATGCAGGGCCGGGTGCACTGTGCTGAGTGTGTTGGCGGTGGCGATGAACATCACCTTCGACAGGTCGTAATCAATATCGAGGTAATTATCATGGAAGGCGACATTCTGTTCGGGGTCGAGCACTTCGAGCAGCGCCGCTTCCGGATCGCCGTTGATGTTCATGCCTGCCACCTTATCCACTTCATCCAGGACGAAGACCGGGTTGGACGACTGCGCTCTCCGGAGGTTCTGGATGATACGTCCCGGCATGGCGCCGATATATGTCTTCCTGTGCCCCCGTATCTCCGCTTCATCGCGTAGTCCGCCCAGCGACATGCGGATATACTTACGTCCCAGGGCTCTGGCAATGGATTTACCCAGGGAGGTCTTGCCCACTCCCGGAGGGCCTACCAGACACAGGATGGGTGATTTCAGGTCACCCTTCAGCTTGATGACGGCCAGATATTCAATGATACGCTCTTTCACCTTCTCCAAACCGTAATGATCTTCATCGAGGATGCGCTGGGCCCTTTTCAGGTCGAAATTGTCATTGGTGTATTCGCCCCAGGGCAGCTCGACAAATACCTCCAGGTAATTCATCTGAATGGAATATTCCACGGCGGCCGGATTCATGCGCTGGAGCTTGGTCAGTTCCTTTTCGAAAACACCTTTCACTTCTGCGGTCCACTTTTTCTTACCTGCTTTCTCTCTCAATTCATTTATCTCCTGCTCATGCGGGCTGGTACCCAGCTCTTCCTGGATCGTTTTCAGTTGTTGGCTCAGCAGGTAATCCCTCTGTTGCTTGTCGAGGTCGGTTTTGACCTTTTTCTGAATCTGGTTCTTCAGTTCCAGCATCTGGAGATCA
This sequence comes from uncultured Lentimicrobiaceae bacterium, assembly GCA_964628285.1. GTDB lineage: Bacteria > Bacteroidota > Bacteroidia > Bacteroidales > JAGONC01 > JAPLDP01. The sequence goes on from CAZVNP010000057.1 coordinate 1,907, forward strand.
CGGTTGAGGAATTCCAGCAGTTTGTGAGCCCGTTCGGTCAGATCCGATATCTCAAGGAGAGCTTGTTTCTCCACATGGCTCGCGTTGAGGTTGGATGAAATGAAGTTGATAAGGAAAAAAGGACTCTCAATATTCTTCACGGCGAAGCCGGCTTCGGAAGGAATATTGGGTGATTGCTGGATGATCTGCACCGACATCTCCTTGATCGTCAGCATGAGCGCATTGAATTCGGATGTGTGTTCTTTCTGAAAGGTGTTTTCATATTGCGAGACCCTGGCTTTGAAATAGGGTTGCACCTGAATGATCTCATGGATGAAAAAACGTTTCTTGCCCTGTATAATGGCCGTCGTGCTGCCGTCGGGCATTTGAAGGATACGAAGGATGTAAGCCACCGTTCCCACCTTGTAAAGATCGTCTTCATCCGGATCTTCCACTTCGGCATCTTTTTGTGACACCACGCCAATGGTCTTATCACCTTTATAATATTCCTTGACCAGCCTGATCGATTTGTCCCTTCCAATGGTTATAGGTATGACCACGCCGGGAAAGAGAACTGTATTGCGCAATGGCAGCAAGGGGAGTATCTCGGGCACCTCCTCGGCTTGCATATGTTCCTCATCCTCAGGTGACAGCAAAGGGATAAACTCCGTCTCCCCATCCATAATGCCCGGAAACAGAATATCTTTATTTAACCGTTCACTCATCGTTACTCATATGACTATTAATTAACCGACCAGCCATAACAATGTTCAACAGATCCATAATTGTGATGTTCCACAGTTGTCTCGTTAATACCAATGGTTCATTTTCTCCTTCCGGAGGTTCGCCCGCTGTTCATCCGCGCAAGGCTTCCAACTGACACTGATCTGTTAATAGGTTCGTCTGTACTTAAAGGAAACTTCATACACATCACGGAGGATCTCTTTATCCGTCTCGCTCATTTGCAGTCCCCTCCGTTGGTACATGCGTTCAGCGGTTTGTATGGCATCATCGATATCGATGTTTCTGAAACCTGCCGTTCCACCTTTCTGAAAAGAAGCGATGAAATTACGCTGGAATCCGGCGCCGAAGATGCTGGTGCACACCCCTGCCACGCTTCCCGTATTAAACATGGTGTTGATGGCCGCCTTGGAGTGGTCACCCATGATCAGCCCGCAGAACTGCAATCCCGTTTCAACAAAGGATTGCTCACTGTAACTCCATGCTTTCACCTTGCTGTAATCATTTTTCAGATTGGAGTTACAGGTGTGGGCGCCAAGATTGCACCACTCCCCGATGACGGAGTGGCCGAGGAATCCGTCATGTGATTTGTTGGAGTATCCGAATATCACCGATTTGCTGATCTCGCCTCCTGCTTTGGAGTGAGGACCTACGGTGACAGGACCGTAGATTTTAGCTCCCATCTTAATCACCGAATGGTCGCACAAGGCGAAAGGTCCCCTGATCAGGCTTCCTTCCATGATCTGGGCCTCTTTTCCGATATAGACCGGACCGGTGGTGGCATTCAGCGAAGACCACAAGACGGTGGCACCCTCTTCCACAAACAGATTTTCCTTGCCAAGAACCCTGTTGCCCTTGTCAATCTGAGCTGACGCCCTACCCTCCGTTATAAGGGCATAATCGGAGCGCAGGGCTTCGTCGTTCTTTTCAAAGATATCCCAGACATTGTGGATGGAGGTGAATGGCTTGTCGTACTGTAACTCCTCGTAATCGGCCTCCTCCACGTTGTCGATTTCTTCCGAGGTAAGATGAATGGCCAGGATATGATCTTCGATGACGATGGCCTGGTTCGGCTTCAGGGAGGTGACAGTGTCGACCAGCCTGGCATCAGGGAGAACGGATCCATTGATCAGGATGTTGTTGTCGTCTTTCCTTAAGGGATGTTTCTTACAAAGATAGTCTTCGGTGAGAGTGGAGGTGGTGGCTTGTAAATAACGTTCCCACTTCTCACGGATCGTCAGTATCCCGATTCGAATGTCAGCAACGGGACGTAAGAAAGTCAAAGGCAGAAGATTATCCCTTCGCGAATCATCAAAGAGAATATAGTTCATGATATCGATTGATAATTATTGGTTATGCGTATATGAAGTTTAACTGTTTTCGTATCAGGCATCCCGCTATGAATTGTAAAAATACGATAAGAATAGCTTTTTGCAACCATTTATTTCCACGACATTTGAACAATGTTCTTAACAAATATAACAAAAAAGTCCCGCTTGTTGCGGGACTTCCGATAATTTCCTGGGAGAGCGTTTTACTTCTTATTTTTCAGGTCGAGATGTTTCTGGTAGCGGCTCTTAAACTTATCGACGCGTCCCGCCGTATCGACGAGCTTCATCTTGCCTGTAAAGAAGGGATGCGACATATGGGATATCTCCAGTTTCACCAGGGGATATTCATTTCCGTCCTCCCAGACGATGTTGTCCTTGGTTTTGGCCGTTGACCGTGACAGGAAAGCGTAACCGTTCGACATATCCTTAAAAACGACCAGTCTGTAATCTGAGGGATGAATATCTTTTTTCATTGCCGTATCATCTTATACGTGTTTGCCAATTGAATTTTGGCCTGCAAAATTAGACATTAATATTGAAAAAACAAAACGCATTTTGTTTAAACGCTTCAACAAACAGAGAATCATTTTGTTTTTCTTACAACCTCACCCGCAGGGAATGAGGTCATTAATCCTCACACCATGGAACACCAGGAAAAGCATTTTACCGGATCACAGACTGTCAGAGACATTGTCATTGGCATGTCGGACGGTCTCACCGTCCCCTTCGCGCTCACAGCGGGCCTCACGGGCGCCGTTACATCCAACATGATCGTCATCACGGCCGGTCTGGCCGAGATCGTCGCCGGCTCCATCGCCATGGGGCTGGGCGGCTACCTCGCCGGCAAAACCGATTATGACCACTATTTCGCAGAAGAAAAGCGGGAGTATGACGAAGTTAAAACTGTTCCCGATATAGAGAAACAAGAGATCATGGACATCCTCGCAACCTATGGCATCAGCGGTGAAAATCAAAAAATGTTCACCGAAGAGCTGTCCATGGATGAAAAGAAATGGGTCAACTTCATGATGCGTTTCGAATTGGGGCTGGAGGAGCCCGAACTTAACCGAGCCCGAAAGAGCGCTATAACCATCGCCCTGTCCTACATCGGGGGAGGGCTGATACCTCTTTTCTCCTACTTCTTCACCCCCACTCCGCTCAGGGGCCTCTTCTACTCGATATTCATAACCCTGCTTGCCCTGCTGGGATTCGGTTATTTTAAAAGCGCCATGACCGGACAGAAGCGCTGGACAGGAGCGTTCAAGACGGCAGTTATAGGAGCTATTGCGGCCGGAGCAGCGTTCTTTATCGCGTATATGATCGCGAAGTGAGTTGCGAGTTGCAGGTTGCAGGTTACAGGTTACAGGTTGTGAACTGTCAGTCTCAATCCACTTGCCCAAACTAACTTGCAACTTGCAACCTGCAACCCTCAATAATCAGCAGATTTATTCTTCTGGAGGCCACCAACCATCATCATCACCGCAATAACTATCAGATAAGCGTAATAATCGACCAAGTACAGCCTCTGCCAGAGGCCTTCCAGCGAGAATACGCCATGACCCGGATTCAGCAGCTTTGCAAGTGTAAACATCAGGAAGAATAATAAACCAACGGTAAAAATAACCCACGAAAATCCGGTTATCCTTTTAAACCGTGTCGTCTTGAAAACAGGAACCATGACAAGCGGCAGGGCTATCAGAGCCAGCAGTCCGACGCCCCCGATGGTATTATGCACATAATAGGAAAAAGTGAGGTGAGAGTCTACGCGGTTCGCGGGGAACAGGCCCGATCCCAGGCCTTCGCCCAAACCATAGACGATCATCATCCAGGAGGCTATCACAGCCGGGCGGCCCTTTCCGGAAAAAGCCAGCCTGAAACCGATGCCAAACAGCACGAACAGGAAGCCCATCACCACCCACCATGTCGAAATGATTGAAGCCACAGGACTTGCCGACTCGCCCAGCACGCTCATCGTCTCCCTCAGATGGCTGTAACCCGGGAAATAGGATCCCAGCCAGAAAGCAAAGGTAAAATCACCCACACACGCCAGGATGCAACATATTGAAGCGATGATGATGAAGGGAGTATGGATATCTTTTAACGCCATAAATACGGGATTACGTATAAGTCTGCTTATTTTATTCAAAATTAATAGAATAGTCTTAATTTTGTATTAATCCTGCATTAAGATACGTTTACATGCTTTATTCAACTTAGTTTCTTGTCCTAATTTCTCAAACCACCTCAATTTCCCATTTATAATTGCCAACTTCCTCAAAGTGTTTATTTTTGTGCATGCAATTACCCGAAGGATTTCTTCTTGGTTTGAGCACCGGTGCCGTCTGTATGGCTTATTGCGGTCCCGTGCTGATCCCTTATCTTCTGGGCGAAGGTCACACCGTCCGGCGTAACGTCGGGCATGTGATCCTTTTCCTGGCCGGGCGGTTCGCCGGCTATGTCGTCATCGGCCTCATCGCAGGCCTGGCGGGGCAGTTACTGATCCGTCCCTCGGCCACAAAGACCGTCATTATAGCGGTGATCTATGTTATCCTGGCTGCTTTGCTCATCGCTTACGGTTTTTACCGTTTCAGGGAAATCTGCCTGGGACAGGTACAGGAGAAAGTAAAGAAGCTCTATTTTGGGCGCTGGCCTGCTCTGGTACCCATGGCAGGAGGTGTCATCACCGGGCTGAACATCTGCCCTCCCTTTCTGCTGGCCATTGCCAAAGCCGTCGATGCCGGAAATGCAGCAACGAGCATACGGCTTTTTATCATGTTCTTTCTTGGCACCTCCCTTTTCTTCATTCCTTTTCCCTTCGTGGGTTTTTTCAGACGGCAGCAGGTCTTACGTGCCATTGGAAAATTCGCCGCCATTTTGGTGGGATTGTTTTACATTTACAGGGGAATTTTCATGTTGATTCATTAATTTATTTATATGGAAAAATCGGTTACTTACTCGATTGCGGGAAGTGTCGGGAAATCGTTGCTGCTGGCGCTGCCCATGTTTCTGCTGATCTTTATCTTCATCAGCGGGGGCAAGCCTGATTTCAGCAGCACCGGTAATCTGATCGCCTTCGTGATCACCTTTCTTTTTTTCAGCTATTTATTTTTCATGATCCTTTTCACCGGAAAAACGGACCGTTACCGTGCCACCGGATTTATTGTGCTGGCACTTTTTTTCGCCCTGGTGTTCATTGTGAACATGATCAAGGCACGCGGTTCGATGACTTTTTCTCAGGAAAATTTTCTGGCGTGCGACATCCCCTTCTGTCACATCGTCACCACGATGATCCTCATTCCCATTGTCTTCACTAAAAGCATCATTTTCCCGGGTAACATCATTGAGGGATTTGCTTCGATCTCGACCATGCTGGTGATTGTCATCGGCGTGAGTCTGGCTCTGGGCAGGGGGTTTTGCAGCTGGGGGTGCTTTTACGGCGGATGGGATGAAGGAACTTCTCGTATCCTGCACAAACCGGTGATAAAGAAAGTCAATCCCATGTTCCGATGGATGCCTTTCGCCGTCCTGCTGCTGGTGGCCCTGACGGCTGCCATCACCCTGGTGCCGACATACTGCGACTGGCTCTGCCCTTTCAAAACGGTCACCGAATATGAGCAGGTCACCTCGACGTCCTCACTGATGAAAGCCATCGTCTTCGCATCATTGTTTGCCGGCTTGGTACTGCTGCTTCCTTTATTGACAAAGAAGAGGATCCAGTGCGCAACCTTTTGCCCCTTTGGGGCACTAAGTTCGCTGACCAACAAGATCAACGTGTTCGATGTACGCATCGACAGGGAGAAATGCAATGACTGCAAAAAATGCATAACAGTTTGTCCGACACTGTCAATCAATGAAAAAGAGATTGAGAACGGACATTCTTCGATGACGTGCACTAAATGCGGCAAATGCATTGATGCCTGTGCACACCAGGCCATTCATTTTCATATCAAAGGCACTCCGCCGGATAAGCGCCTGACCCTGGCCCGCACCCTGTTCCTTTTTCCGTCATTCCTCCTTCTGGTGATCTTCACGGGCGGGACAATGGAATATGGCATTACGCTGATCATTAAACTTATTACAACAGGTAGTCTCATCAAATAGAATGTACCATGAAAAAACTGATGATTGTCCCTGCATACCTCTGGGCCGCCATCTGCGTGCTGCTCATCCCTGTCAGCTTTATCGGTAACGACGGGCTGGCGAGACAGCTGGCCCGGTTGCCTTTCATGAAAATAAACCCTGTTTACAGCGGCGGTGAGCTGCAACGAACCATAGAAAAGGACGGGCTGATCATAGCGGTCAACAACCCCGTTTTTGAAGCTCTGATCGGTGAAAGCCGGCGCGGATTTGTGCAGGTCAGGTTCACAGGACGGCCACAATTACCTGCTGCCATTGAAGAAACTATTGACTACAACGGTGACGGTACCCCTGACTTCCATGTTAACATCAACACCGTTAGCGGAGTGACCACTCTGGATCCGCTCAGTAAAGATGTGCTGTCGCTGAATGCTTCTTCAAGGGTCGGTGAAGACTGGGTTATACGAGTCAATTTGCACAATCCGCGAAAATAAAACGGCAGGCCGGTGCAGGTCTGTCAGACAAGCACAATGAACCTTAAAGACAGTCGCCATGAAACCCCATCACCTTTTACTTTTCCTTCTCCTTGCCGCCATCCTTATAACTTCCTGCAGGCAACGGCAGGAGAAGCTCACCGTCCTCTCGGCGCCTGCCGGATTAAGGTACACGGGAATCAACAGGGACGGCAGCACCGTCATCCCTAATGGCCGGCTGATAACCCCTTTCGGGCGGTCTGTGGAGGTGGCTCCGCATCCTTACGGGCTGGCCGTAAGCCATGATGGCAGCACAGCCGTGACAGCCAACTCAGGGGTGTCACCATTGTCCATTTCGATCATTCATGATCTCAGCGGCGCTCATCCTGTTGTCATGCAGGTTCCTCCCGGTTATTTTACCGACAGGGGCATCCTGGCCTCGGTGTTCATGGGCCTCGCCATATCCCCTGACGATAAGGTCGTGTATGTGGCCGGTGGCCAGGAGAACAAAATATACATCTTCGATCTCACCACCGGTTTGAAAACCGATTCGGTCGACTGCTCCCTCTCTGTGGACGGGACACATTACCCCGACGGATATATCGGCGACATGGTGCTGAGCAGAGACGGGCGCTATCTGTTTGCCGTTGACCAGATGCTGTTCCGCATGGTCATCATCGACACCGAGGAGAAGGTCGTGATCGCCTCCGCCGGTGTGGGGCGTTATCCTTTCGGCATCACCCTGTCGCCCGATGAAAAGAAGGTGTACGTGGCCAATGTCGGTATGTTTGAATATAAAAAAATCGATGACATCGAAGCCGGCAACGATTACGACAAGGCTCTGCTTTTTCCTCCTTTTGCCTTCGGCTCCCGGGAGATGCGTGAGGGGACCATGATCGATTCATTACACATCCCCGGGCTGGGTGATCCCAATGTACCCGAATCCTTTTCGGTATGGGCCATTTCTGTGAAAGACCCGTTGCATCCTGAGGTGGTATCCAAAATCAAAACGGGAACCCTTGTCGGTGAGCCGGTCGAAGGCATCCCTGCGGTAGGCGGCTCGAGCCCTAATTCACTCGTGGCCACCTCACATTATGTCTTTGCCAGCAATGGCAACAACGACAACGTATCGGTCATTGATATCATGGGCGATAGCATCGTCAAAGAGATCTACCTCAGGCCTCATCCCGCCGTGAAGCATTTCAGGGGCGTCATCCCCTTCGGCTTGGCCGTGTCGCCCGATGAACACACACTCTATGTGGCTGAAGCAGGCATCAATGCCATTGCGGTCATCGATATTACGACACTCGAAGTGAAGGGTCATATCCCTGCGGGGTGGTTCCCGGCAAAGCTTAATGTGACCGGCGACGGTAAAAAACTGATCGTATCCAATGCCAAGGGTTATGGCAGCGGCCCTAACGGTGGGAAAGACTACCACGGCGGCGCCAATGTCACCTATATCGGATACTGCATGAAAGGCACGGTGACGGTGATGGATATCCCTGATGATCGCAACCTGGCTGCCCTCACCGAACAGGTCGTCAACAACAATTTCAATATCCGCGGTGCTCACAGAATGGTACGGGACCGCGAAGACAATCCTGTCCCTCTCTATGGTGGCGAAAAAGTCTCCCCCATCAAGCACCTGGTCTTCATCTCCAAGGAAAACAGGACCTACGACGAAGTTTTCGGACAACTCAAAAAAGGCAACGGTGATCCCATGCTGGCGCGTTACGGGCGCGATGTCACCTTCTCCAATAAAGAGCATACCGTCGCCGTCGACCATGCGACGGTCATGGCCAATCACCTGGCGCTGGCGGCGCGTTTTGCCGTCGCCGACAACTTCTACGTCGATTCGGATGTCTCTGCCGACGGTCACCGCTGGCTGTCGAACACCTATCCTAATGAATGGGTCGAGACCTCGGCGCCGGCGAGTTACGGAGGCAACAGGACCTACCGGCCTGTGTCACAGGCGCCCGGCAGCCTCGGCATGACCGACGCCGCCGGCGCCATCTATCCCGAAGATTACAACGAAGCCGGCTCCATGTGGGATCATATGGACCGTCATGGCCTCGACTTTTTCAACTTCGGTTTCGGCATGATGTTCGATCCGGCTTTCTACAAGGAAGCTTTTAAATACACCGGTATACGCTATTTCGTCAATTTCCCCCTGCCGGCACCTCTTTACAGCCACACCTCCAAGACCTACCCGACATTCAACATGGCCATCCCCGACCAGTTCCGTGTGAGCCAGTTCATTGCAGAATTTAACGAAAAATGGATGGGTGAAGGCAAAACACTGCCACAGATGCTGACCATCATCCTACCCAATGATCATGGTGCAGGAGAAAGACCTGAGGCAGGATACCCGTTCATGGAGAGTTACATGGTCGACAATGACCTGGCTGTGGGACGTATCGTTGAGTTTCTGTCACATACACCTTACTGGAAAGAGATGGCGATTATCATCACGGAGGATGACGCCCAGAACGGCGTGGATCATGTGGATGCCCACCGCAGCCTGCTCATGGTGGTGTCGCCCTGGGCCCGGAAAAATTATGTCGGCAAGTTTCATTACAGCTTCGGCAGCATCTTTAAAACCTTCTGGAACATCCTGGGCATACCCTATCTGAATCAATATGATGCCGCTGCCACCGATCTGTCGGATATGTTCACCGGCACTCCAGATTATACACCATATGAAGCTTTACCGCCCGACCTCAGGATTTTCGATCCTCAGAAAGCCCTCACACCTTTTGATGAGAAATTTGATTGGAACGCATTAAAAGACTCACCCGATTTAGATAATCCTAAGGATATGATCGAAGATCAAAAAAATAATGAATAACGAATATTGAACACAGAACGTGAATCATGAATTAAGAATAAGAATGAGAACATGAATGAAGAACACTTCGACATTCTCATTCTTATTCACAGTTGGATATTCGTGTTCTGTGCCGGATATTCATTATTCATCATTCATTTAAAATTTCCCGCTCAATCCCAAAGTAAAATAGCCAGGGCCGTATCCCAGTTCCCCAAAAACAGCCAGGTTATTTATGAAATAATACCTGCATCCGGCGAAAATGGAAAACAAACCGTATGAATAGTGAGTGGTATAATACTCGGGTACGGCAGCAAAATAAGAATATTTCCATGTTTCAAACCGCATGCCCAGTGCGACACCTCCATAAAGGTCGACCTTGTCATTTTTTATGAAAAACGGGTGAATAGCGGCACGGGCAGCAATAAGAAAATCGTTCCACGACCAATGATCAGAATAATTGGGGGGCACCTGATAGTGAAAACCCGTATGTTTATATCCTGCAATACCACCGAGAGAAATGATACCGACATTGGAAATATCCCAAACACCTTTCTCAAGGCTTAAGGTAATAGCCGGAATGGAGGTCGTGGAATAGCCATAACCGTACCATCCGAAACCCAAACCCACATTACCTACCAGGCTTTGTTTCTGAAAAGCCTGAGCCTGCGCCAGCCCTAAAATAAACACCGATAAACTGAACGTAACCATTAACTTTTTCATGATCATTTGAATTTATTATTCTTACTCGCAATAATAAACATGGTATATGATAATCTTTCCTTATAACATTACAAAACCAATGGCACGGGGAAAAGTTCAATTCATTCCTTGGTTTATAATTTAAACTGTTCCAAATCTCCGTAAACCATCAACAAAGTACCTGACAATCCCCATTTTCCCTTACATTTGCCATTAAACTCATCGTCGATGCCAATGAATGAAAGTCTGGTCAGTAAGAGGGTGGCTTTGTTCATCACCTTTCTCTCCTCTTTCCTGACGCCTTTCATGGGGTCATCGGTTAACATTGCCTTACCTTCCATCGGAGCGGAATTATCGATGAGTGCGGTGAGGCTGAGTTGGATCACGACGTCGGCCGTGCTGGCGGCCGCCATTTTCCTGGTGCCTTTCGGCAAGATCGCCGACATTTACGGTCGCAAGAAGATATACACCTGGGGTGTCACCGTCTATGCCGTTTCGTCTTTGGCGGCGGCGCTGGCGCCATCGGCCTTGTTTCTGATCATCGCCAGGGCTTTCCAGGGTATAGGCGCATCGATGATCTTCGGCACGGGCGTGGCCATTCTCACGTCTGTTTTCAGACCGGGTGAAAGAGGCCGGGCCCTGGGCATAAACATGGCAGCCACGTACCTGGGCTTGTCATCGGGACCTTTTATTGGGGGCGTGCTGACACAACACTTCGGCTGGCGTGCCGTATTTGTCGCCAGTTTTTTGATCGGTATCGCCATTGTCCCCTTTATCTTCTGGAAACTGCGAACCGAATGGGCCGATGCCCGTGGGGAGCGCTTCGACCTGAAAGGCTCCCTTCTATATATGGCCGGCTTGCTGGGAATCATATACGGTTTCTCCCTGTTACCGGGATGGAGAGGTATCGTAATGCTCATCGCAGGTATTGCCCTGACGGTGGTATTCTTCAGAATGGAGGAGCGCATCATAAATCCGGTGCTGGCGTTGAGCCATTTCAGACGTAACACGGTCTTTCTTTTCTCCAACCTGGCGGCCTTCATTAATTACAGTGCTACCTATGCCGTGACCTTCCTGCTCAGTCTGTATCTTCAGTATATAAAAGGACTTGACCCTCAGGCTGCAGGTCTCGTCATGGTGACGCAACCCATCATCATGACTGTTTTCTCACCTCTTGCCGGCCGTTTATCGGACAGGGTTGAACCCCGTCTTGTCGCCTCTGCCGGCATGGCGGTAACAACTGCAGGACTAATTCCTTTCATCTTCCTTGCTCATCACACCCCGCTACTGGTCATCGTCCTTATCCTGGCTGTCATAGGAACCGGTTTCGCCCTGTTTTCATCACCCAACACCAATGCCATCATGGGTTCGGTCGATTCCAGGCAATATGGCATCGCCTCCGCCTCCCTGGGCACCATGCGGCTGACAGGTCAGGCCATCAGCATGGGCATCGCCTTGCTGGTATTTGCCGTATTCATCGGCAAGGTGTCCATCACACCCGGCACCTATCCTCTCTTTCTTAAAAGCGTTCATATGGCCTTTATCATCTTCGCTGTCCTGTGCAGTATGGGTGTGTTCGCGTCGCTGGCACGTGGGAAAAGAAGACCGGATTGAACTGTGCCCCGTTGGTCATGAAAGCCTTCGTGGTTCGGTTTCTATTCTTGATTCCCTGCTTTCCGCAGCTCCTCCAGTTTCTTCTTTCCGTAGGACAGGCGGGTGATCAGGACAAACAGCACCGGCACCATAAAAACCCCTATGAAGGTGGCGGCCAGCATCCCGCCCAGGACGGTCCAGCCGATGGTCTGACGAGCTATGGCGCCGGCACCACGGGTGAAGATCAGGGGTGAGACACCGAAGATAAAAGCCAGCGAGGTCATCAGGATAGGACGGAGCCTCAGACGGACAGCCTCCAGGGTGGCTTTGATCAGCTCCATGCCGCCGTCGACACGCCGCTTGGCGAACTCCACGATCAGGATGGCATTTTTAGCCGCCAGCCCGATGAGGGTGATGAGGCCGATCTGGGCATAAACATTATCGCTGAGCTTAGTGACGAAAGTGAGGGCGACGATGGCGCCGAAAGCAGCCAGGGGTACCGCCAGCAGCACAGAGAAAGGCACCGACCAGCTTTCGTAAAGGGCTGCCAGGAAAAGGAATACAAAAATGATGGAGATGCTGAAGATCAGGACCGATTTGGACCCCGCATTGATCTCTTCACGGCTGAGACCTGAGAATTCATAACCGTAGCCTGCCGGCAGCACGGAGGCAGCGACCTCCCGCAAGGCCTGCAGTGCCTGACCGCTGCTGTAACCCTGGGCGGTATTACCGTCAAACTCAGCCGAACGGTACATGTTGTAATGAGTGATCAGGGCCGCACCTTCAACGACCTTATAACTTACCAGGGTGCTCAGCGGTATCATGTCTCCCTGGTTATTGCGTACATAAAATTTATCCAGCGACCGGATGTTATCACGGAAAAGCGTATCAGCCTGCACCACCACCCTGAAATCACGGTTATATATAGTAAAATCATTAATATAATAACTTCCCACGAAGGTCTGCAAAGTGTTAAAAACACTGGTCAGCTCCACGCCCATGCGTTTGCATTTCTCACGGTCCACGATGATGCTGTACCCAGGTGTATGGGCTGTAAAAAAAGTAAAAGCACTGGCTATTTCTGGGCGCTTATTGGCCGCTATTGCGAAATTTCGGACCACATTTCCGAAGCCGAAGATATCGTCGTTGCTTTCGCGTTGTTCCAATATAAAGCTGAAGCCGGCCGTGCTTCCCAGCCCGGAGATGGCCGGCGGGGGGATGACAATGATCCTGGCATCGTGTATCACTGAAAACCGGCGGTACATATCACTGATGATGGCCTGAAGCCCGAGAGCCTTTTTCTTACGTTGGTTCCATGGGATGAACTGGCAGAATATGGTGCCGCTGTTCGATTTGGCAGAGAAGGTGACGACATTCAAGCCGACGATACCGGCATAGTGTTCCACGCCCGGTGTTAGGGCCAGGATGTCCATGATGCGATGGAGCACCGCCTCGGTACGTGCGGTGGCCGATGCCTCCGGTAACTCAAAGGTGATATAGACACGGCCTCCATCTTCAGTAGGAATGAAGGAGGTAGGCTTGGTCTTAAAAAGCACCACGGCACCCAATAAGATAAAAAGAAGCAAGATGAACAGGTAACGTGAATAGCTCATGCTTTTCCTGACCGATGAACTGTAGAAATTAAGCCCCTTGTCGTAAACCCTGTTGAACAGAGAGAAAAAACGGCCCAATCCCCGCCGTTCAGCATCGGATTTACGGGGGATCAGAAGCAGGGAGCCGAGGGCAGGTGTCAGCGACAAGGCCACAAAGGCAGAGATCAATACTGAAATGGCTATGGTGATGGCAAACTGCTGGTAGAGTTTTCCGACGATACCCGGAATAAATCCCACCGGCACAAAGACGGCGGCTAGTATCAGGGCTATAGCCACCACCGGACCCGATATATCCTTCATGGCACGGAAAGCTGCTTCTCTGGCCGGTAAATGCAGGTCGTCGATATAATGTTGAACCGCTTCCACCACTATGATTGCGTCGTCGACCACAATACCGATGGCCAGCACCAAACCGAACAATGTCAGGGTATTAACGGTGAATCCCAGAGGCAGGAAAAAGGCGAAGGTACCGATGATGGCCACCGGTATGGCCAGTATGGGTATGATGGTGGCGCGCCAGTTCTGCAGGAACAGGAAAACAACAATAACCACCAGCGACAGGGCTTTCAGCAGGGTCATCACCACCTCGTGCATGGATACCTTCACCACCGACACTGTTTCGAAGGGCACCAGGTAAGATACATCGGGAGGAAAAGAACGCGCGAGCACCTTCATTTCCGACAGGATACCGTTGGCTGTTTCCAGGGCGTTGCTGCCTGGTGCCTGGAAAACGAGCAGAAAAGAGGCCCTTTGACCGTCCACATAAGAACCACCGGAATAATTAAACTGACCAAGCTCGATGCGGGCTACATCTCTCAGATAGACAAGGGAGCCGTCGGCAGGATCTGTTTTAACTATGATTTTACCAAACTCCTCTGTTGTCTTCAGACGCCCATTGACGAAAGCGGTATACTCAAAAGCCTGGTCTGAGGGCTGTGGCGGGGCACCTATAACCCCCGCCGCTACCTGTATATTTTGCTCCTGCACGGCCTGTATGACATCCGCCGGTGTGAGGCTGAGCTGTGCCAGCTTGTCGGGATTCAGCCAGAGTCGCATACTGAAGTCCTGCGCATGGGTGAAGATATCACCCACACCGGGAACCCTCAGCAACGCATCCTTGATGATGATATTGGTGTAGTTATCCAGAAATTCAATGCCGTGCGTCTGATTAGGGGAATAGACTGTGATGGCCATAAGGATACCCGGGGAGCGTTTTCTGATAGTGACACCCAGGTTCTTCACCTCCTGGGGAACGTCGGGAAGAGCCTCATTCACTCTGTTCTGGACATCGAGGGCCGCAATGTCGACATTTGTTCCGATGTTGAAGGTGACGTTCATGCTCATTTGACCATTGTTGGAGCTGTTGGATTGCATATAAGCCATTCCCGGCACGCCGTTCACCTGGGTTTCAATGGGCGTGGCGACCGTTTGTTCGACCGTTTGGGCATCAGCACCGGTGTATGACGCCGAGACCTGAACCACCGGCGGTGTGATATCAGGGTACTGACTTACAGGTAAACTCAGGATCGACACCACTCCCAGAATGATGATGATGATGGAAACGACGATGGCCGTGACAGGTCTTTTTATAAAGGTATCCGCAATCATGTCATGATGATTTAACCCCGTTCATTTAATATTTTCCCTGCCGGGCCGTTGTATCCGCGTCAAGGAGTCGCACGGCAGAGCCATTATGCAGTTGCTGCAACCCGTCGAGTGCGATTACCTCCCCGGCTTTCAGCCCTTCTTTTATTATAATGTTTCCATCCAGGCCGGGCCCGGGGATTATTCTGGTCTGATTGGCCAACCCGTTGCTGATCACATAGACAAAATATTCACTCATTTGCTCCACCACCGCCTTATAAGGCAGGACTATCTGCTCTCCTGAGCTGGCATTCAACACCTTAACCACGCAGTTCATACCCTCTTTCAGTGACCGTTCAGGATTTGGAAAGACAATGCGTCCCTTGACCGTTCCTGTCTGTGGGTCGACAGCCCTGTCGATCACGCTCAGTTTACCCATATAAGGATAATGGGTATTATCGGGCAATAACAGCCTGAAGGTTGAATCAATATCAGATTCTGATAAGGTGTCATCCTTAATGTCAAGAAAACGCGACAGGTTTTTTTCGTCGATCAGCAAATCCACCCCTATCGGATCGTTGGATGAGAGGGTGTTCATGAGGGTCTGACCGGTGGTTATGTAAGCTCCCAGCTTGACCTGTGATATTCCAATGGTACCCGCAAAGGGGGCGGTGATGACAGAATAATTCAGGTCGGTGGCGGCACTCGATAAAGCAGCTTTGGCGGCTATAACCTGCATGCGTGCATTGTCCAGATCGGTTTGCGCATTGTCGGCGATTTGTCTGGCAATGGCATTTTGTTTTAACAACTCTTCATATCTGTCGGCATCACGTTGAGCCTTGTCCAGGTTGGCTTCGGCAATGTCCACGTTGGCTTTGGCCTGATCGTAAGCGGCCTGGTATTTGGTCCTGTCGATCTCATATAATTTCTGTCCCTTTTTTATCTGGCTTCCGTCATGGAAAAAAATGCCGGTAACATACCCGCTCACCTCGCTATGTATCTGAACTTCATTGAGGGCCACCACCGTGCCCGGATAGGTGTCGTAAAACACCACCTTTTCCTTCCCGACAGTGTAAGTATGAACCGGCACGGCATCTCCCGAATAGGATGTTTTATTTTGATTACGGCACGACAGCATCAGGAGAAGGACACTGATCACCGTTAACGATAGAATAAATTTGTTTCCTGGCATGTTTAACAATGTTTGATCAATAATTAACCGAAATATTTCCCAGGGCCTGCTCCACATCCAGCTTGCTTGAAAGAACCTGTAACAGGGCATTCAGATTGTTGATCTCCGCTGTCCTCAGATCCGTCTGTGAAACGATGACCTCCAGATACGGAGTGATCCCCTGTTCGTACTGATATTTCACGAGATCATTCACTTCCCTGGCAATGGTTATGTTTTGAAGTGTCACCTCATAAGCTATCATATTACTTTTATAGGCCGACATGGCCTGGATATACTCCGTATTGATCTGGCTCTCCAGGTTAAGGGTGTCGAGTGTTAACCTGTTATATTGCAGGCGTGCCTTTTTCAGGCTCTGCATCCGCTGTGTACCCTCAAAAATGGGAAAGGTCAGCGTCAATCCGATACTGGAATTAGGAAAGCTCTCATTGTACAATTCGTTGAACTTATCATTCTGGTAAACCAAATTATAGTTGGCATACCCTGATAAGGAAGGGAGAAAGCTCAGTTTATAATAATCGATATTTGATTTCTGAAGTTGCAGGTTTGTTTTCAGCAGCTGATATTCAATGCGGTGATCATAACGGAGTTCCTGAAGGGTGTCGAGGAGCATATCTTTCGCCAGGGAAAGGCTGTCATAATTTAAAACTAATGTTTTCTCCACAGGGTATCCCATCAGTTCCTTAAGATAGGCGTACTTCGCCTTAATGGCTTCCTCGGCAGCTACCTTTTGCGCTTTGGCATTATTCAAAGAGATGGTGGCCTGTTTGTAGTCGATCTCATCAACAATCCCGCTCTGATACTGGGCATAGGCATCAGCCAGACTCTTGGTGAGCCGTGCGATATCTTCGTTGATGATATTGAGTTGCTGCTGCGATAATAAGGCATCATAAAACGCTTTACTCACCGACACCACCAGCCCGATCAGGGTGACTTCGGTGTTCTGCCGGGATTGCAACCTGTAATATT